>JAGSHI010000139.1 GCA_023954635.1 Bacteriovoracaceae bacterium
AGCTTTTTATAACTCTTTCCCCTTCTTAAATAATGACAATGCTACCTATATTTCAAAACATGATTTTTCAAAACCTAGAACTTATTACTTAACCAAAAATATTCCTAAGAACTTAAGAGAGAGTTTTGTTGATGGAATAAATTATTGGAACAATATATTTGGAAAACAAAATATTGTAATAAAAGATGCGTATAAGGGGATTCGCCCTTGGCACCCTGGCGTAAACCTAGTTGAGTTTATAGATGATAAAACTAATGGAGCCTCTTCAGGAAGTATGACCCTAAATCCTGAGACTGGGGAAATCATGGGTTCATATGTTTATGTAACCTCTGGGTTTCTTCAATACGCACTTGAGATGGGAAGCCAAGTTGGCACAGATCATAACCTCGATAGCGAAAAGCTAAATGAATTTAAAGTTCGATTTCAAGAAGATTATATCCGCCAAACAGTTGCACACGAAATTGGCCACTCACTTGGAATTCGGCACAACTTTGCAGGTAGTGAAGGTAGAGACTTTGATTTAAGTAAGTTTCCAAAAATTCTTAAAGACTATGTTCTGAGTGACAAAATTCACCCAGAGTTGATATCCACGACAACACTTATGGACTATCTTCATATTAAATTCTTTGCCCTTATAGGTGCAAAAATAAGACAACAAACCAAACCCTTACCTTACGACAAGGCCATGATTGAGTTTGGCTACAACTCAGGAAGTATTCCGAGTGACACTCCGTTTTGCCTTAGAAAAAGTCTTGATACAGTACTAGACTTCAATGGCGAGAAAATCACCTGCAAAAAGTGGGACCCAGAGATCTAACTAACTAAAATCACGAGTATATATCCAAAGAAACCCTTAACGAAATTCAGCGTTATACCCGATAATATGAGTAGAGAATAACCCTTATCGGAAAGGCCAATGCGAAAACTCCTCGTTTTCATTCTTTCATTTTTTATGCTGAATACTTCATTTGCTGAGCAAGCTGCAAGAAGACATAAAAAAAGATCCAGCTCGGTCAAGAAAATGAAAGTAAAGGGCTTTGGTAAATATAATGAATCCTATTTTCCAGAATATGAAGAGATTGGAAAGTCAGGAGAAACAGAGAAGGAGTCTGGATATAATCTTAGTGACTCTGCCTTTAAAAAAGGTTGCAGCGATCTAGAAGATAAAGGCCGCTTCGTTCCAAGTTGTACTTATACATTATCATCAGAGTTAGAATCTATTAGTGATCTCATCAATCACGTCAGAACGAATAAAAAAGCTTACAAGTCGACAACTGAGGCCCTCATCGCTTCAGATATCTGGCATAATGCAGAAATCATGGAAGCAGATAGATTGATTGATGAGCGCAAACAAAACATAAAATGTCTTGAAATGGCACTCGAATCCTCCGGCGCAAACTTCAAAGGTGATGATTGTCTCCAAACATCGAGTATGTTTGAAAATATTCGCAGTAACTACGCTCCTGTACTTACTTCACTATTCTTAGTTAATACGAGAACAGATGTAAAAAATGTAAACCTAGAAGCATTAGAGTCTCGATCAGACTCTGAAAATTTTGATTCTGAGATAGAGGTAAACCTTAAAGGTATTTTCTATGATGAAGATTTCGAAAAAGTAGAAAAAAAAATAAAAAAAGGAACACCTCCAGAGATCTGTCACAAGCCAACCGGAGTTGTAAAAAGCGAAGGGATTCTTCAAATTACAAAACTTAGAGATTGGAATCCAAGAGGAAAGTCTTGTTTTAAAATGAAACCTTTTATTATTCAGTCAGCTAAAAAATACATAGATAAAATCAAGGAACCCCTTCAAGAAACTGCCCGAATAAAAGCAGCTAGAGAAATATGCGAATCCAAACAAAAAGCTCCTGGTTTAGTTTCTACAGACTCACTTAAAAAAGGGATATATGACAGAAACGTAGGAGAAGTCTATCAAAAGGGAGTCGTTGACCTACAAGAACCTATTTATTGGAAAGGTGTTGATACCTCTAATTTAATTTTAAACATGGAAGATCCTGGTATTGAGAACCTTGAAGAGCTAAGTGAAGATGCCCCAAAGTCAGTGAAGAATGAAACAAGAAAAAAGCTTATGAAGAGTTTACTTAATGCGATTAAAAAAGGCTCTGATACAAACTCAACAAATAGTCACGATGGAATTATTCCTGCTCTTAGAGCTAGAAAGAAAAGAGCCAGTCAAAGTTTTGATAGTATAGGAAACCATTATAATGGCCCAGCCTATACTGGTAATATAGATAAACCTAAAAATATTATTGATGGTAATAGAGTTGCCATTCTAGATCGCTATATTGCTTCCCTTCCAAATGATAAGAATAGACTTCATGCATGTCAGGTTATGACGAGGGCCCATATTGGGATGAAGCAAAAATACTATGATTATGAACGAGAAAGATTTTACCTACCAACCCCTTGGAAGACTTATGGGATAAGTTATAAGGATTTAACGGAAGCCGCAAATACAACGACAAACTACGCCTTAATCGGTGCGATGGTCCTCGCTCCCCCTCCAGTAAGTGTGGCGGCCAACTATATTGCAATGGCAAAGTTTGGTGCTGAAAATGTTAGTGCCCAACTTTCAGTTAGAGAAGCTGCAGAAAAAGCTAAAGCTGCAATAGATTCTAAGTTATCTGAAATTGAAAAAGATAAAAACGATGCTAACTTTGGTTCGATGGGGATGCTCCTTTGGATGGGAATGTCAGCAGGTGTCCTAAGTAGTAATGCCGGAGGTATTAGCTTTGAATCTCAATTTACTAAAGCTCAAAACTTGCTTCAAAAAAGAATTGCACCAAATGGCGTGATGAATATGCAATCCGTACGCAAGATGGAGAAGGTATTTGAGAGTATTGGACTTAAAGGTGTTGATTTGGTACCAGAAAAACTTATAGGCCAAACTTATGAAACGGCGATGACTTGGGTTAAAAATAGAGCAGATTTCAGCCTTAAGATACTTCAAAGAGATATGATGGTTCAAACGCTTGGAATAATTCCTCGAGTTCATGCAGCAGCAAAGACTAACGATATCAGTGACTATGGTGAAATTAAAATGAAAACAACTCTAGAACAAGAGCGCAAAAAACCATATTGCAAATAGCTCTCGATTTCAGTCAATCCATCATTTTTTGTAATAGAAAGCCTTACAGGAGTAGGCTTTAGAGGGAGCAACAAAAGATGGGATATCCTTCTTATCACCAGTTTTCCCATAGCTTGTTGAGACGTATATGTTCTTTTGATTGTGAATTATATTAGAAAGGTCGTCATAAACTTGAACATTAAAATAACCTGTTAAATAAGCCTGCTTATCGTCCGCAAAGTAGAGAGTTGACTTAACTGAAGTTCCCGCGATTTCACAAAGAGTATAGTACGATCTTCCCATTGCTTTAAAATCAACTCGAGAATTTCTTATAATATCCCTTTGCCTGTCTTGGTTAACTTGATCTTGCTGAGCTAGTCTTTCTGCTCGCTGCTTCTCTCTATAAAAAGCTAGTTGATAATTACGCAAGGCCCTTGTTTGCATACGAGCTGGACAACGTTTTAAATTATTTAAACCTTCTCCAAATTGTTTTCCTGACCTCGCATCTTGAATACCTAGATGAGTAACATTTATCGGAGAGCATTGTTGCTTTATCCCTTTTTCGTATTCTTTTTTATACAGCCTTCCCAATCTTCTTCTTGATTTTCGAGGGCAAGGATTCATAAAATTCATATCCATTGCACTCAACTTGCTTGATGCTTCCTGGGCAAGAGAAAATGCTTTCGCTTCTGTACAATAAACTTCAGCAAATGCCTTCATATAGACTTTCTTAAGTTTTTTAACACTTTTTTTACCAGAGCATTTAGTAAACTTAGAGAATTCCTTGTGTGAGTAATCCCCTGCATTTGCGGCAGCTTCTGCTGTAGCCTCAACTTCTCCTTCACTACATTGAACTTCCATTTGTTGACTATAACCAGAGGTATAATCTTTCATGAATGACTTAACTGAATAAGTAGATACTTCAGCGCATTTTGCTCCAAGGAGTTTAGAGTTATTTGATTCCCATTTCTTAGCCTGACTTCTACCTAATTGATACGCACCTTCAGTATTACAACTTCGCTCCTGAAAACTGGCACAAGATGATACTGCTACTAGTAAAAATAGAACTTTAATCTTCATGGAAATTCTCCTCTCTACTAATAATTTTAAGAGATTAGGGCTATTTTGGGAATTATAATATCTTCCCTATTTATGGCAAATAAGTCCATTTTAACAAAAAACACTACTAAAAATCTTCATTTTCTTAAACTTCTGTATAGTTAGAAAAAATCCTACCAGTTGAGGTTAAGAATGCTCTTTCGATTTACTATAACTATTCTAATTTTATTCCCCATACTATCTAGTGCGAATTCAAAGCTGAATGAAACCCTAGAGAACCCTATAGGAAAAAAGCAATTCAAAGTCAGTATAGGGAGAACAGAATCAACTCACCAATCGAGTAGATTAAAGTTTCGAGTTAATAAAGTAGACTCAATTCATACAAAATTAAGTTTTGATATACCTTTATATGATCAACTTTCCACTTCGAGTAAAGTTCATTTTATTATTGGTAGTAAATCAGTTGATATTCCAGGTTCTAAAATTAAAGAAGCAAAAAATTTTGATTATCTAAATCAAATGACCTACTTTGTCGAACAAAGTGTCAATTATTCATTCAGAGTTAATAAACTTAACCTATCTATAACTCCAGAACTAGGCGTTGGAATAGGACAAAATAATTTAGAGTATGGAATAGGAAGAAATAATAGCGTTAGTGGAATCTCTGTCATACATGATATGAGTTATTTATTTCGTTCTATTTCTGCTGGGATAAGTATTGAACACAATTCAGGACTTGGACTTGGTTTAAACTACGCTGTTTGGAAAAACCTGGACAATATCTTTATTGATACCTCGTACCAGGCAGGAGGAGAGACAGCTAAAACCGAGGTAAATGAAGTTGAAAATATTGACTCAAAAAACTTATCATTAAACATCTTCTACAACTTCTAAGGTTCACATCAGCCCAATGGCCCGCCCAAAGTCACGCCAAGAGGATTTACTTGTGTTAATCTTTTGATAAGCAAGATCCTCATAAACCATTGATTTGCCTTAGTTTTTTGACAGATATAAATTCAAGGCCAAGAGATAAGTAACTGAAAATACTAAAGTTTTAAGTTAGTTCTCCGAAAAGTACTGGGATAACATTAAACTTAAAACACTGTATGCGAGTCTTATCTTTTATATTTATATTTTTTCAGCTTAGTTTGGGTTTCTCAATGGATCCCATAGCTGAGCGATGTGCAGGGAAATGTGGTTCAGTTCTTCAAGCTCAATGTAAATGTTCTGATGGACGCTTAATAGGTCTTGGAGGGAATGCCACATGTTGCTCAGACGGAGTAGTGCACTCTGCAAATGAACTAAATAGATTAATTGAAGTAATGAATCCTCAAGTTCAATGCTCTCTCGATCATACTCGATTAAGACAAAACTCTTGTCCACAATTTCTAGTAAACATGATTGATGATGACTTTAGTGATTCTGACATAAGCAATGGATGCAAAGACTATACTCCAACTCCCCCGGCCATAAGAGGAGGGAATGAGGGTTATAAATTAGAAAAAGTATTTCGAGCCAATCCAGAACTTTTTGGATTTATTCAAGAAGGAGATCCAATTGCCTTAGCGTGCGTTAATGGATCCAACTCAATTCATAAACACAATCCTAAATGGCAGGCAGCACTTGCTACATCATACTATGTGGGAAAAAAACGTTTACGAGATGGTTTTTTCAGTATTCAACAATCACTTTCAAATCTAGATAAAATTCTAGGGGCCAAGTGCTCCAAGGACGAACATTTTGGAAAGAGTTCCTCTCTCACCCTGCAGGGAATCAGTTGTGCAAAACATCGGCATGTAGCAGGTTCTGTTCCTAAGTGTAATAAACTAAAAACTAAATGTAATAATGAAATAAATTATTCCTCTATGTTTGAGGATACTGCAGATTCATTGCAGATGGTTCGAGCAATGAAAAAAGGTGTAGAGTCTCTAGAAGATGAAAATCAGAAAAAGGTCCTAGAACAGCAAATTCAAATTTATGAGAACTCTAACCCTTGGCTCAAAGGAGAAATTTTCAATGAGAGTTATAAGTCAGAGAGAAAAAAATGTTTTGCTGACAATAATGGTGCCGGGGAAGGTTTTTGTGACAACCTTGATAAATTTCACACTTGTAAAGCTGTAGTAGCTCAAGCTCAATCAACGAGAAATAAACTTAACGATGTTCTAAATGAATACAGCACTGCTCTCAAATGCCTTGATGGAATTGAAGGTGGCTGCGATAAAGATCAAGTACGAGAAGCTCTGAAGAAAGCACCTCAATTCACAGCATTTCCTAAACCTGAGATGCCAGAGTCAATAGTTCTAGAGTCTGAGCAAGGAAAACTTCTTTCGATAAGGAGAGAGAAGTCAAACTTCGCAAATGAACAATTAGGATTAATGGAGTGTCGTGAAGCCTATAGAGGAAACATTGAAGAATATCGCCAAGTTCGAAATGAACTCCTGATAGGAGCAGCACTAACTGTAGCAACAGCAGGAGCTGGATCAATAGCAGGAGGAGGAGCCGCTTGGGTTGCAAGTGCTCGTGTCGCACAGACTGCAGGGAAAGCATTATCGGTCGCGCAAAGAGTAAGAATGGTTGCTGGTACAGGTGCACAAGTAGCGCGATATGCAGCAATAGGTCTTGATGTCGCAGATATGGCCAGATCCGTTTACGATGCTGTTAATAAATGTGGTAACAACTTTGACCAAGTCAGTGATATAAAAAAACCTTCAAGTAATGCCTGTCCAATTGAATCAAAATACGATGGTACGAATCAGACAAACAGTTTTTCTTCTTGCATGAAATCTGATGGTATATGGCTTGCTCTTTCTGCTCTCCCTATAGTACCAGCCGCAGTAAAAGAAGTTCTTGATAGAAGAACCTTAAAGAACGCTAAGCTTCTTATGGGTGTAGCTGATGATTTCCCGTTAAATCACTCTCAAAGAGAAGCTATTGTTTCTTTCCTATCAGCTTCAAAAAAAGGAGCTCTTGCAGGAGACGACCTGCTCACTCATCTTGAAGTTTTAAAAGGCGCAAACTTACCAGAAGACTTAATTCTGAAGCTAATGAAAAACAAAGCTGACCCTGAAGTCGTCGCTAGAGCTTTAGGTAAAACTGCTGAATTAGCTCCCACTTCCTCAATCGATGAAGCAACAAAAAGAAGTAGTGAAACTAAAGAGTTATTTGGAGAGATTAATTCTCATAGTCATGATGGATATTGGGCAAGCGAAACGGCTCAAGAACTTGGAAAAAAATTACTAAAAGTAGAGGCCGAAAGTTATCCACCAGGAATGAAAGGTGTTGTCGATGATATCCAAGCGAGGGGTAAGAAGCCTGTGTTTAGGGCAGTAGCTGGAGATTTTGATCCAAATTTTAAATATCAATATGATGGTGTTAGTTGGAGCGAGTCAGCCACAGTTGCACTTGGGCATGGTGAATCACATTCACTAATGGATGCAGTTCTTAAAAATAAAAAGCTAAAGGATATTACAATCGTTATTGGAGAAGTTGACCCTAATATTGGAGGAAAGGCATTTGATGGCTCAATCGGTAGAGGAACCAGTGGCGCTGATGCTATGGAAGTTTTACTTGATGCCAAACAATCTTCAATGCCACTTGGTGCTTTTACAATTAAAGCTGAAGACCTAGAAAAACTTTTAGAAAACTATCCTCCGGGAACCACTCTTGGAGATATTGCGGACTCATTTGACGAACTTGTTGCTGAAAATATGCATCTCCTAAAAAAGGCCGATGGTGGTCCAATTAAACAAGCGAGACATTCTGCTCGACCTACGAGTTTCAAATTTCCAGAGTTTTCATCTAGTACAGATCAAGCTGGAAGTTTAACTGGAAATAAAGTTGGAGATAACTTAGAAATGCTCGATCTTGTTGGAAAAGACGGAAGCCAGTACCATTTAAAGACTATCCTATCAAAAAATGCTGAAGGAGTAGAGACTGTTAGTTACGAGGTTTTAAGGAAGTCTGATGGCGCTAAGGTTGGTAAGGGAACAAGAACGCTTGTTAATGGAAGTTACGGAATGGGGAGTATTGAAATAGTTCCTGAACTGAGAGGTCAAGGGGTTGGTGGACAAATAAACAAAGCATTCTATGAGATGGCCCCGAAAGGAACACAAATGATTATTGATAATGGAAATCAGGAATCGATGAAGGCTTTTCATAGAATGGCACAACAAGTTTCAGAGAACCCATCTTATAAACAAATTCTAAACTCAGGTAATAAAAAAGCAGCTGAAGAATTTATGACTAGAGAAGTAAAAAGACAGGCCCTAGAGCTTGCTAAATCGGATCCCAAAAAAGGAGTTCTTTGGGTGAACTTATTACAAAAAGCTGGTTGGGATAATATTGAATTGATCCCACAACATACATATCGAAGACGTAAAGGTGAATGGATTTATAACTTTAACCTTAAAATGACAAAATAGATTTCAAATACTACATCACCCCAATGGCCCGCCCA
>JAGSHI010000212.1 GCA_023954635.1 Bacteriovoracaceae bacterium
ACCTCCACTCTTGAAACATATACTCAAGACTTTTTTAAAGTTCATGAAAAGAATTTAAAAAAGAATTACCCTGGTCTAACAGTTCGTAGAATCAAACAAGAACTTGAACTCTTATTCTTGGGAACACTTTCAACACAAGAGTTTTTTAACAGTCTCTATCTGCCTACGGCCTCTAACCCTGCGACACGATTTTTTAATAGTTTAGAACTTGGAATTCCCCTTGAGTACATTACAGGGAAAGCTTTTTTTTATCGCTCTGAGTTCTCTGTTACTCCTGATGTTTTAATCCCACGAAGTGAAACAGAACAACTCGTCGAGATGGGAATCGCTGAACTAAATAAATGGTCAAAAAAGACTGATGAAACATTGAAAATGATTGATGTTGGAACAGGTTCTGGAGTTATTCCAATTTCAATTCTTCAAGATGTCAAAAGGCCTGTGAAAGCAATGGCCTCTGATATTTCTAAAGATGCTCTCGTTATTGCAAAAAGAAATTATTTTAATCTACGGTATACAATTCCTTCTCAAAGTAAACTTGAATTTATTGAGACTGATCGATTGAACGGAGTTGAAGAAAATTTTCATTTGATCATTTCTAATCCTCCTTATATAAAACGAGAACAAGATTGCGAGTTAGTTCATAATCAAGTTAAAGATTTTGAACCTGGACTTGCTCTTTGGCTTAATGATGATGAATATGAAAACTGGTTTAAAAAGTTTTTTAAACAGGTTTATAACTGCCTTTTAGATGATGGGGTATTTTTGATGGAGGGTCATGAAAATCACTTAGAAGACTTGGGCCAATTGGCTAGAGTGATGGGATTTTCTGATGTTGAACTAAAAGCTGATCTAACCGGAAGAACTCGGTTTGTTCAGATGAGGAAAAAAAATGGATAAGTTAATTATTGAAGGACCTAATAAACTCTCTGGAAGTGTGAAAATATCACGAGCTAAGAATGCTTATCTTCCAATTTTGGCCGCAGTTTTATTGAACGATAAACCTGTTCATTTGAAAAACTTACCTGAATTACGTGATATTCGAACGATGCTTACTCTCTTGCAAAACCTTGGAGTGAGAGTTGATCAGAAAGAAAATGTTACAACATTAGACCCTTCTAATATTTCAAACCATCTTGCGACATATGAACTTGTTAAAACTATGCGTGCCTCAATCTTTGTCTTGGGACCACTTCTTGCTAGAATTGGAAAAGCCAGAGTTTCTCTCCCTGGAGGATGTGCAATCGGAACAAGACCGATTGATATTCACCTCGATAACCTTGAAAAAATGGGTGCTGAAATTGTTATTGAAAATGGATATGTAGAGGCCACTAAAAGAAACTTAAAGGCCGTCCACTTACCATTGAAATTTCCTTCTGTCGGGGCAACTGAAAACTTGATGATGGCTGCTGTCTTTACACCGGGAACGACTGTCATTGAAAACTCTGCCAGAGAGCCCGAAATTGTAGATCTAGCAAACTTTATCAATGCGATGGGTGGAAAAGTTGTTGGCGCGGGAACATCAAAAATTGAAATTACAGGGGTCAATGAACTTAAAGAAGTTGAATACGAGGCCATTGGAGATCGGATAGAGGCGGCAACATATGTTATGGCCGGTTTAATGACGAATTCTGAAATTACTGTCGAGGGAATCAAGCCTCAACATTTAGAGTTTGTTTTAGATACCTTAAGATCAATGGGGGCTAATTTAGAAGACGGTGAAAACTCTATTCATGTAAAACCATCTCAATTAAAACCAGCCAAGATTGAAACTCAACCATACCCTGGTTTTCCAACTGACATTCAAGCTCAAATGATGGCCCTATGTTGTACCATTCCTGGGCATTCGATCATAACTGAAGCCATTTTTGAAAATAGATTTATGCATGTGCCTGAGCTTTCTAGACTTGGGGCCAAGATAGATTTAAAAGGAAACTCTGCCTTTATTGAGGGATCAGAACAGTTAAGTGGAGCTCCTGTAATGTGTACCGATCTTCGAGCAAGTGCTGCTCTCGTTGTTGCAGCTGTCGCCGCCAAGGGAAAAAGTGAGATTCGACGAATTTATCATCTCGATAGAGGTTATGAGCGACTTGACCAAAAACTTGCTGGGCTTGGTGTGAAAGTTCAAAGAGTAAATGAGAATATGTAACTGAGTTTATCTCTGTTTCATTTTTGCAAGATTTCTCTCTTTCTTCTTCCTAAACTTCAATTTTTGAATGTTTTGAGTCAATAATCCTCCACCAATGGAGGTTATATGAAAAATACATTAATCATTTTTACTCTTCTTTTTATTTCTTGTGGCAAAGAGAACATTCGAAAAAATAATTTAAGTCACCTCTTAATGAATCAAGAAAAAACGAAAACGCAGAGTTTAATAAATCCACAAATAATTAAAGTCAATAAAGGAACCGTGACCTACACAGGAATTAAATCGAAGACTTTTGAATTAAATGAAGTACTAGTTAATTCTGATAAGTACTTTGTAAAGAAATGGACTTATTTATCAAAGTTAGAGGAAGAGCAGGATTCATTACAGTTTGATTTTCCAATCAATCATATTGATCGACGAATGAACCTCGTAAGGCTCCAATCTTTAAATAAAACAAATCTTTTTAAATCATTCAATCCCGAAAATTACAATAACGTTGAATTGAAGTTTTCAATTGAAATGAATTATCAAGCGGCAAAAGAAATGAAGATTAGAGATATTCAATTTAAGCTTTATTCCCTATCAAATAATTTTAAAAAAATTGAGTTAGCTGAAGCTCCGCTCTTGAAGTATTCAAATGAGAATGAAGATCTTCATCTGCAGAAAGGAAGTTTTAAACCTAACTATTCATATCAATTGGTTTTCAAAATTACCCCAAAGCAAATGACAAAACTTATGAATGGGTCTTCATGGACGGGGCTTTACGTATCAAACTTTGAAATAGCGACTAGAAATAAAATCGTTGAGTATAAAAATCAATGGCAAAACGACTACAGACAGCAGAAGATATTTATTTTGAAGGATGAATCTCTTTTGGAATACTCAACAGATTTAGAAGTTAATTCATTTATGAAATCGATTTATCCAGAGACTGAGTTTCATAATGATGGAACTGTGATGTATTTCATGGGTAAGAGAACTTATCGAGAATCACAGCGCCAATGGAGGAAGATGAAAAATAACAAACAACAGTTTGTAGGTTTTTTTACTTCTACGGACTATAAATCTTTTTCCAATAAAGAGGAGCTTGTCGATAAAAATCAATTAAGTGAGGGGCGAGTGTTAGTCGAAATAAGAGGTCAAAAATTACAACCAGCTTTTATTGAAAACTCTAAGATACTAACTTCCATCGTCGATCAACCTAGGGTTTGCCATCGTCATACTCGTTGGGATAAGGCCGAGTGTTATGAGATCGATAGGTCTTGTCATGTGAGAACAAGAGATGAGGTCTCCCCTAAGGTTTTTGAGTTAAATCCAAATGATTTTGAAAATACTACGTTAATAAAATTTAATGGTCATTTAGGAATGGAGATCTCAAACTCTGAAGATATAAAACCTATG
>JAGSHI010000117.1 GCA_023954635.1 Bacteriovoracaceae bacterium
GGTGATTGATTGCTGTGATAACTTTGCGACAAAGTACTTATTGCATGATGCTGCTTGGTTCTTGAAAAAAGATTTAGTTCAGGCCTCTATTTATCAGTATGAAGGACAGGTTCAAGTCTTTAATTACTCCAAAAATTCTGAGCATGGTTGTTTAAGATGTCTTTGGCCACAAGTGCCTGAAAAGAATTGTACTGGTACTTGTGAGCAGGCAGGAGTCATTGGAGCAACAGCTGGTGTGATGGGTTCTATTCAGGCCATGGAAGCAATAAAAATGACTCTTGGACAGGGATCAACTCAACAGAATACGACAACTTTAGTCGATTTAATGAGCTTTAATACTTCTAAAATTAAATGGAAAAAAGATGAAGAATGTCCTCTTTGTTCATCTGTTGCAAGTATCAAGTCTGTTCTAAATGTAGATTATGAAAGTAAAAAAGAATTTGAAGTTGAGGGATTAAATCATCCCGATATGGAAATTATTGATATTCGTGAAGGTGAAGAGCTATCTACAGTACAGTCTCATAATACTTACCTCAGTAAACCTCTCTCACTTTTAGAAGAGTGGAAGAGTGATCTGGTTGAAGATAAGAAATATCTTTTTGTTTGCTCTAAAGGATTGAGAAGTTCTCGTTTGGTCGAAAGTCTAAGGGCTGAGAATCTTCCTAATTGTTACTCTCTTTTTGGTGGTTTAGAGGCCAATCTTTAATTAATCTCCAAAAGTGCTCCCGAAGCACCAACTGGGAGCGCTCCCGAATCTTCATACTTACTAAGAATAACCGCAATTAGCTCTGAGTTTTGCTAGAGTGCATTTAAGACACTCAATCAAAGTAAGGAGCACCTATGAAAAAACTCATTCTCGCAACACTAGTCCTACTAACAGCTACCCAAACATTCGCCAGAGATAAATGTTACCGATCGGCCAAGAGATGGGCGGTAAGTGAAGTGAAAAAGGAAATGAAAAGAGAAGGTCATGGGGTTTCCTATTTTGATATTACTCATAAGAGTACACGTTTAAAAAGAAGAGTAAGAACTGGATACGGTCATCACAATACTTATGTTTCAAAAGTAAGAGTCTTCGATAGAGTTGAAATTGCAGCTGAATATGTTGTCGTTTTTACAGTAAGAGATGGTTATCCATTCTGTTCTCTTGAGGGAGTAAGAAGCGTTTATTCTGATATGGAATAAACCTCTTTTCCCGGCGAATGACCGGGAAAAGATTTTGAAATTGTTAAATGAACTTAGATACATAGGTGTGAATAAAATAACCAACTCCTAACAAGGCCAGTCCACTCGAGTAACATGCCCAGAAGTTAAGATTTAATTTGTGGGCCAGTAAAAATG
The DNA here is from genome assembly GCA_023954635.1 of Bacteriovoracaceae bacterium. Lineage (GTDB taxonomy): Bacteria > Bdellovibrionota > Bacteriovoracia > Bacteriovoracales > Bacteriovoracaceae > M0603. The sequence continues at coordinate 1,342 of JAGSHI010000117.1, forward strand.
GAATAAAAAATAATAACGAAACTGGAATTGCCACAAATACACTTTTTGCATACTCAACAGACTGTTTAGAGTCTCCCCATTCCATATGAGAGAAAGCTAAGGCCAGTAAAGTAGTGAGAGGTAGGGCGGTTAAGAAACCTGCCAAACCTGTTTTCTTTCCTGAGAGCCAAGAAACAAAACTGATTAAAAGTGCTGCGACAATAGTTTTGCCTATTGCTAGTCCCATGTTATTTCCCCGTAAAGTTTGCGGCTACAAATTGCCCGGTTAATCTTAAAAAGATGTAAAGTTTCTTTCCTTTGACGCCTTTTTCGTTATCAAATGTGACAACCCATTCAGTGTTTCCTCTGAACTTCTTTTTTTCTGACTTATCAAAAGAAGAATCGTTCCAAGATTTATCTAGTTTTCCAAGTTTGATTAATCTTCTTATGTGTAGTCGTCCAACTTCACTTGTTTTCTCTTTTGGGATTTGAGTGGCTCCGTGAGAATGACCATGCCCATGTGAGTGTCCGTGTCCTGGACCAGCATATAGATTTATACTTAAAACGAGTGTTGTTATTAATATAAAAAATTTCATAAAGGTACTCCTTATAAATTGTCGTGTTCAGTTTTTTCAACTCTAGGTTTGTTCATTTTCATATGGTGGTGAATATGGTTGTCTTCACTAAAGCCAAACTCGTCTGGAGATGAGGTGTGAAGGTAGCCGTGGAGTTGCATTAAGAGCAACATAAACCCGGCCAATATTATTCCATCATTAGCCACTTTAGAAAGTCTCTTAAAGAACTCTGTCTTTCTGATGCTCGATAAAAGAACAAGCATAATGGCAAGGGCAGTGATCTGTCCGAGTTCAACACCAACATTAAAAGAGATGATTCGAAGTAACATTTCTGAACCTTTTTCTCCTAGTGGGAGTTGTTGAAGTCTGGTAGATAAGCCGAATCCATGTATAAGACCAAAGATAAAAACCATCATCAATAAATTTGGTGCCTTTTTCATACCAAAGTAATTTTGAAAACCATTATTGTTGTCAAAACCTTTGTAGCAAACGCTGACTGCGATTACAGCATCGACTAACCAGTAGTTTGCTGTGATTCCCATGAAAGTAGCTAAGATCAAAGTAATACTGTGACCTAGGGTAAAGATACTGATGAACTTAACGATATCCTTGAAGGTTGTTAGAAAAAAGATGACGCCAAGTAAGAAAAGTAAGTGGTCGTAACCTGTAATCATATGTTCGGCGCCTAGCCAGATGTATTTGAGGTATCCTCCCTCGATCATGGCGCGTTTTGCATCTTCACTGATTCCATGAGCAAATGAGTTTGCTGACCAAAAAAGTGGAATAAAACTTAATATAAGTTTGTACATAATTTCTCCTGTTCATTTTAATTAAAGATTTTAATTTAAAAATGGCTAGGAGATGGGTGGTCTGAAAATCCCAAAAGGGTGTGGACTTGAGATGAGTATTCTATAAGAAAAATTATTTTTTGATTTTGGTATGGCCAAGAAGTAGATCAAATTTTGAGAGTTATCTAAAACCTTAACTTCATATTGGCTAACTTTTGTGTGGTCGTGATTGTGATCGTGCTCTTCTCCGTCTTGGCTGTGTTTATGTTTGTGAACATGGTCTGTTACTTCATCATCAATATTGTCGTGATGAGTGACATTGTATTTTGAGAATTCACCAAGGTGTGTGTCGATGTCTTTATACTCAAAAGATAATTGTATTTGGCAAAGCAAACCTGTGCACAATAATAAATATAGAAAATGTTTGCTAAGAGTATTCATTGGTTAAAGCATAACGAATTTTTTTTAATATTGAAATTGAATGAAAGTAAAATGGTGACAGGTGATCGCTCCTGCTCACACCTGCATTCGTCGCATCCTGCTCCTCGACCGAACACTGAAAGCGAAAGCTTTCTGCGGACCTGCGAGCAGGTTTGAGCAATTTTGATCGATAAACATAAATTTAGAGGGAAAATAAAATGGTGGAATCAAGGAATTAAACGTGATTCCAACCAATTGCAAACTAAGTTGCTCGATAATAGTTAACCGTAGAGATTTGAAGAGACTTTTAAATTCTATTTATGAAGACTCAACACATTTTTAATTGAAGCAGTGGGCAGAACATCTAACGCGTCACTAACACCCTTAACATCAACACCTGCCATCCTTATATCGATCTGAAAGGTCTTAAGGTCACTCCAGCCTCCCATTCGCATCACTTTCATGGGTTCAGCTCCTGTTGCTAACAGGTGAGTGGCAAAGCAAGCTCTCAAGGTATGCAAAGTAACATGCTTTTCTATACCAATTCGCTCGAGAAACATTCTAAGGATCTTTCCAGCGCTTCCACCTGTCCACCCAGTAAGGCGAGGTAGAACATATTTAGAATTGGGATCAGAATTTCTTAGATAGATCAAAATCTCATTAAGTTGTTTGGAGATATTAACGTTTCTCCATTTTCGATACGAGTCGTTTGTTTTTTTCCTTCTAAAGTTCCAATAGATTTTGAAAAGTAGCTGGCAGATTCCTCATTGCGTTGTTTGAAAATAAACCAATTACTCGTATTTTCTGTGATCTGTTTTAATAGAGAAGTTGATATCTTTTCGATGTCACTAGGGGATTGAAAGGCAAAGTTAAGCTCCATCTTTACACCTCGACACTTATTAAGAATTTCAATGAACCCGTCATAAATAACTGCTGAGAGTTCATCTATGTAAACGGCACAAGGTTCTAAACTATCTAAAGAGTCTGAGTTGTAAGAACTATATTTTTGATAAATGGCATTGGATAGGTCTCCTAAAATCATTTTACCAAGGGATTTCGCTACTTTTGGATAGCCTAGAACTGGAAGACCAATATAAAGACAAGACTTGCTACTCCACACATCATTTAAAGAAAGGCCATCGTGAGTTAAGACTGCTTCATCTAGATCTTTAAAATTTACAAATTCTTTTTCGAGAAGTTTTGGGTAATGATCCTTAATAATTTTAATTATAGAAGGGCGCAATAGTTCGACTGGAAATACATCTTTCATTTTAAATAATCCGTTATAGTTGCACCAAATATTGCGGGAAAACCAATAAGAATAACTCGTTTCATGGCAATATAAGGCTGCGTCATTACTGGAAATTTATTAATCAAAAACAGTACGAGTATAACACTTAATGTTGTTATTAGATATATTGCTACTATACGCTTTGTGAACTCTATAACATGGCCTTTAAGTTTAAACCGATAAAAGTTGAAGTAAACAAACATAGTTACAGCCACAAAGGAGCAAAGCATTAGGTAATAAATATTCGTTTTTGGAAGAGACTCACTTAACTGCCATACTTCTTCAGTAAAACACAAAGGACTTGCAACCAAAAGTGCACCCACAAATAGCTGGGCAATATCCCTTGGTCGAAGCTCTACCATAAGGGGATTAATAATATGAGATATTGGTTTTCCTGAATCATCAAAGAAAGTAACAACTTCTTTTAAGTATCCATCTACTCTTTTAATTTCTGTTTTTAATTTGCTTCCATGCATATTGTGCCCTCCTTGTAAAAAATAACCTTAATTCAGTCTAGAAAAGTTCGTAATATGTACTCCAAGGAAGAATGGCTTTTCTTTGACTTGCTTTTGAATGAAAGAGGCTCATGTTTAGGTTTAACTAATTGTCCTCGGGATATCAACTCAGAAATGACTGATATAAACTCAATAGAAGTTTTACCAATGAGCAAAGAGCTTACGTCTTCTTTCTTATTATTAAAAAGCCTAAAAATGTCCTTAAACCCACTGAGATAAAGGTAATCTTTTGTAAATCCTCCTCCTCGATAAACTCTAGCAGTTATATTGAAAGCATGATTTTGATCGACATTGAACTGATTTACTAAGTACTCAAAAGTTTGCACAAAATCATAATTCTTAATCATATGCTCAACGGCCATCACTCTCAAGGCTAATTCTTTTAGGCGTGAAATGCTTAGATTACCAGATAAGTACTCACTTAATATCGCGAGTCCTTCCTGAGTTTTAGTATCTAATGGGAAACCAAGTTTTAAAATATTTAATGACTGTAGCTTAGCATTTTCAGTTGTTAACATATGAATGCCAATCTCATGGTGCGCTAAAGCTTGTGCATAGCTCTCAGTGACATTTGCAGTAGGCTTAATCCTCAACTGATTTTTATCTGGATTAAAAATAGCATTTGCAGCAATATTTCTAGCAATTACAACCTTGCCCTTAAATTTCATCTTTTCAATCATTTCTTCAGCTAGGGTCTTTATTCTATCACTTCCGACTCGCTGTTCATCGGGTATTTCATCATGGGGGGCAGAAAGGAGAAACTTCGAAATTTCAATCTCCTGTGCTGATGGTTCTCCATAGTACTTTAAAGAAGAGTATAGAAACTTTATAGTTTCTCGATTGTAAAGAAGGTCTACTTGGTCTGCGTAGCTATCTATAACTTGGGTGTATAGGTTTTGAAGAGTGACATCTTTTATCTCTTGGGTAGGTAAAGAATATAAAGCACGTTTTAAAAGTGAATTTTCTATTTGTAAGGGAAGGTATTTAAATACTGGGCTTCGTTTAACTTTTAATTTGAGGAACTTTCTTTTCTCAGAGTCTAAATTGGTAGGTGTTACATAATTTAATACATCAAATGTATGCAACATTTTATAAAGCTCTGAATCTATTTGTTTAATGACAGGTTCTAACTCAGGACTCAACATGCCATGTCTCTTTTTTACAGTTACATTAGTAATTTCATTAGCAAAAAATTTAGCCTGAAAAGTAATGGCCTTTTTAAATTCTTCTTTAAGGCTCGTAATTATTTCAGGGTAAATATCTCCAGACTCTTCATCTAGGTATATTTTTTTTATTTCGGTGGCAAGTACCAAAGTTTTTTTGTACTTTTTAGTTAAGTACTTTAATTGATAACCATTCCCCTGAAAAACATCATTCTCCTCAACAGTTAGCTCCATAAATGGGAGTTCAATCGTTTTCAGACGCTTCAGCCAATAGTCTAGTTGAGGTCTATATTTTTTTCTTATATTTTTAGAGCCTAAATTAAATGTTGGCGCATTCTCTAAACCCTCTCTTTTTCCATTATAGCTGTGTAAATCTATCACTAAACAACCATTGAATTTGCCCTCAAGCTTAGCTACCAGAGCATCAATGATTCTATAATAATTATCGTGCTTCTTTATAGATGTAGATTTATCTTTCTGAGTTAGGGTCTTAGTCCAAACATCTTTGCCCCAGGCCTTTGTATAAATACAGTCAGAAGGGGGTCTGTTTAAATCATATTCATAACGACTATCATGTGCGATCAACCTTATGGGAAGAGAACTAATAAAGTCCCCAGTATGAGGGTCCTCTTCTTGCCATCTTTCAGCTTTTGTAAGAGAGCATTTGTCTCTCAACTCCCTTCTCATGTTTCCACCATTGTGTATGGCCGTGCATATGTAAGGAACATAGTCTTCTACGGTTATAGAGATTGAGCTATCAGGTAGGAAGCATGAAAAAGTTTCTTCCTTGTTAATCTTTGAAATAATCTGGGTAATAGATTGTTTAAGCATCGTCAATGGCCTTTCGAAACGATAATTTTCTGTTGATTGCATCATCTCGTTTCTTATGCATTAGCTCGATAAAATCTATAACATTTCTTTGTAATTTTACTTTGTTAAGTTTATTGATTCGTGGAATTCCGCCGGGACTTAGGACATTAACTTCTAGTAACTTTCCATCGATTATATCAAGGCCAGCAAAATAAATTCCATCTAAGACGAGTTTTTGACCAACTACTCGACAAACTTCTCTGTCTACTTTTGTTAACGAATATTTTTCTACAGTGCCACCTGCATGTACGTTTGACCTTGCATCTCCATCTTTTGGAACGCGTTTCATCGCCCCAATGGGTTCTCCATTTAGCATCAGTACACGAACATCACCTTCTGTTGCTCCTTCTAAGTACTCTTGTAGAATTACGTAGTTTTTATTGTCATCACCAATATAAAATTCAAGAAGAGATCGAATATTCATTTTAGCTTTTGTTTCGAGAACAATGACTCCTTTTCCACCATATCCATCTAATGGCTTTAAAATCATTTTATCTGCTTTTGCTTCTGTAATAACCGATTCTAAATAGTCTATATCTTTTGAAACATGAGTTTCGGGAATGTAGTTGTGTTCGTCTTCAAAGCTTGTCGTGTAAATTTTATTGCTGGCTTTTCTTAGCCCATCAATATCATTAATTATGATTGTATCCTCTTTGACAGAATCAAGAAAATTCAACATGTTATTATCGAGAGGGGGATTCTTCCTTAGAAAAATTGCATCAAATCCTTTTACTGGTAATCGTTGTTTTTTGAACTTAACATTCTTGTAAAAGCTAGGGATTGAGTCCGAAACCTTTTGGTTTTTTTCGATAATTTTACAAAATGCATAGGTGATATTGTCTCTTATAGTTAAATTGCCTGGCGAGAACACTGCAACTCTATGTCCTCTTTTGCAAGATTCATGAATAAGAGTAAGAGTCGTCTCATATTGAGGGTCCATTTCTTCCCATTTTCCAATTACAAAACATATATTCATTTTTAGTCCCTTGTTTATATATAAAGCATTAATCGTTATACCTTAACTTTTAATCTTTCTTAGTAAAGTAAATCCAATGTCATCATTTTTTTTCCATGTCTCAGGATTCTGTTCTTTACAATATTTGTACAAATCTTCGAATGATTTTTTAAATGGGCCTGTCGCAACTAGCTCTCTTAAACTTTCGTGAGATATATTATCAAATACTCCATCTGTACCAATTAAGATAGTATGACCTTTTTTCATAAGCATTTTTGATGCAGATTCTATCCTAATTGTGCTGTCTCCAACTAAATTATTAACAATATTCCTATTTGGGTCGTCTAGTGACTCTTTTTGTTCCACATCTCCAGCTTCCACTCTATAACCAACTTCTGAATGAGGAATATTGGAGTAAATCTCATTGCCAAGAGCGTTCCAATAGATAATCTCTGAGTCCCCAACAGAGAAGCTTCTCATTTGGTTATCTTCAATTGTTGTCATTGCTAAGGTACATCTTGCACCAACCTTTAAACTAATTACTTCATCGTTTATTTTCTCAATTAAGTTAAGCATATTTCTTTTATCAAAATCCTTATGGTGAAAATATTCAGAAACTTTTTGGCCAACAATTTTTGCGGCTTTATGACCTTTTGGGTGACCTCCAGCTCCATCAGAAACACCAAAAACCAGACCTTTCTCATTACCGTGTATGAACAAAACATCTTCATTCTTTGTGGTCTTTTCACGATTCATCTCAAGGTAATACCCAATCCGGTATTCGCCCCAATCAAAAACTTCAGATTGTATTGGCCCTTCTCCAGAAATAAGTAAACTGATATTTGTTTTAAACGGCATCTGACCAATCCATTGTTTCTAAATGAACTCTTAGATGGCTGACACTTCTAAATTTCTTTAGGATTAGACCACGCTTTAGCCCACATATGATATGCTTTATAGACGGTGGAAGCTTTGGATATCTGTCAGCCCCTCCTAATATGTCATAGAAGATTCTAATTAATTTTATTATATCTTCTTCGCGGTTACTTTGTTTAGAGTCTCCCCAATGATGGAAATCTAAAATTTTAATATCAAACTCCAAACCGAAGTGCTTAATGATAATGTTTTCAGTATGAAGATCACCGTGATATTCACCTTCAAGGTGAATGGCCTCTACTCCTTGTGTTAAAGAGTAGAGGAGGTGAATAGCAGGAAAGATTCCTAATCTCTTTCCTCTTTGTTTTTCTACAAACTGGGCGAGTATTTCACCTTCTATAAACTCACAGGCTAGACAGGCAACTTCATTTTTTCCAATGAAAATAATTTCATGAGATAGATAATTCATAACAATTGGACAATCAATAAGTTTTTCTAGTTTTTGAGCATACCTAGTACTTACTTTGAATTTCTTGTTTCTTTTAGGGTAATAAAGCTTTATGGCCCTTTCTTGCTTGGTTAACATTTCTTCAACTCTGTAAACTTCGCCTTCCCAGCCTGAACCTAACTTGTCCAAGACAGTAAATCTGTTTGAAATAATGTCACCTTCGTCTAAATAGAACGAATTATTTTTATCCATTTTATTACTCTTCTTTTAGGAGCTGTTAAAAGCTCTGAGTTAATGTAGCTTTTTAGCATAACTTTTGACTGTTCAGCTTTTCGAATTTCTTTGTGGATAGACATATTTTGCATCACTTTCAAGTTTATTATTAACTTCACATTAGAAGAAAGAATTCTACCTGTTTCAAAATTAAATTTATCGTAAAGACTCATTTTTCTCCTAAGTCGAAGTCGTCATGTCCAGGTATGTCTTCGGGGGTCGGTTCAATTATACTTACACCAAGATGAAGAATTCGAGTTCCCGCGTCACAATTTGGTCTGACATTTTTTCCTATTACAATGCCTGACATATCAGCAAGAATTTTTTCTTTAACCTGCCCAAAGACATCAAAGCCAACACGAGAGATAAGAGAAGATATTGAGAAACAATGAACAGATGAGGCAGAACCTAAGTGATTGATACCATGGGGTTAAGTAATTTAAAGGGTTAGCTATTCAAGGCGAAAAAAAAGCGAAATGAAAATTTCGGCATCTAGTAAAATGGTGGACCGAACAGGGATCGAACCTGCGACCTCAACGCTGCCAGCGTCGCGCTCTCCCAACTGAGCTACCGGCCCACTTACTTTGGAGCTGATAATTTAATTTTAAAGGCCTTAAAAGGCAAGCATTTTGATA
>JAGSHI010000209.1 GCA_023954635.1 Bacteriovoracaceae bacterium
AGAGTTCATCTTGAAACTATGAGTTGGAGAAACTAATGAGCGACTCGGTAATCCTTCAGTCAGAAAAAGAGCATATGCAGAGCGAGTTCAAAAATGGATTAGCAGAGCTATTCTCTTGTAAATCTCACTACGATAAGCCTAATCAAGACTGTCTTGGACTATACGCCATAGAAGGGCTATGTAAGGCTTTGGTCGTGTCTGACGGGATGGGAGGACATCAAGGCGGGGAGCGAGCCTCTCGAATGGTTTGTGAAACTATTAAAAAAGCACTCTCAAAAGAGCTAGACCGAGGACGCTTTCTGGATGCCATAGAAAAGGCAGATCAAGAAGTTAAAGGCTTGAAGATTGGGGCCGGAGCAACTTTTACGGGGGTTTTAATCGAAGATGGCTACGTTCAATTTTTCAATTGTGGTGATTCTGTCTCTTATCTTTTTGGAAGCCGCGGAAAAATTAAATACCGAACGATTGAGCATTCACCTCTGGGTTACGGAATTGAGTCGGGTCTGATTCCTCACGAACAGTCAGAAGAAGCAGGACTTGTAGAGGATAATATTGTCTCTAACGGAGTAGGCTTTGAGCCCATGCGAATTGAGCTCTCCCAAAAAATTCCTCTTGCAGATGGGGATATTATTGCTCTTATGAGTGACGGGGTATCGAAGCACTTTCGCATCGAAGAGATTGCATCCTTCTCTACAAGTGGAAACTTTGAAGAAAGAATACATAGCTATATCAAGAAAACGGAAGAGGATTCTGAGACCTACCTTTACGATGATAATTCCCTTATTCTCTTCAAGTACGCTTCTTCTTAGACCGACCTATGCAGTGTAGTACTTGGTAGAATAGAAATACGTCAAATTTGTCGCTAGGAAATAATTCTTCTTTTATTATATCGTCAATATCAGATATGATAAATGAAATCTCAAACTGGTTAATAACAAGTAAGAGTACTTTGTTTGGAGGTATAGATGGCCGAAGTTAAAGATAAAACATTTTTAGTTATAGACGATATGAAAACGATGAGAACAATTGTTAAGCAATGCTTGAGGGCTCATGGGGCTACAAATATTGTTGAAGCTGATGACGGATCAACCGCTTGGGAAGTTCTCGAATCTGGCGGTGGAGAGCACGGAAAAATCGACTTTATTGTTAGCGATTGGAATATGCCAATCATGACTGGAATCGATTTACTTAAAAAATGCCGCTCGGATGATAATTTCAAAGATATAGCCTTTATGATGGTGACTGCTGAACAAGAAGGTGGGCAAGTTAAAGAGGCTATTGAAAATGGTGTTGATGGCTATGTCGTGAAACCATTTAACTCGGCTTCGTTTGGCGAGAGACTAAAACAAGTCTTTGATAAAAAGTTTAGCTAGGTTTAATTATGAAAGAAATCTCTTTTCAATCAAAAGGCTCTCACGGGTTATTTACATTTAGCGAAAGAATTTCGCTAAATGATGAAGAGATTTTAGTGTCTGTATTTAATAAGGCATCTAATTCTGAATGTCACTTTTTCATTCTGGATTTCAAGGGAACTGAGTCGATGATTCCCAAGTTTTTCCGGTTGTTTACTAAATTCTCAAAAGAGACAGCTCAAAAAATGGCAACCATTAATATGAATAAAAGTATGCAGAAAGAAATTATTGATGCCGGTGTTGATAACGTTTTTAATTTTAAATCCTCTTATGCTGAAGCCTTAACTGACTTTGGTATTGTTACTGGAAAATCTCCAAAGCTCGACGTTAATTTTATTAATCCTTTTATTCAGGCAACAATTAATACATTCGGAGTCCAGGCCAATACCAAAATCAAGCTAGGTAAACTCTTTGTTAAAGATCCTCGAATTGATCTTCCTATGGATATTGCAGGAATTATAGGTATTACTTCTAAGAAGTTTAATGGGACTTTGGCCATTTGTTTTCCCGCTGATATTTTTTTAAAAATTTATTCCAATATGATAGGAATGGAACATACAAAAATTGATCAGGATATAGAAGATGCAGCCGGAGAATTTACGAATATCATCCTCGGCCAGGCTAAGTCTCAGTTGAATGATAATTCTGACTATCAAATTCAAAAAGCTATTCCATCTGTTTTTAGGGGAGAGGGAATAACTCTAAATCACGTTGCTGCAAGCGCATCTGTGGTGGTTCCATTTCAAATTGAAGAAGGAGAGTTCTATCTAGATATTTGTTTAGACCCAGCTTAACCTGTTTTTTTATAATTATATGGTTTTCCTGGGGCCAATATCTCATCAGTTGTATAACGTTTTTCACAATCATTTATTGAATCTTTACATATCACTCTTCTAAAACTCTCATCAATCTTAATCCAAGTCGCACTTAAGGACTCCGGAGCTTTCTCCTCTTCTAGGGACTCTTCCAAAAGCTTCTTTCTTATATCGAAAAGTTCTTCAGTTATATACATATGTGGATGAGCATTAGATGGCATGCGACCTGAATAAGTATTAGGCCCACCAATAGCACCTGTGATGAATCTTGTTTGCTGATCAGTTATAAAATCTTGATCAATATCGACAAAATAGAGGGAAAGCCAAGGATGCTCATAAACTTTTTCGTAAAAGTTTTTATTAATCCTATAGATGATTTCCGTATCGGTTAACTCATCCCAAACTGACATATCTAACCTCTAAGTAATTGTAAATATTGATACTTCGCATATTCCTCATTGTTGTGATATTATTTAACGCAGGGAGGTGAACCATGAAAAACTCCACCATCACACTGGAAAGTCTTCTTAAGGAAAAAGAAGAGCTCCTACTGGCCTTTCCCGAGCTTGGGATACTGCAAAGAGAAATTGATTTACTCATGGCGGGACTCCCTTGTGAACCTGAGCTAAAAATTCAAGTTCTTAATAAGCTCCTTATGCAAGTTGTAAGCAGTGAGCTTCTTCCACAGATTCATGTTCTAGTTGATAAATTAGAGCGTGTACAAAAAGAGCTCATTGAATCAACTAAACCAAAATGTCACTAGGCTACATCTTCAACGTCATCATTATTACTAACTACTTCAGGTAGTTCGGCTTCAACATTAACTTCAGGTAGGTCAGGTTTACTATGGTTGGATTTTTTAGATCCTTCGATCATGCAACTTGAAATTACACCGTATGCCGCTACCCAGTTAGCCTCAGTTTTTTCATCCCATAATCGTTTAAAGAAAAACTTCAAGGCTTTAATAATTGATGCACCAACAATTTCATAATGGGCTTCTTCAGTTCCATAGTTATTATGTCTTGAACCCATAGATTCCAAATACTCAACAAGAGATTTTTCATTTTCTAGGTTATCAACGATGTAAACTAGGCTACCAATAAGGGCCGTTTTTTGCTTCTCCATTTTTACATCTTCGAATAGAGCCTTACTCGCTGGATAATCGCCCCATAAGTATTCATAGAACTTATCCGCAAATTCGGGGGCAATAGGTTTTAATAACTCAAAATTACTGCGCAATGATTTAACGTCTAAAGACATATTGGCTCCTAGGCTGCTTTTAATGTTTCTTTACTAAACTGTTTTTCTATATTCTCAACTCTTGTTTCAGCTTTGGAAGTAAGCTCGTCCATGTTTATAACTGAAACAAAGTGCTCATTTATAAAAAACGTTCCCTCAATTTCGGTCATGCCAGATACATCTTCTTGCATTTCTTCCGTAGGCACGGCAATATCTACAATTTCGTCGATGATA
>JAGSHI010000077.1 GCA_023954635.1 Bacteriovoracaceae bacterium
ATAATGGAGATAAGGAACTTATAGATATTTCCGCTGCTCTTACTCCACAAAAAATGGAATCAATCAAGTCAGGTGGATCTTACGCTGTCGTTTTTGGAAAAAAGCTTCAAGCTTTTGCAGCAGAAGCTCTAGGGCAAGACCTTAAGTCAGCTTACGCTACCTCAAAAGAAGTTTCCCATGATGGACAAGGTCTTACTGCAGTAGAGAAAATTTTTAATAGAAATGCAGTTGGTACGACTCCTGGAAAAACATTACATGCAGGTTCATACGTTAGAGTCAAAGTAAACATTGTTGGTTCACAAGATACGACAGGACTAATGACATGCCAGGAACTTGAAGCGATGGCCGCAACAACAATTGCTCCATCAGTGGACGGCGCTTACCAGTCAGGCTGCCATACTGCTTCCGTTTGGGATGCTAAGGCTCAAGAAAATACTCCAAAACTAATGAAGTTCATGAATGACTTTGGTCTTATTACTGGAAGATCTCCTGAAAACAAATTCCCTCCTTTGACAGATGTTATTCATAAAGTCCTCAACGATTTAGCAGTTGATGATCGTGCCATCATTATTGGTGGAGACTCCCATACGAGAATGTCTAAAGGTGTTGCCTTTGGAGCTGACTCTGGAACTGTTGCATTAGCTCTCGCAACAGGTGAGGCTTCTATGCCAATTCCAGAATCTGTAAAAGTTACTTTCAAAGGAATTCTGAAAGATCATATGGATTTTCGAGATGTAGTTCACGCTACTCAATATCAAATGTTAAAGAAGTTTGGTGGAGAGAATATTTTCCAAGGCAAAATCATTGAAGTTCATATTGGAACTCTTCTATCGGATCAAGCTTTTACATTTACAGATTGGACTGCTGAAATGAAGGCCAAGGCCTCAATTTGTATTTCAAATGACGAAACTTTAATTGAGTCTCTTGAAATTGCTAAGAGCAGAATCAAAATCATGATCGACAAAGGAATGGATAACCAAAAGCAAGTTCTTCAAGGACTCATTGATATTGCAGATAAAAGAATCAATGGAATTAAGTCAGGAGATGCTCCAACACTAAGACCAGATGATAACGCTAAGTATTCTTCTGAGTTCGTAGTTGACCTTGATCAAATTGTTGAACCAATGATTGCTGACCCTGACGTTAATAACGAAGATGTCTCTAAGAGATACACTCACGATGTAATTAGACCTATTTCATTTTACAAAGGTGAAAAGAAAGTTGACCTCGGGTTTGTTGGGTCTTGTATGGTCCACAAAGGTGATATGAAAATAGTTTCTCAAATGCTTAGAAATATAGAAAGCCAAAGTGGAAAAGTTGAATTCAAAGCTCCACTCGTTATTACTCCTCCAACTTATAATATTATCGAAGAGTTAAAAGCAGAGGGCGATTGGGAAATTTTTCAAAAGTATGCAGGTTTTGAGTTTGACGACACTGATCCAAAGAATGCCTCACGTACAGAATATGAAAACATCATGTACTTAGAGCGTCCGGGTTGTAACCTTTGTATGGGTAATCAGGAAAAAGCTGAAAAAGGTGATACTGTTATGGCGACCTCTACTCGTCTTTTCCAAGGTCGAGTGGTTGAAGATTCTGATGTGAAAAAAGGGGAATCATTACTCTCTTCTACTCCAGTTGTTGTTCTATCTTCAATACTTGGTAGAGTGCCTAGTATCGATGAATACAAAGCGGCAGTGGATGGAATCGTTCTTACTCAATACGCTCCTCCTTTAAATTAATCTGTGAACTGTATAACGAGATGAAGTTATTCAAAGTAGCCATTTTAATTTACTGTAGTATTTCGATGGCCTATGCCTCAAGGCTTAGGACAATTGAGTGGAAAGAGATATCTTCAAAAGATGAGATTGTTGTCTATCGGCCTGAAAAATTCAAACATGATTCTGGCGTTATTCCCATCAAATTCAAAGCTCGAATAAATCATAATATATTGCGTGTCATTTCTGTATTAGCAGACAACAAAAGAAAAACTGAGTGGATGCCACACGCAAAAATTGTAAAAGAAATTGAAAAGAAATCAGTTTCCGATTTAACTGTATATTACCAATATGATTTTCCTTGGCCATTCTCAGATAGAGATTATGTCATTCATACCTTAGGCAGTTATGATCCCAAGACATATACAATTTCTGTTAATTTGAAATCTATCCAGCATCAAAATGCTATTACGAAAAAAGGTGTAATAAGAGCAACATCACACGATGGCTACAGCATCATAAAGTCCGTGAGTGAAAATGTAACCGAAGTTGAAATGGCCTTTTTAAATGACCTTGGTGGCTGGTTTCCTACTTTTATTTTCAATGCTATTCAAAAGAAATGGCCCTATCAGTTTATGAAAAATTTGCGAAAGCAGTTATCAAGAACTGATATTGTTATAAATCAAGATTTTAAGAATAATAAAAATTTTTTAAAGTAAGGCTTCTTAAGTAAAATATTTTGAATATAGATGTATTGCTAAATCCGAAAATAATAGAGAGTCTCGCGATCGTAATCTAAAAGATCGAAAATTTATTTCTCTGCCCAAAAAATAAGGTTATTAAAGATTTCTTGATACTATTCGATTGAATAGTCAAATTTACTTCACACTTCAAAGCTAAGTTTTCAATAAGACATTGTCGTGATTTTCTCCTGATACTCGATGATAGTATATAATCATGAAAAAAATCTCAAGATTTATAATTAATAAGAAAGTACGTCAACTTCTCACTAAGTATCGAACAGACCTTACCCAACTTTCTTATTCTTGCACCGGTCGCAACTTGCGTCTATCGGGGAAACTTTGCAGAGAAGGAGGAAAGGATATGAAGTTCAGAGTCCTAGAGAACCTCATGAAGGAAATTATGAAACTAGGAGTTCACATCGTTACAGAGCTTGAAAATGTTGATGTGATTAATGGTGAGGTTATAAGACGAAATTTTGATGAAAAAGCTGAAAAAAGAAAGAATAGAAAGTCTGCTTTTACTGACTCTGTTGAAGACTTGGTAGAGGTTTGCTAAACACCCTATCCACTTCAATACTTAAGTTTCAACACTTTCTTCACTTAGTTCAAGTTCTTCACTAATGCTCTCACCACCCTCTTCTTCCAAAAGTCTTTGCCAAGCCTCATCTCTTTCCATTTTCACCCTAGCGTTGAGTTCTATAAACTCCATAAGTTCTTTTAGTTGCTCAGCTGTTTTTGGAATAAAGTTTAATTTATTAACGTATTTTCGGATTCTAGTCTTTTGAGATTCATTTTCCGCTACAAAAACTCCAGTGTATTCTTTATCAGATCCATCCTGAGCCTTCTCGCTTAATGTTATCAAAGCCCCCATTTCACTATTCTCATATATTGTAACAGGCTCCACTAAATTAAAAGTCGTTTTGACTTTTATATAGTTTTCAGACAATTCTTTAAGAAGGATAGGAACTTCCACAAATACAGTATGCTTCTTTTTAAACTTACGAGGACACTTTGAATTCATACTCTCCTTGATACTTAAATCCCCAACTTTAAAATCATCGTTATTAACAAGAAGATCAAACATCTTTTCAATAAAATCATCAGTCATGTGAAGATCAATTTCAAGAAGTCTGGAATATTCAACATCTTCTTGTGGAGCTTTAGAGTTAAATACTACGATAAGTGGATCATAATTCTCAATCGTTTGAACTTTAAGAATAAGGCTTAGAATATCTCCAACATCTGGAAAATACTCCTTCCCGGTCTTACAGACATTAATCATGATAAGGTCGGGGTATATTTCTTCCAGAATATTATAATCCTTGCTAAAATATGGAAAATTGTACATATTCACCTTTTCCTCTGACTGACTATCGCCCCAGCAGCGATTAAAAAATCTCATAGAGGTGTCATATATAAGCACCCTTTTTCGCTCATCGCTCTCGTCCTTATCTTCACATTTAAATTTTTCCTTGAGTTTTTTAAACCTTTCATTTCTTACTTTGAGTTGATATTTTTCATCTTTAACTTTGAGCTGAACGGTATTAAATGTTTCACTTTCAGAACTAGAGTTCATGAAGATTTTAAAAGCGGTGTCAGGGTGTCCAAGCCACCGACTTGTTCGCTCGTCAAGCTCCGTCTCCAGGCCTTTTATTTCTGACTTAAGCTCGCCCATGAACTCAAGTCCTGCTTGCTTATTGTGAAGAACTATTGTTTCATCATCATCAAAACTGAGAGTTACAGGAAATAGCGACCAGAGAACTTGATCGAAGCCGAGAGTTTTAAAGTGTTCAGGGTTGTATTCTTGCGATTCTGACAAAAAAAGGACATCTTCCACAATATCTTCTACTTCTTTTTTAACAATTGAAACCATTTGAACAGGAAGATCAACGGCTTCTTTAATTTCTAGTTCTCCTTCTTTTGACACAATTGCGACAAGTGATATAGAAGATAAGCACGAGTATTTCTTAATTACTTTAATGATGTCGAGCTTGTAATGACTCTCTAAAGTGAGATCGAAAAATATCCAATTAAAATATTGAGAAGTATTATCAATAAAAAGCTCTCCGACATTCTCCTTATCGAGATTGTAGACATACCACTCAACTGGCCTGTTTGCCATTTTCTCATTAAAAGAGTTTTTCATATCCTTGAAAAAGGTAGTCTCTTTCCCTATCCATGCAACTTTAATTTTCTTTTCGTCATTCATAATAATAGTATATTCCAAAAACAATAAGCATCTTCGATGTAAAGTTTACCTTACACTAAGCTTGATATACGTATTTATCGCTAGAATATTGTCAATCATTCCTTACGAACCAAGAGAACTCCAAGAATTATTGCCATTTCTCCGTAAAGAAAAACACATTTTAAAGTTCTAGGTATAGAGCTGAAACTCCCTTTATAATTGGTATAGAGGGGGATTTATGAATTGGTTTCCAATAGAACTCGACAGTTTAAAATATTTTAATCACTCACCGGTATGTATTTATCTTGAACTTAAAGAGAACAATAAATACATTAAGCTACTTAAACGAAACAGTCCGATAAGTTCTGCATTCCTTCATAAGTATCGAACGAAAAACATTGAGCAGGTCTTCATAGAAGCTTCTGACAAAGGTCACTATCAAAAGATGATGGAGTCCGTGTTAATGAAGTTCTTTGATAAACGTCAGAAAAAGTCATATTCATCTTTTCAATCTTATGAAGATGTTCATAAGAAAACACATACTCATTTAGCCAGTATCGGCTTTAGTGAGGCCTCCACTAATCTCGCGATGGCATCAATTGCAGACTTAAAGAAAACTATTTCCGATGATAATAATTTAAGGGAGCTCTTTGTACATTTCAAAAACACTGAGGGGACATTTAACTATCGTTTAAGTTATATGACATCAGTTGTTGCACATATTCTTGTCAGGCAATTCTCATGGTGTACCCCAGAAATATCTAAGTCAATTCTTTATGCAGCGATATTTGCTGATATGGGATTGAGTGATGACCTAGTGTTAATCCGAACAGAGTCAGATTTTTCATCTACTGTATTATCTAAAGAAGATAAAGAGAAGGTTTACTACCATGCCCAGGACAATGCCAAAAAACTCATAGACAAGAAAGGCATCCCTTCGGGAGCAGCCAAGCTCATCAATGAACATCATGGTCAAAAAACAGGAGTTGGATTTACAAAATTTATCGCTAATGGAGTTTCAAATATTTCTATTTGTCTTCTATTGTCTCAAGAGTTTTCTTTTTACATCCTCAATCATGAAGAAAAAGATGTTAAGTATGAAGATTTCGTTGAACACGCAACAAAAAATTATACTTCCCCTAGAGTTAAGTCAATTCTCTTAGAACTTGGGAAATGCCTTGTAAATAAGCTTGCCTAAAATTTAATGAATGTGTCATCACTAGAAAGGGTGTAATAAGAGCAACATCACACGATGGCTGCAGCATCATAAGATCAGTCTTAAATAAAGAGAGACTTATTCTCTAGTTCTAAAAGTTCATCTTTTGTTGGAAGGCATGATTTTTTTAAGTATTTAAGAATCTCAGGGTCATTTTCACAAAATAAGATATCTAATGCTAAGCGATTATTTCCATATATTCCTCGATGAATCATATTTGCGCTAAACATAAGCAAGTCTCCCCTCTCTAGCTTAATAACCTTAGATCCAGGTAAATCATGAAAACTCTCTCTCTTATTTAACTGAGTTCGAACCTCTAACTCTTCTTGTGAGTCCCATCTGTGATTCGTCCCCGGAATAAGCTCAATACCTGGCTCATCTTTCAAAGGAATTCGAAAGTGCACAACATTGTTCACTTTCATTTCAACTTCTTCCTTCTGAACTTCAAGAGGAAGTTGAGTATATTGTAAATCTCGATGCCAGTAGTTTTTTTGAGCTTTGTTTACTGGATCAAAAAAAAGCTGGGTATTTAAAAACCGAACAGAGTCTTTTTGAAATATTTCGAGTAATTGTTCATTTATTTTTGGAGAAGTAATGAGATTAAAAATCTGCATCCTTTCATTTGAAGACATATTCTTTGGATCTGTCAGATATGCACTATTGATTGCTTTTTTATGATAAAACGAAGAGTTCTCTTTACACCAATTTTCATGAACTCGATTAAGACATTTCTCTAGTTCACAGATCTGAGGTTCATTCAAAAAATTTTTTACTAATTTATATCCGTCTTTCATAATTCTCTAGATTTAAAAACTTGATCACAACATTATATCAGAATGAATGATATTACTGTAATCACTAAAATAAGAGTTTAAAGATAGAAAAACTAATCGTCGTATAGATCTGGGCTATGACGGACAATTGATCCCTCAACCATATAAATTACATCTTCTGCAATATTGGTGGTGAAATCTGCAATCCGTTCAATATTTCTACTGATAGCAAGGTAGTTAATCAAAGTGGCCACGTCATCTGGTGATTCCTTAATTGCATCAAAGACTTTGAAGTACATATTTTTATTAATTTCATCGACTTCACTATCTCGATTAATGACATCACGAGCGAGTTCAATATCCATCTTCATTAAAGACTTAATAGCATCCGCTAACATATCCATTGCCTTCGCTGACATTGTAGTAAAGTCAAAAGGAGCAGGGATTTCCTTGGCCTTTAAAATATAGTTCGATCTCTCAGCAATATTAACTGCGAGGTCACCGATTCTTTCCAAATCATTATTCATTTTAAGTACGCCAACAATATAACGTAGATCAATAGCTACGGGTTGATGTAGCGCTAAGATTTTCAAACAATCTTCTTCACATTCAACTTCGAGATCATCAATATCATTGTCTAACTCAACCACCTGCTTGGCCATTTTGCGGTCTTTAGTATGTAGACTATTGATGGCCATTTTAAAAACATCTTCAACTAGTGAAGTTAAGGACAAAAGTTTATCCTTCAACTTACCCATTTCTACTTCTAAATGCTTAGACATAGTCTCTCCGTTCTAACCGAATCGCCCGGTAATATAATCTTCCGTTTGCTTATTGCTCGGCTTGGTAAATAACTTATCTGTATAATCAAATTCAATTAACTCACCTTCATAAAAGAAAGCAGTGTAATCAGAAACACGTGCCGCTTGTTGCATATTGTGTGTCACTATTACAATTGTATAATCGTTTTTTAAATCGTCTATAAGATCTTCAATTTTTATTGTAGATTTGGGATCTAGTGCAGAGCAGGGCTCATCCATCAAGATAACTTCAGGCTTCATTGCAATAGTTCTAGCAATACATAAACGTTGCTGTTGCCCACCAGAAAGCTCAAGAGCTGATTCATTGAGACGATCCTTTACTTCATCCCATAAAGCAGCTTTTTTCAAGCTATCTTCAACCAATTCATCGTAATTAACTTTGTGACCATGAATTTTTGGTCCCCATATAATATTATTGTAGATCGACTTCGGAAACGGATTTGGCTTTTGAAAAACCATCCCAATTCTAGTTCGAACTTCCATAGGATCGAGTTTTAAAATATTTTTCTTTTCAAACTCTATCGCACCATTACAGTTAAAAGACGGAACAAAGTCATTCATGCGATTAAAAGAACGCAGTAATGTTGACTTGCCACAACCAGAAGGTCCAATGATAGCTGTCACCTTTTTCTCACAAATATCTAGATTCATGTTAAAGATGGCCTGCTTCTCACCATAGAAAATATTAAAATCTTTAGTTTTAAGTACAATATTTTCCTGATTCATTGAATATTCCTTTTAGTAGTCTTAATTCGAATAAATACTGCGATGAAATTTAGGGTTAGCATTAGTGCCAAAAGCGCAACAATACCTGAAGCAGCTAGCTGATGAAATTCTTCCTGTGGCCTAGAAGCCCAGTTGTAAATTTGAATTGGCATCACTGTAAATTCGTCCATCACTGACTCTGGTACAAAACTAACGTAAGCAAGAGCACCAATTATAATAAGAGGTGCAGTTTCTCCGATGGCCCGAGATAAAGCTAAGATCACACCCGTAATGATTCCAGGTAAGGCCACTGGTAGGACATGATAAAAGACCACTTGCCATTTATGTGCACCTAATGCGTATGCACCAAAGCGAATAGAGTCAGGTACGGCCTTCACGGCTTCACGAGTAGCGACAATAATAACAGGCATTATCAAAAGCCCTAGAGTTAATGCTCCAGAAAGAATTGATCTTTCAAAGTTAAACCAACGAACAAAAACTGCTAAGCCCAGAAGTCCATAAACAATAGAAGGAACACCTGCCAAGTTAGAAACATTAATTTCAATTAACTTACCAATTTTTCCCTTAACACCATATTCTTCCAAGAAGAGAGCAGATGCCACACCGATTGGAATAGTAATAACAGCAGTTGTGATTATCAACCACACCGTTCCCCACAGACCAGCTTTGATCCCCGCTTTTGCAACTTTTCTCGAAGGATAAGAGTCTAAAAACTGCCAATCAATATATTCCCATCCCTCTTTTCCTAAATGATAAAGAAGAACAAGAAGTATAAAAACAGTAGACCAAGTCATAATACGACTAATCCACTTAAAAGCCTTTTCTGCGCGTCTTCGACCAGGGTGAATGGTAGCGAATGACTTTTCTTTTTTTTCAATTTGATTTGAATTTATCAATATTTCAGTCTTCTCTTTCATCATCTTGTTGCCTTTTTCTTAACTCGATACATGATACTTTGACCTATCACGTTCATAAAAAGGGTAATGACAAATAACAACGACGCTACAGCAAAACAGGTAAGGTACTCTACTCCTCCTGCTGGAGTATCCCCTAAACTGACTTGTACGATATAGGCAGTCATCGTTTGAATACTTTCTAATGGATTGACTCTAAAAATAGGAGTCGCCCCTGCCGCTAAAGTTACGGCCATAGTTTCACCAATGGCGCGAGACAGAGCTAAAATAAAAGCTGCCATAATACGAGATGCGGCAGCTGGAATAACGACTTGCCCAATCACTTCAAAAGAAGTTGCCCCTAAAGCGTATCCACCGTCTTTTAATTGTCTTGGGACTCCTTGAAAGGCGTCATCACATAAAGATGAAACCATTGGGAGAATCATAATGCCCACAACAATAGCACCACTAAGGGCATTGAAAACCTCAATGTCAGGGAAAATATTTTTTAATACTGGTGTAATAAAAGTAAGGGCAAAATAACCGTAAACGATGGTGGGAATACCCGCCAATATTTCCAAAACAGGTTTAATTATTTGCCTCGTTCTGAATGAAGAGTATTCACTTAGATAAACCGCTGTAAACAATCCGATAGGTATCGCAATAAGACCACTCCCTACCATAATCATCAGTGTTCCAGAAACAAGAGGTAAAACCCCAAATGATTTTGGCTCAAGTAGCGGTTCCCACTTAGTACCAAAAAGAAAATCTAGTGGAGACACTTGACCAAAAAATTCAATGGTCTCAGTTGATAAAACCAAAATAATGCCAATCGTAGTTAGGATTGACAAAAAAGCACAGGACCCTAATAGGGTCCTGGCCAATATTTCCATTTTTTTAGCGTATCTATGCAAAATCTATTTCTCTAAAGTTTTAAGTGATTCCTTAGCCTTTTTATATTCTATATCTTTGAGTGCGATATAACCAACATCTCCAACAATTTCTTTTGCCTTCTCTAAATAGAAGCCTACAAAAGATTTGACCTCTGGCTTTTTATAACCATCTTTACTTACGTAGATAAAGATTGGTCTAGAAAGAGGTTTATACGATCCATTGTTAATAGTAACTTCTGTTGGTTTAACATTATTAATCGCTACAGACTGAAGTTTTTTACTATTTTCTTTATAGTAAGCATACCCAAAATAACCCATGGCATATTTATCACCTGCAACACCTTTTACCAGAACGTTGTCGTCTTCTGATTTTGTGTAGTTAGCTCTAGATCTTCCAGACTTACCATTTATAGCTTTCGTAAAGTAATCAAAGGTTCCTGAGTCTGTCCCTGGACCATATAGCTTAATTTTTTTTGCTGGCCAAGAAGAGTCGATATCAGACCATTTTTTAACCTTAGAATCTCTATCCCAAATCATTTTAAGTTGAGCAGGAGTTAGGTTTGAGGCCCAAGAGTTTTCCTTGTTGATAACAACAGTCAAACCATCATAGGCAACAGGAACTTCTACGTAAGAGATTCCATTTTTCTTAGCTTTCTTTACTTCTTTGTCTTTAATATTTCTTGATGCATTGTTGATATCAGTTTCTTTGACTAGAAATTTTTTAAATCCACCACCAGTTCCAGAAACACCAATATTCACTCTAACTCTAGGTTGAACTGCTCTATACTCTTCTGCGATAGCCTCAGTAATTGGAAAAACAGTTGATGAACCATCAATACTAACCTTTCCTCTTAATTTAGCTTGGGCATTAGCAGACAAGCTAGGAAGTAGACTAGTTAGGATTACTCCCGTTAATAGCAACTTCAAACTTTTTTTCATTTCCATAACTCCTTTTAGTTTTTCTCTTCCATAGAAATAAAATAAAGCTTTAGAAATGTAATGTTAGACTTTTGTTATGTTGCATTTGCATTGTTAGTTTTTCATTAGGAAGCCTATAAGATATTGATTTCAACACGGTCTGCTAAATGATTACTATGGAGGTGACCTCGTAAGTCACTATAATTACGAGGGAGATTAGAGCGTGTAGAAAGTACTATGACGGCTATTTTTTTCGCTTTATCCAGCCTATCAAAGTACAAGGATTTTTCTCATTAACCTTGAGGTCATACTCCAGCACTTCAAATCCATTCTTTTCCACTTCTTGTAGAAAACCTTTCTCTGAACTAATTCTTCTATGTTTGAACATTTTTCGACCATCAATATTATGCCAATCCATTTCCCAACGATCAGGCCCCGTGCTCCAGAGAATTCCATCTTTAAAAGTAAGGTGCTCTCGACCTGTCATTTCTGACATATCTTCAGATTCAATCATCGTGTGGATAAAAGTTAAATCAGAGCATAAATCAAAAAACTTTCTCCTGTGCTCACTTTCAACTAGGCAATGCAAAAGAGAACTATCAACAGTTAGATCTGCTTCTAGATTATTTAATTGAGTGAGATCACATGCTTTAAATTCAGCATTCA
Source organism: Bacteriovoracaceae bacterium (assembly GCA_023954635.1). GTDB lineage: Bacteria > Bdellovibrionota > Bacteriovoracia > Bacteriovoracales > Bacteriovoracaceae > M0603. The sequence goes on from JAGSHI010000077.1 coordinate 11,553, forward strand.
ATTTCAAAGCAGTTTTGTTTTCGTTTGCCATTTCAATGGCCTTAGGACTTATATCAAATCCTTTAACTTCAAATCCAAGATTTGCTAGATATAAAGTAACAGTTCCCGTTCCACATCCAAAGTCTATAGCTTTTTTATTTTCTTTTTTTGGGAAGTAATGATCAACTCTCTTTGCTATCGCAAGATTTATTTCGTGATTAAAAAGTTCTTCAGCTGTGTCTAGTCCATCCCAGCTAACCTTTCCAATCCTAGAAATGTTCTCATAGACTTCGTCATGCATTTCATAATATTTCATTTAAGTAGTTTATCAGATGAATTCAAAGGGATAAAGCAAACCAATTTCACTATTTACCAGTGAATCCGAGATAAGAAAGATACCAAACATATAGGGAGATAATCAGAAGAGCTGATTTCCAAAAGACTCTAAAATAATTAACCTTTTTTTTCATAGCAACCTGAATAGCAGTTGAGTTTTCATTACGCAATACTAAATGAAAAGCCCCGTGTTCTATCCAATATCAAAGGGAAGAATGATATTTCATTGCTTTAAACACCTCAGAGTGCTTAAATCTGAGCTATGACAGCACCTATTATAGATAATTTCAAAGAGTTTACTCAACACATTGATTATTCCTTAATGAACAACCTAAGCTCTGATCCTGATGCTACAACAGATGGACATGATCATCATTCGCGACAGGTTTTCTCTGGGCACTATGTCCCGGTGACACCAACCCCCATCGAGAATCCTGAATATGTTATTCATAGTAAAACTTTCTTTAAAGAGTTAGGCCTAAGCGATGACCTTGCTTTTGATGATGACTTTAAAAAAGCATTCTCTGCTGACCTATCGAGTGTCCCTTCTCCCATGCATAAGTTTGGCTGGGCGACTGGCTATGCTCTCTCAATTTATGGCACTGAATATACGGCCCAATGTCCTTTTCGCACAGGTAATGGCTATGGTGACGGTCGAGCAATTTCCATAATTGAAGGAAAATTTAAAGACAAGCGTTGGGAAATGCAACTCAAAGGCGGAGGCTCAACACCTTATTGCCGAGGGGCCGATGGACGTGCTGTTCTTCGCTCCAGTGTTCGTGAATTCTTAGCTCAGGAATACATGCATGCCTTAGGTATACCGACATCACGTTCGCTCTGCCTATTTACCTCCAAGTCAGAAACTGTAATGAGACCTTGGTACTCAGAGGGCTCCAACTCTCATGACCCAGACGTAATGGTAGATAATCTAGTGGCCATCACAACTCGTGTGGCACCTTCTTTTCTTCGTGTTGGCCAACTAGAACTATTTGCACGTCGAACTCGTGATAGCGCTCATCCTAAAGCATATGAAGAGCTCAAGTCGATCGTCACTCATTTAATTGAAAGAGAATATAAAAAAGAAATTGACCGAAACCTTCCCTTTGAAAAACAGATCATCGAGCTTGCGAAGGCATTTCGCTTACGCTTAACCAGCCTCATCGCGAATTGGATGCGTGTAGGTTATTGCCAAGGAAATTTCAATAGTGATAACTGCGCTGCTGGAGGTTTTACCTTAGATTACGGACCCTTTGGTTTTTGTGAGGCCTTTGATCCTGCTTTTCAACCATGGACAGGAGGAGGTAGACATTTTTCTTTTTTTAACCAGTCAAAAGCGGCAGAACTTAACTATGAAAAATTCTGTAGTGCCATTGCCCCTTTGCTGAAAGAGGGATCAAGTGAGTTTGCAGAATTGGATCAAATGCAAAAAGAATTTGAAGTGTCCATGCAAGATGAACTTCAAAAAATGTGGACAGCGAAACTGGGATTAACCTCATTTCACCCCGAACTTTTTCAATCGCTCATCTTTTTAATGATCGAAACCAAAGTTGACTACACTATCTTTTTTCGGGAGTTATCAAACTTACCAGAAAACATAGAGAGTCTAAGCAACAGCTTTTACGCTGAAGTATCTCAAGATCTAAATAAGAAATGGCAAACTTGGTTAACAAACTGGCGTGCTCTAGCCATATCTGAAAATAGCGACAACACATCCGAAGTTTCAAAAAGGATGAAGACAGTTAACCCGAAATATACTTGGCGTGAATGGCTTATCGTTCCTGCATATCAAAACGCAACTCGTGGTGACTATTCATTGATTAAAGAATTGCAAGAGGTGCTCAATCACCCTTACGACGAACAATCAAAGGAAGTCGAAGAGAAGTTTTATCGGCTTAAACCTAATGAGTATTTTAGGGCAGGTGGAGTTTCTCATTATAGTTGCTCTTCGTAACTTTTTCTCTTTTGTGAAATCTAAGCCGCTTCTTTCTCTTGGCGAGCTGGTTTCACATCATAGACTTGTGTTGGAAAGGGAAGCACTTTTGTTTCGACTTCGGGAACCAGAGCTGACTTTGACAGAGGTAAAAATTCTAAAAGTCTGGTCAAGAAAGGTGCTAGGAAAACAGATACAGTTAAAACTGTTAGGGCGTAGTTAGCGATCTCTACAGGAAGAATCTTGTGAGATAAGGCCATACTTAATACCAGAAAACCAAACTCTCCACCTTGGCATAAAATTAAACCGATATGTACTCCCGGCCGCCAGTCCTTGTGGAAGATTTTCCCAATGGCGAAGAGGATTAAAAACTTAGCACTCATAAAGGCACCGGTAGCCATTAGGACCGATTGAAAATTATCTTTAAAGAAAGATAAATCAAACTCCATTCCAAATCCCATAAAGAAGACGCCCATCAACATGGACTTTAGTGGAACAGAGAAACTTTGAATCTCTGGTCGAAAATCAGATGCAGAAAGAAAGAGACCTGCCATGAAAGCTCCAAGAGCTTTTGAAAGTCCAATTTGGTCCATCAACATGGCCGCACCCAAAATTAAGACAAAACAAGTCCCCATAAAAATTTCTTTACTTTGAGTGTGATAAATCTTGTGCAAGGCTGGCTTAAGAGCAAACTTACCTATCACAAGGCAAAGGACAACAAGACCCGAGTTCAAAAGAAAAGTTTTAGTTTCAAATTCAGGCTGACCAGTATTCTGGGCCAAGAATGGAATTGCTGCGATTAAAGGAATGATGATTAAGTCTTGAAATATGAGGATACCAAAAGAGCTCTGCCCATAACTTTTAGTTAACTGATCGCTATCACGTAGGTACGTTAGGGCAATGGCTGTAGAAGATAGACTTAAAGCACTGGCAATCAAAAATTTAGCGGCCATTCCAAGTTCAAAAAACGATAAAGCAAAATAGAATATCCCGGTAGTTAATATAAATTGAATCAAGCCCATTCCCAAAATAGTCTGACGGAGATGTTTTAGACGAGCAGGACTGAGTTCCAAACCAATCACAAAAAGTAGCATGATCAATCCGATCTCACTTATCTCGTGAATATTATCTGCATGATGAAGTAGAGAGAAGCCGTGGGGTCCAAGTAGAATTCCAGACACTAAATAACCAAGTATGGAGCCTAGGCCAATCGCCTTAAAAATGGGGACACACACCACTGTTGCGCAAAAGTAGTAGAAAATGTCCAAGATTAGGCTTTCATGCATCTATCACCCTTTATTATGAAGCCTACTCATCGGTAGATTTCCTCCTAAACTTGAGAAGAAACATCAGTTTAATCAAAGAAACATTCACCATTAGTTTAATTAATACATATATCAAATTTATTAATTAAACTTCTCATAAAAACTAGCCTAAAACGTCCAGAGAAACGAACTAGGAGTTATATATGAAGAACTTATTTTTTTACTTTGCCCTAATACTAACGAGCCAACTGACTTTCGCTAGCGATCACAACCACATGGACCCAGCGTCCGTTCACGGTATGGTTCTTTTTGGTGAAAAGAAACTCTACTTAAGTCACCTGCCCATGTTCCATAATCCACATGATTATCAGACAGTTTTAAAAATCGAGCTAAATAAAAAAGCTAAGGAAGCTTATCTGGCCCAAAAGAATGGTGAAGAACTTTTTACTATTGTTCCAGAGAGATTCATCCTTCCAGAAATGGTAGAAAATCCAAAACCTTTTAAAGTCACTCTTGTTAAGGGACATTTTGAAAGAGGTGGAACGCCTTTCACTACTGGCGTAGCGACAATAACCAAAGTTCTCTATCATAAAAAACTCAACCCAAAAGGGAATATGCCAGAGGTGTACTCAGGTCTATTGATCGGGACTAAAAAAGAATCTTACATTTTACATAAAATCACTGGTAAGCCTGACTTTGATCAAATCTCAAAGGTGACTCTCCCCTTTCCAGCTAAGCAACTCTTTGATGCCGTAAAGAAGGCCGGTTTTCTTACCCTACAAGTAATCAATCACGAGAATGATCTTGCTTTAAAAACTGGGGAAGAGCACGAGTTGTTTCCACTTGATTTAC
>JAGSHI010000033.1 GCA_023954635.1 Bacteriovoracaceae bacterium
ATAGATTCAGCAAGCCATCGACCTTCTTCCATTTTTACGACTTTACCAATCGACTCCAGCTCCCCTGACGTAACTGGTGTTGTTAACTTCGTGGTGAATGAAATAGTTAATACAAAAAATTCTTGCTCCAAAGAGTTAACAGCAAAAAAAGCGGCATCATCTAACATTTTAAAGTAAACCGAACCATGAACACCTCTTGCCGAATGAAACATTTTCTCATCAACGGAAATGGAGATAGTAGCCGCTTTTTCTTTCACTTCTATAGTAGGCTGATAAAACTTATTAATCGGGGCCGCTAGGTACATAGTCTCTAAGTTTCTATAGTGATTATTACTACTCATTTTTTCCCTTATAAGTGTTATCAAACTCCACGTGATTGTGGAGATAGTGACAGCCTTCTAATAAAATATATTTGTTAATACAAAAATCGAAAGAATTACAAAGTACTACAGAAGTTGAATTTCTTTTTGAATAAAATCCCAAAGGTTCCATCTAAACATTAGTGACTTTCTTGCAACATCTAGAACTTCATGCTGTTCAATATCAGTTTTAGTCAAGGTTTGGAGAAACTTAGCAGCTTTGGGACCGTGTTCTTCTCCATCTAGCTCGATGTGACGTTCAAGATAATAGATTAAATTTGGGCACTCTAGTTTTGATTTTTTAATTACTTTCACGATAGATTCAAACATTTCTGGAATCAATTTTTCTCTTCCATAAAAAAATGAGGAAGCAACTTCATGAGTCTTTCCATTCTTTGCCAGGTCAAGATGAAATACTAACATTTCTCTAATTTCTATAGGTAATGATTCAAAATCAAATGTTTTAGTAAAGTTTGTTATAAGTGAGGTATCCGCACCAACTTCTTCCATTGCCTTTTTATAGAGAGAAAAATGGCTAATGGCATTCCCTTCCATATCTAAGTCAGACTCTTCTCCAATTACAATTTCATTTATCAACCTAACAGATTCTGAGTCATGATCCGATTCCATCCAAGGAATATTGACACAGGTAACCTCTCTCTGAAGAGCTTTTAATAAAGACATGAAATCCCAGACAGCAAAGACGTGGTATTTCATGAATACTCTTATGGCCTCCAAGCTAATCAAACGTTCATACATTGGATGACGGGAGAGGTTATCGTGTTTCTGAGTAATTTCTATTTCCATATTCATGCGACAGTAATATCAGATTTTAAAGAAAATGATAACTATTTTGCGACAAGTTCAGGTAAGGATAAACCATTTTATCAATTTCTTTTGGTGCGATTTCAGATATTTAAAGACAAAATTTTCAAACTAGAATACGTAAATAAATCCTATCCCTATTTCGGCTTCAAAGTTGTTACGTGCGATTGGGCTATCCTGAATGTCGCTACCATACTGCTCATAGACAGCCTCGGCTAATATCTGCCAATTTTTGTAGATATACTCTCGATAATTGTAATTGAATCCAATTGAGCGAAAGCCTCCACTCAAATTAGTCACGGCCAGTCCCGATGCAGTTGACTGCTGTGCCGTTATACCAAAATCTTTATTAGCATAATCGCTATCGTGAAATACCAAAGCGATAGCAACTTCATGTCCAGTTCCATTGTTCTGATCTCCGAAGCGGCTCCCTGCTGCCAAAAGACCAAGACTTCCGTTTTCACCGGTTACAACTCGAGCATCTAGCCAGTAACGCCAATCCGGATCAAAAGCACGACGTGCTTGCAGTACCATTTCAATACCTTCATCTCCATCACCTAGGCCATTCAAACGACCGTCATCGGAGTCACTTTCTTTACGACCTTCTTCAATGCCCACCACAGTCTCGAATAACCACGTTTCAGATAGAAGTCCACGCCAACCCAGAGCCTCTCCCGCCCAGTAGAAAATATTATTTCCTCTGCGCCACTGTACTGCACCAGCAGGATCAACTTCGAAGTGATACTCATCGGCCCCTTCGTAAGCAGTCTCGTATTCAACACTCAGACCAAGACCGAAACCCCATCCATCATCACCCTTTGTGAAGTCGTCCACAGAAGGTAAAGGCACCAAAGATTTTTTTCCATCTTGCGCTAGTGAATCTTGAATGAATAAACCATGCATTAGCATCAGCATTAACAACAATAAGCCTGTAAACTTCTTCATTTAAAACCTTCTATTACTGATTATCGACTCAATAAATTATCCAGTAGATAAGCATCAGAAACAAGTATCACCAATGATCACGACTAAGAACACCTACCTTAAGCACCTGTTTTCACAATAGAAATTAAAGCATCCAACCTTAGTAACCGACAAGCTTTATCAGACTATATTAAGGTTAACTATGCGTAGGCTTGCTTTAAATTTACTCCCAGCCATAACACTGACAATATTTACAGTTGCGTTATCTAATTTATTCGATGCCGACTTGATCAGTAAGCGTGCCGAAATTAATCCCTACTTCAAGCAAGCGAAAGCTCTCAGTAAGTTTGCTCCTATCAAAAAGACTGGACGATCTCCTGCAAGTTTTGAAGGAATGAAAGGATTGTCCGTTGTGATTCCCTATGGGGAAGTTGCTTATCTCGATCAAAGTACTAATATCGATACTCTAACTGTCTATGGAACACTTCTATGCGATGAGGATAATGCTGACCCCGTTGTCGAACTCAAAGTAAAAACTATTTATATTCACGGAACTTTTCAATGCGGAACAAGCTCTAATACATACGACAAAAAAATGATTATCTCCCTTAAGGAGAACAATGTTAATCCAACTCAAGATCCCTCTTACAGAGGAATTATCGTGATGGATGAAGGCTCGTTAATCCTAAACGGTAACCGTAAACGAGTGGGATGGACCAAACTTGGGGCCACTGCTTATCCAGGACAAGATTATATTATTATTCAAAACAAAAAACTGGTTCAAACAACCCGCTCAAGAACCAAAGATCTTATATCTGCACAAATTCAAAATAAATTTTTAGTTGGAGATAAGGTTGTGATTGGCCCTACTGGTTTTGATTATTCAGAGGCTGAGTCATTCACTATTACTTCAATCGATCCACTCAATCCCTACAAACTTTATATTGATGGAACTATTCAGCATCAGCATTATGGGCAAAAACAATTTTTCTCTTCACGAATCAAAGGAAATATCCTTCTCGATGAAAGGGCTGAAGTCGCAAATCTAACTCGGAATATTTTGATTAGATCAGATGAATCTAATGGTTTGATTGACGAAACAAATGCACCCACGGCTGAGAGAGGTGGACATATCATGGTTCATCACGGAGGCTTTGCTGCTATCGACAGTGTTGAACTTTATAAAATGGGCCAGGCAGGAATCATGGCCCGCTATCCTTTTCACTGGCATCATGTAATGGATGGAAGTGGCCAATTTGTGAGGAACTCATCTATTCACCATTCCTTCCAACGTTGCATAACAATCCATAGGACAAATAATATCCTCCTACAAAACAATGTTTGTTATAAGTTTAAAGGGCATGGTTATTTTTTAGAAGATGGAAGTGAAGTTAAGAATAAAATCATCAAAAACCTCGCCATCAGTGCGAGAGCTCCCCATATCAACAAAGTTCTTCTAGCCTCAGATAATATTCAAACCAGTGAGTCTCAGGGAAGATTTCCATCAGTCTCTGGCTTTTGGATTTCAAATCCAGACAACTTTGTCATTAGCAATATCGTTTCTGGATCAATTGGAACCGGTTTTTGGATGTCTTTTGAAAAAGAAGTTCGTGGAAGCTCTGGAGCAATCATTGCGACTCCTTTAACAACCGATACTTATAAGTTTTCTTATAACACAGCTCACGCTTGTAAAACTGGATTTACTTGGGATGGTGCTGCCAATGGTGCCCTAACCAATAATCCTAATAATCCCAATGACCGCAAATTAGGAAGTGCTCATTACGACCCAGACAATATTCCAACTTTTAGAGGACTGAAGGCATTTAAAAATTATATGACTGGAATTTACTTTAGAGGGCAGAGTGCCATTTATAAAGACAACCTTGTAGCCGAAAATGGCTGGTCTTTTTGGCATGCTTATAATCAAATCATTCGAGACACCATCTTAATTGGAAAAACTTCTAATACGACACAAGAAATGCAAGATTTCTTTTTTAATCAAACAAGAAAGTCGCGATATCGAAAGACAGGAATGGTCCTCTACGATGGTCCTTTTGAAATTCATCGCAGTGATTTTTTAAATTTCTCCACAAATCATGAAACTTATACTCTAGCAAATGGAGTCGTTGAAAACTCTACAGTTGTTCCCTTCACTTCCACTGGAGGATCTAATAAATTTACAAATATTGTAAGTGACCTTTACTTTTCTCCAGAGCCTTATCATAGGGCACATATACATGGCGAAAATGATTATTATAAGGACCGTCAAATATTAGGAAATGCAATCATTCGAGACCTAGATGGCTCATTTACAGATAGTGTTCCGGGAGTTGTTATTGGTAAACGCTCCTTAGGTTTTACTCCTGGGTCAGGGTGTATCTCAGGAGGAGAAAAATTTAAAAATTTTAAAGTATGCTCAAGTAATCATACTGAAGGTAGTTTGACCTTCATGAGATGGGGCTCACCTTCTGCTTCTCCATGGGGAACACCTTTTATCGTCAAAAGAAGTGATAATAAATTTAGTTATCCCAAAAGCGAATGGGGACTTTTAAGTGCCACACCCAATAACTTATTTGCCACAGCCAATTCAAATAGTTACTCATATGAATTATTACCGAAATATCCATATACTACAGATCAAAATATTGGAGCTGTGGCCAAGTTGGATGCCAACACCGAGAGTACGAATCCAGTCATTCCTATCGTTAAAATTTTAGCTTACGGCAATAATTGTCATCTCGGCCTAGATGCAATTGAGTCAAACTCTCTGGCAGAACTTCGAAACCAAACCACCACTTCTTGGTACTCAAGAGATGATCATTTTTATGTAAGAGTGATTCCAAAAGATACTTGGAAGATGATCACCATAGATCCAGAAACGAGCGCTAGAGATTTAAGAACTATTGGACGTTATCCAATTACCTGTGACAATACTTCTGTTACCAAAAGAATTGTCGGTAAAATTGAGCAAGTCAGTTATGGACAATCAACTACCACCCTAACCGGCTTTGCATGTAATTATACCGACAACAGTTCGATTTCGGTTAAGCTTTATGCCTATGGGCCTCCACTTCTAGCGACAGGGACGACTTCAACTCGAATAGCAACTAGCTATAAGACCCATACATTTTTAGCACAATCCTCTTCTAATCTTTCAAGTTCTGAAGAAATCGCATTTAAATGTGGAAAAATATCGACAGGTGGTCGAAGCTTTAGCCTGACTTTAAATAATTCAGATCTTCAACGCTATACCCAACATAAATTTACAGTCAAAGGTATTTCAAATTCTGGTGGAGCTAATTCCTTTATCAGTAATTCTTATCTTTATGATGTTATTCCCAAAAGAGAAGTTTACGATATAAAAAGATAGGATATGAAAAAAGATATAAGACACGTTAAGCACCGATTTAAAAAAGTTCTCTACAGGAGTAAAGTCATCAACCTCAATAAATAATTTAATTACTTGGCTATTTTATATAATTTCAAGGCCACTTCTCTTTGTTTTGCGTGATCAACAATTGGTTCTGGATAATCCCTTCCAATTATACAGTTGGCGCTTTCTTGAGTTTCCTCATTGGCCTTCATTGGAAAATGAATATATTTTTTCGAATAACCTTTTAATTCTGGAATCCATTGTTTGATAAACTCGCCCTCTGGATCAAATCTATCGGACTGGGAAATGGGATTAAAAATTCGAAAGTATGGCTGAGCATCGCAACCGGTAGATGCACACCATTGCCAACCACCATTATTAGACGCTAATTCAAAGTCCATCAAGTTTTGAGCAAAATATTGCTCACCCTTTTTCCAATCAATAATTAAATCCTTAACTAAAAAACTTGCAACAATCATTCTTAGCCGGTTATGCATTTCTCCCGTCTGGGCAAAGCATCTCATCGCAGCATCTACAATTGGATATCCAGTTTTCCCCTCTTTCCACAATTTGAAATGATCTGTCTTCCCTGACCATTTTAAGTTTTTGTATTTTGGAAGGAATGCACTCTTTTCAACGTGTGGAAATTGATCCAATATCATCGAATAAAAATCACGCCATATCAATTCTGAAAGCCAAACTTTCGCACCATCTGATTTTAATTTATTACTACTTCTCACTAAATCACGAATTGAAATACAACCAAACCGTAAATATGGAGACAAATGAGAATTATTATTCAGTGAAATATTGTCTCTGTTCTTATCATAGTCTTTAATGCGTTTTAAAAAGTTAGAAAGTAGCTTCTTTGCTTCTTTCTCGCCTGCTTTAGTTTTATACTCTTCATACTCAAAACCGATATCACTTATAGCTTTTACAATCTTTATTCCCTGAGGTTTCGTTATAAGAAGCTTTTTCAAATTTGGGTTATAATCTTTGATGTCCTCTTCGCTCACTTGCTTAAGCCACTCGTTTTTATAAGGTGTAAACACCCTGTAAGGTGTACCATCTTTTTTTAGTACTTCACCCCCACTAAAAATAACGTGATCTTTAAAGCCTATGAACTGAATCTCATCCGTCTTTAGCTTTTTCTGAATCGTTGAATCTCTTTTTGTTGCATAATCTTCATAGTCCTCATTCGTAAAGACACTTTCTACTTTTAAAGATTTTGAAAGTTTTGGGATAATTTCACATGGATCACCTGCAAGAATAAGAAGTCTGCCTCCCTTTTTTTTTATATCCTTTTCCAATAAATCAATTGAGTCATAGATAAATGATACTCGCCTATCTTTTTTATTTTTTAGTTTAGTTAATATATTTTGATCAAAGATAAAAACAGGAATCACTCCTTCACTACTCTTACAGGCCTCATAGAGGCCTCTATTATCTTGCAATCTCAAATCTCTTCGGAACCAAAATATTGACCTCTTAATTTTCTTCACGCTTTCCTCTTTTTAAGTGGTTACTAAAGTCATTCATTACTTTGAGATGAATTAAAGCTTGAGAGTACTTGTATACATACCATGGCAACGAAGGCACAAAATCGTTTATAGTGGAAAGTGTAAATTTCCCCCCTGAAATTTTTCTAAACTCTAGCCATGCGGTATCTTTTGTTTTGCTCAAAAGGCCACCAACAATATGAAACTTAACCCTATCAAGATCCTCCGTTTCTTTTTGCCTCTGTAGAATCAACAGTGGGGAACTTAATCCTATCAATGTAAAATTCAAATGACCTCCCTCACCTTTAACCTGGATAAGGTTCTTCATCTTTCGAGGCAACCAGTCAACGTATTCATCGCTAATATCTTTTGCATGCAATTGCTCGTTATCGGATAGTCTTTGCATAGATCTAACGCTGTTACAGTTATCTTTTTTTCGTTTGTATGACCTCCTTATTCTTTCTTTCGGGATCTGCTTCAACATCTCAGAAAAATGTCTGTACTTGATAAGCTTTTCAATCTCTTTTGGTATCTCAGGATATGACAAGTCACAAACAAGACTATCAATAAGTGGAGAGACCAACTCATAATCTGCTTGGCCAAATATTTTAACCCACAACTTCGAAAATGAAGTGTAATTGATAGGAACCGGAATCAAAATTTTTGGTCCCTGAAAATAAGCTGATGATTGCTCAATCAATTGTCTGTAGTTTATATTCTCCCCATTAACAACGTTGATTGTTTTGTCTATCATTTCATCATTATCGATACTATGTTCAATAACTCTAAGTAAGTCATCGATATAAATGGTTTGAGTCGGGCTATTAGTCCATAGAGGTAAAACCATAGCAGGTAAGTTTAAAACTAAATTCTTCAAAATTTCAAAAGAAGAACCTCCATTACCAACAACCATCCCGGCCCTCAAAACAGTAGTTGAAATACCAGTTGATTTCAGGACATGTTCAACTTCTTTTCGGCTAGAAAGATGCTTACTAGAAGAGTTTTGTACGGGATCAAGACCTCCGAGGTAAATTATTTGTTTGACGTTATTTTTCTTACAGGCCCTGGCAAAATTATCGGCGAGCAATAGATCGGTGTCTTCAAAGCTTCCTTGGAAGAGCCTCGAAGTTGGTAACATCGAATGAACCAAATAAATGGCAACATCGGTATCTTTAAGCGCACTTTTGACACTTCGGTAGGAAAACAGATCGGCACTAACCCACTCTATATCCTCTTCATTAGATCGTTGACTGCGGCTCATCCCCCGAACCTGATACTTGGACTTAATTAGATTGAGAAGACCGTTCCCTATAAAGCCGGAAGCTCCGGCCACAGTAACTTTTAAACTCATATCTTAATATCCTTTACGCCCATTGATCTGACCTTGGGAGCTTTTTCAAAAATTAACCCAGATATTTTATCTCCACCAAAAAGCAGAACTCCAAGATAATAAGATGCTGTTTTGACAAATTTATGGAGAAACTTCAGACGTTTTAAATTCACATTGCCCAATTCTTCCGGAGGAATATTCTTAAGAAGGCTTAAGGAGTTTTCAATTTTTGCCATCATTTTTCTCTCTCTGGTCCTTAGTACACCCTTAATGACTTCAGTCACATTTTCATTAACCTGAAAGAACTGAGTTCTTCTACCTTGTGTATACTCCAGACGAATTACATCATATTCAATCAAACGGGATAATGAGAGACTTACCAATCCCTTTGATACACCTGTTCGATCGATCAGGTCTTGAGGGCATAACGGACGGCTTGATAGCAGCAAGTGGCACCATATCCTTCCTTCAATCTCTTTAAACCCCCAATACTCGATAAATTTTCCAACTTCGATGCATAATCCATCAAGTTCAAGAGGTATTTTACTTTTATTAACCATATATCACCCTGTTATTACTCCACTTTTAATATCGCTTGATTTAAAGTTTAAAATAGCCTAAACTTTAAATCAAGCTAATTTTGGACATAAGTATGAAAAAGTTAATTTTGCTTTCAATGATCGCTCTCCCCTTATTGGTCCTCTCCTCGGATGGAGCATAGATCGAATGATAAAACAGTGGATGAAAATCACATTGATTGGCGCGGGAGTTTACAACATTTTATGGGGGTCATGGGTAATATTGTTTCCCATGATGGCCTTTGAGTTGTCCGGTGCGGATAAACCAACTTATCCACAAGTTTGGCAATGTGTAGGAATGATTGTCGCTGTTTATGGCCTAGGCTATCTGATTGCATCAACCTCCCCTTTGAAACACTGGCCTATCATTCTTGTGGGTTTCCTGGGTAAAGTTCTGGGGCCTTTAGGGTTTGCTCATTCATTCATTCAAGGAGTTTTCCCTCTGAAGTTCGGGTGGAACATTGTCTTTAATGATTTTATCTGGTGGATTCCTTTTGGGTATATTCTCTTTGAGATATGGAAATCTAACAAATGCCCACTAGGAGAACCCATTGCGATAACTGAAGAACAGTTCAGTAATTTCGATAAAATAAAACGCGCAAGTTTTATTAATTCACTTTCGGGCTTCAAATCATCCAACCTAATAGGAACTACCAATTCCAAAGGACAAACAAATCTCAGCATAGTCAGTTCAGTTTTTCACCTGGGTGCCTCACCGGCACTTATTGGTTTCATCATCAGGCCGGATACAGTCAGGAGAGATACTCTTGAGAACATCAAAGAGACGAAAGAATTTACTATAAATCATGTCAACAAAGACATTATCAAAGAATCCCACCAAACAAGCGCACGTTATGCCAAGGACATCAGTGAGTTCAAGGCCTGCGGCCTCAATGAACAATACCTTGGGAGTTTTAAGGCCCCATTCGTACTCAACTCACGTATTAAAATGGCCGTCGAACTGGTTCGTGTGGAAAAGCTTCCAGAAAATGGAGTCCATCTAATCATTGGATCAATTAAAACAGTTCATCTCCCCAGTGGAGTGATGAAGGATGATGGTCACGTCGAAATACAACGGGCAGGAACTATTTGTGTTTCCGGTCTTGATACCTATCTAGAAACTTCCCCCTTGGGAAGATTAAGCTATGCTAAGCCCAATAAAGGGCCTGTATGGATATAACAGCTAAGAGAACCTCTGATGATCATAAAGAATTAGGCGTATATATGAACATATTTGTCCTGAGTGAAGATCCGATTGAAGCTGCAAAAATGCAATGTGACCAGCATGTTGTAAAAATGCCTTTAGAAACGGCACAGATGCTTTGTACAGCTTACCCTGAAGATATCGCGCCTTATAGACGGACTCATTTAAATCACCCTTGTAATCTTTGGTTGAGAGAGTCATTGGAAAACTATGAATGGTTATTGATACATGGTCTGGCCTTATGTGATGAATATCGTTTTCGCTTTGAAAAAGATCATGCCTCAGAACAAATCATTCTCTGGTGTTGGGCAAACATGGAGCTCCTCTCCTTTGATAGAGTCTTGAAAACCGATCACCCCGTTACTATGGACCAGGATTATAAGCGGTCAGGAGTAGTAGAAAGTTATCGAAATTTTTATCTCATGAATAAGTCCCGTTTTGCCAGATGGTCTAGAAATCGAACTGCCCCAAAATGGTATAAAAAAGGAATAACAACAATAATCCCCCAAAAATCGACTGGAGATTCCCATGCAAAAATATAACCTAGATGAACAAAAACTTTTTGAAGAAATAAAAAATGGCAAGACTTTTGGAAAAGACGACACCCTTCCCCCTCTCTTCAGGAAAAAGTTACTTAACCTTTTATGGATGCAGGGAGATAGCGAATATTCCGGCGCCCTTGGTTATGCTCCTTGGATTGAAAAGGCTCCCACATTCAAAGAAAAAGTTATTGTTGCCCAAATTGTAAAAGATGAGATGAGACATGCTTCGGTTGTATTTAAGCTTCTAAGAGATCTCGGAGAAAATCCCGAGAGACATGTCGAAGAATCCAAATTGTCATATAAGCTGGAAGAGGATGAGATCAACATTGGATTTACCAGAGCAAAAAGTGATTTCCGAGTAAATATATTTTATTATCAAATCAAATATTGGGAGGACTTTGTCTTATTTAATTTTTTAATGGATAGAGCTGCAGGACATCAACTCGAGGACACACTTGAATCAAGTTATACACCTTGGAAAGAAGCTATTGGTGGCATCTATAAAGAAGAAATTATGCATATAGCTCATGGGGATAAATGGATCAAAAAATTGGCAAGTGACCCTGAAAAGAAGGACTTTCTCCAAGAAAGGTTGAATCTCTGGTGGCCCCGGGTGATGAATGTTTTTGGCAACTCTAAGGGGCGGGCCAACGATATCTATGTAAGGTTAGGTCTGAAAAAAAGAAGCAATGCCGAAATTAGGGAAATTTTTAGAAAAGAGATTCTCGACATGGCAGAGTCCTGGGGGCTAAAAATACCGGAATATGATGAGTCCCTTCAGAAAAATTAATTTATGACAAACAAGGTGGAGATCATGAAAAAAAATAATGAGTCAATGAGCCTAGAGTCCAATCTCAAAAAACAGATCTTGGATAAAATTGTTGGCGAGCTTTCTAAAAGTGATCCTAACTTGTATTACGTTAACTCGAATTCAATTTCTCATTTGATCAAAGAGTATATTCAAGAACGAAAACTGAAAGAGGAGGATTACGAAAGGGTCAAGGACTTGTCCCCTTCAGATATTCTAATACTCATGAGTTATAAATCAAGTTGCTGCTAATAAGCGAGGATAAATGAATGTTCTAAAATATTTCGTCCTTTTGATACTGCTAAGTTCTTGTGCTTCAACATATAAGAATAAAGGCCCTTTAAATCAAGCCTTTCCAAATGTTAAAGGCAAATCACTTGAAGGGGATCAATGGGAAATCCCGCAAGGTTTCAAAGGAAAAAAAACAGTCCTTCTTATTGGCTACAAGCAAGACTCACAATTTGATATTGACCGCTGGCTTATAGGTCTGGATATGAAAGAATTTAAAGGGGCAGTTTATGAACTACCTACAATCCAAGGTCTTTTTCCTCGAATGTTTTCAACTAAAATTGATGATGGTATGCGACGAGGTATACCAAAAGAACTCTGGAAAGGAGTCATTACCATATACAAAGACGGTGATAGAATTCAAAAATTTACTGGTAATGAGAAACCTAACAACTCAAGAGTAATTCTTCTCGATGCAGATGGAGTCATTCGTTATTTTAATGATTCAGGCTTCAGCGTAAAAGGACTCAACCTTTTAATCGATAAATATAATAATAAAAAAGAAAGGTAAGCTATGGAAGAAAATTTTTTTAAAGTTATAGCTATAGCAGCAACATCTTTTTGTTTAACCGGCTACCTCTTCAGTCGTTTATTTAAACGCAATGATGTCGCAGACATTCTCTGGGGACTAGGTTTTTTATTGGTGGCAACTCTCTCTATCTTATTTGCGGGAGAATTAACCTTTAAAGCAAAGTTCGTGCTGGTTCTTGTTGGAATATGGTCCACTCGGCTCAGCTTTTATCTTTTTTTTAGAACTATTAAAAAAACTGAAGATATCCGCTACGCTAACTGGAGAAAAGATTGGGGAAACAAAGAGCCCTTATACGCTTTTCTAAAAGTTTTTCTTTTGCAATCCATATTAATGGTCCTCATTGCCTACCCTCTTGCCCTCATTGTCTTAGATAAAGAGATGACTGTTGGTCCACTCGATTTCGCTGGGCTATCTCTTTTTATCATTGGGTTTCTTTTCGAAAGTATTGGGGATTATCAACTCTCCTGCTTTAAAAAGAATCCAAGTAATCGAGGGAGAATAATGTCTACTGGTCTTTGGGGCTATACAAGGCATCCCAATTACCTTGGAGAAGTCCTGATATGGTGGGGCTTCTTCTGCTTCACCCTATCCTCTGCTTGGTGGCCATACACTCTTCTCTCACCGATCCTTTTAACCTTTCTCATTACAAAAGTTTCTGGCATCACTATGCTTGAAAACTTGCTAAAGGAAAAAGGTGAGGATTTTAGATTATACACCGAAAGTGTCCCTGCTCTTTTCCCGTTCAAAAAACGGCATTTCATAATTTTCACGAAAGCATTGGCAGTTACACTCTTTTTAGACTTCCTTTGGCTAGGAACATTCCTCAACGATTTTTATATTTCTCAGAGCCAACATCTTGCCAGGGTTGTAAATGGAAAGTTTGATGCAGTCCTGTGGGCAACTATCTTAGTTTATATCTTCATACCGCTTGGAATAGTTTACTTTTCCGTGCTCTCCAGCAAAAGCAGAAGTATGGCCTTGTTCAAAGGGAGTATCTTTGGACTGGTCCTCTATACCGTATACGAATTTACCAACATAGCTCTCATTTCTGATTGGCCAATAGAAATGGCCTTAATCGATATCCTCTGGGGCCCTATCCTTTGCGGACTTACAGCCCTTCTTTCCTATACAGAAACAAAAAAAGAATGAGGCGTAACAAAGCCAAACCCTGAAGAACCGAACCTATACTAATTTTTTTCGCGACAGACTCTGTCGCCTATTACTCCTGAAGGTTAGGAAACCATACAAGTTGGAGGTGGAGGTTGAATAATAACCCTATAGTTGCTAAGGTTTTTTCTATGAAAGCAATACTCGATAAGATCAATTCATTTTTATTTCCGGTGCCCCAAGAGCAGGACATAGAAGCAATAGACTTTAGAGAAAAATTTATTTCATTATCTATCAATAAAAATCTTACTGAGCATGTGAGAATGAATAAAGTTATCCAGTTAGAAGACTTTCAAGGAAGTTCGACACAGTTTATTTTGTTCAAAGAGAATAATCATATTCTAAGTAAATCTTATAAAGATAAAAAGCTCCTCACTCTCTCGCAACAAGAAGATAAATACTTTAATCAAAAGTATGTAGAGAAGGTAGCTCAGGCATTTCATTTTTCGATTGAAATGGCCAAGAGTACTTTAGAAATACCTTCAGAGATAACGTCAGATTTAGTTAGTGAAACGAGAGGTCTAGAGTGGATAAAAGCAACACTGATTGTTTTAAAGTCAGCAGTTCAAAAGTCTCGGGAAGATAATGACTTTATATTTGAAGCTCAATTCTTTAGTGGACAAAGGACCCCTGAGGAACACTTTCAAATTAGAATACAATGCCTAAGTTTAGATTTTCTTTTGGAATTTTTACATGATGGTAGATTAAGAATCTCATCATGGGATTATAAAAACCTAAAACCAGACTCAAAACTCCCCCCTCTTTTTACTGGGGAATTTGTAAAACTTAAGCAACCCGTTTTTAATGAGTTCATTCACCTTCTTGCCGAAATGAGCAAGGCCGCTACTAAGTTTTAGTCATCTTCCTATTTTACAGACTATATGATTTACCAAAATCAGGTACTAAAAAGCTTATATCTTTTCCTTTCAAAGACTCATTTAATGCCTCAATTGGCTCATCTCGTCCCTCATCAGTAAGTTGGAAAGTCCCAAAATGAACCCCCACGCTGTGCTTGCTGCCAAGTTCTATGTGGCCACGTACTGCTTCTTCGGGGTTAACATGTGCAGATTTCATAAACCAACGAGGTTCATAGGCACCAATTGGAAGAAAGCTTAAGATAATGTTTGGAAAACTTTCTCGGATTTTTTTAAAGAACATTCCATAACCAGTATCTCCAGCAAAATAAATCTGACCTTTGTATGATTCTACAACATAACCACCCCAAAGAGTTTCAAACTTATCAAACAAGCCTCTGGCGGACCAATGTTGATTAGGCATAAACGTTATCTTTAAATCTTTATATTCAAACTTCTGGTACCAATCCATTTCAACAAAGTTCCTTATCCCCTCATCCTTCAAAAGACCGCCGTTTTTTAACCCTACCAAGATCTTTGGGGAGTGCTCTTCACTTAACCTCTTTAAAGTAGGTAAATCTAAATGGTCGTAGTGATTGTGAGAAATAACCACTACATCAATCGGAGGAAGGTCCTCAAACCTGATTGTTGGCCTATGAACTCGCTTTGGTCCTGCAAAAGAAACAGGAGAAGTCCTTTCTGACCATATAGGATCTGTTAGTATATTGACTCCATCAACTTGAATAAGAACAGTGGCATGATTGATAACTGTATAAATGATCTCACCCTTCTTAGTTCTCTTGATGGGCTTTTTACCTAGAGGCAGGTCAATCCAATCTGGCCATTCCTTGCGATCATTCTTAAACAGTTTCCACTTTAAAAGAGTGAGAAAAGACTTAGGAGGAAAGGGTTCTAAGTTTTCAAATCTAGTTCCATCAAAAGGTGCTTTGTAAGGATTTTTAAATTCTGTTGATGAACAGCTCATACCGATAAAGAGAAAATGGAAAAGAAAGAGAAAGAGGATTTTTTTCATCACAATAATATATCAAATTTTCCTATGAATACATCTTGCTATCCGCCCTATCTAAGCGTTGTATCAACGTGAGTTAGTGAGGGCCTCGTAACTAATTTAAATTCGTTAAAACAAAAATCGGAATTACCACACATTACTACCAAGAAAGATTTTTAAAACTCCAGGCCTACTCTCGCTTGAAGCTGCATTAAATCTCTTTTTTCGAAAGCTATAGAGAGAGCAGAATTGTTGCATTTGCTCCAATACCATATTCAGTATTATCAATATCGAAAGTATTATTGTTGGTTACAAGGTCAGCGGGACCTGTGTTGAACTCTCTTGAATTGACCGTAGTAGCGCCAGCATTTCCTGAAATATCACCTGTAATCCTTATTGCTTGATTATCAGATTTAGAATCAGAGGTACTGAAAATATCATCTCCACCAACAGAAAAGTGAACTAGTGAATATTGAACCGTTTCAAGTGGTGGTTACCTTGATCGTAAATAAGAATAGTCGCTACGCCATTATGAATCTCAAAAAAAGTAATCACTGGACTCACAAAAGTTCTTTTGAAATCAATCTTTGCACTTAGGGCCTTGTTAATTAAAGTTGTTACACCACCTTTATTAACACTCTCGATGAACAAAGACTCCTTATTATGTTTCAAAAAATAGATATGATTATCATCATTATAGAAAATTTCATTTTTAGAATACTCTCTTCTGAGTGGTGCTTTTTTATTAAAGTAAGTTACTAACTCGCCGCTGGTGCTGTCTATCAAGTAAGTATCATAATATCTTTTACTGTCACCCATATCAAACTCAGAAGAAATAATTAAGATACTATCGTTCATCGAATTAAGTCTTTTTATTGAAGTATGATATTTCCCATCATCAATAACATCAATGTTTCCACCTGGTCCCGAGGTCGAGTTATCAAATGCAATAGTTGGGTTTACAGTTAAATCTAGATCAAGTTTCATTAGTTCCAAACTATACTTCTTGGGCTCTTTCGACCAACGACCACTTATATAGAAGCTGTCTTTAAGGAAGTAGTCTCTATTAATTTGATCGCGCTTGTTTGAATGTAGAGGAATTGATTGCTTCGTAGTCATCTGGTCAAGAGTGTTAAGCCTGTTGACGATAAGATTGTTGCCAACTATTTGATTAAAATATATTGAGTTATTATAATAATTTACTCGAGCGATATTACTGTTCATCGAAGTAACAAATTTCATGACACCTGTACTGGGATTTAAAGTAGCAATTGCATGTTCATCAGTAGGTTTAGTGCATACAGGTTTAGACCCATGACAATTAGTTACAAGTTGCATTTTCCTATAGAGAAAAACAGGTACCTGCGAGTTTATATTCAGGTTTTTAACATTCCAATATTCTCCGTTCTTTGTAGGTAGAAAACTGTTCTCATTAAAGTGGTTGTCAAAGACTTTATTGTATATAATTTTATTTGTAGCTAAATCAAGTGCACGCATTTGAAAGGATGAATACGAAAGCGTAGCACTACTATCCTGAGCAGACAGATCTTGTACAATTTTACCTCCTTCCAACTTAACGTGTAGTTTTTCAATGAAGTTAACCAAATACAGAATATTTCCTACCTGTAAATAATTGTTCGTATTTATACTTGGTAAAACGTGAACTTTTGAAAAATCTTTTATGAAAGTTGATGACGGATTTGTATTTACGATTTCGACTTCATCAGTAATTGTCTGTATATCTATTGTAAGCTCATTGGGCTCTTGATAGTGAGTTCCAGAATTCCCTGGGTTAGCAAGAGTTACAACAACCTTACCTTTTCCGCAGCCTACAGTAATTAAAATCAGTATCAACAATATAAACTTCATGCATTCACCTTTTTTAAAAATAATCACAAATCCAATAGATTAATTTAGTAAATTTTAATATAGAAAATAGAGACAGCCTATAATGCCACACATCAACAACGAAGGAGGTGGTGCCCCCCACTTAACTATCTAGATTCATAGTAGTAAAAATAGAAAGTACAACAGACTACTACAAATACCTATTTAAGGTAATCACTTATCAAGGCTGCAAATGTCGTTGGGAATCCTATTATCAATAATCGCTTTATGGCTATGTAAGGAGTATCCATAATTGGAAACTTATCAATTAAAATGAGAATCAAAACGATACTTGAAATAGAAATTATATTAGTTGCAATAACTCTCTTAAAAAAATTTGCGACATTTCCTTTAATTCTAAAGCGATAAAAATTAAAATAAACAAATAACGCTGACGTTATAAGTGAAATAAATCCAAGTAAATATACATTCCCCCTTTTGAGAGAAATACTTAAGTTCCAGACTTCTTCTGTGAAACATAATGGAGAAGCTACTAAAAAAGCTCCAACAAAAATTTGTAAAATGTCTCTTGGTTTTAACTCCGTCATTAACGGATTTACAATTTGTGAGATAGGCCTACCTGTAGAATCAAAAAAAGTGACGACTTCTTTTAGGTAACCATTTATACGCTTAACTTCTGTTTCAAAATTATTATTCATGCATAAACTATATTTCAATTTTAACAAGAAGAAACAACGCAAGGAGTCTTCATTGTGGAGGAGGTAGCAAAGAGCTCGCAACTATTTTAAATTGTTAATACAAAACCAAAATCACTACAATTTACGACAAACCCTATGTAAAACAACTCACTCATCCTGACATACTTACGTAATCTATCTTTCTGACCAAATTTTTAAGAATCTCATCAACTCATTATAAATAAATTCAACTTCAAAAGATTGCTCATTTTTTCTTAAGCCAATAGAGATGCTATGCTCTAAAACTTTTTTTGCCTTTTTCTGATTCTCTCTAAGTTTTGCTGCTAGAACATATTCTCGAGCAACTCTTTGTGGCAATAACCCAACCCCCAAGCCAGCGACAGACAAACTCACAACAGTTTCCAGGTTCTCACATTGATGAAAGGATTTAAATCCTCTTTTAAGTTGATCAACAGGAGTATCCCCGAGCGCATCTGGAAAATAAATCAGCGTATCCAAAAAAGAACTTTCAAAATTAATCGCATTATAAAAATTAAAACAATCCCCATATACTATTTTAGAATTCATATACTTCGACTTACTCTCCCCAACATAGACAGCCAAATCAAGCTTTTGATCTTTTAACATCCGTACTAGGTTTTTACTCCTTCCTGTGCAAAGGTTGACTCTCAATTGGGGATGCAGTGACTTGATGTATTTGAGAAAATCAGGAAAAAAATAACGGGAGATACTATCATAGGTCCCAATAGTAATGTTTCCCGAAAGATTTATACGAGTTGCTTGTATTGAAAACTCTAATTTATCTATATCCTCTAAGATTTTCTTACCTTCTTTATAGAGTTTTTCCCCTTCTTGGGTTGTAGAGATTCCCTTTCGAGACCGAATTATTAATTGAGTACCGAGAAGATCTTCGAGTTGCTTGATAACCTTAGTCAATTGAGGCTGACCTATACCAATGGCCAGTGAAGCTCTTCTTAAAGCCCCATGCTCTACAGCAGCAACATAATAGTTAATCTTCTCTATGTGATCACGTAACTTCACAATGATTCCTTTTATGAATCACTATATATCACTTTTGAATTATCCACAACCACCCTTAAGCGGTAAAAATAGAAAGCAAGAAAAGCAACACCAAGGAAAAAAAATGCTTGAAACGATAATAGAAAAAACAAACACCATAGATAAGGAGCCTCATTCTCCTGAGGTGAATCTCATTAAAAGGATCGAACTAGACTGTCTTTCTGAGGTGGTCTTAGAAGGAGAGACAACTTACCTTGGAGAAGTCAGGAACTTCAAGAAAAATCAAATTTTGAAACATAACATCCCTCAAGATATCTCGATTAGCTGGAGTGCCCTTCAATCTGGAGAAAAGTTAAATGAGCATTACCACCCCTGTGAAAGCTTTCTAATCATCACAGAAGGAGAAGGGGAAAGCACTGGAGATAGTGAAGTAAAAATAAAAGCTGGAGATATAGTTTTTATTCCCAAATGGAATCTCCACGGCTTTCTTGGTACAGGAACTAATGGGTTTAAGGCCCTTTCTATTCAATTTCAAGAAACAGCTATATTTGAATCTGAGGAGAAAACTGAAACAACTTACTTTCAAAGAGAGTCCATCCCTTTGAAGGATCGAGAGTTACAAGTTTTTTCCAGGGATGAACTCCCTACTCTTTCTCAAGCTCTTATGGATGGAAATATCCATCAGCTAGGAACTCTTAAAAACTTTTCCTCTATTAAGTTACTAGAAGAGTTCTTTCCAAAGAATTTCTCCTGTGCATGGGTCAAGTTAGAAAATGGTGAATCACTGGCCCCTCATACTCATTTTGAAGACAGTATGATTATTGTTACCGAAGGAAGAGGTTCTTTTCAGGGAAACAATGAGTTTGATATCGTTACAGGTGATATACTATTTGTCCCAGAAGGCTCCATTCATGGTTTCTCATCCCCAATTGATAATTATTTCTGGGCACTCTCTATTCAATTTAACAAAACCAGCCTTTACCAAAATGAGCCTCGAGTTAAATTTCTCACCCCTTTTGAAGAGCTACTCAGAAGAAATGATGTCTTTTCACAAGACTTAGTTAACAAGAGTAAAACTTTCAAAACATTGATTACATCTCTAGAAGATAAAAATGTTTTACTCGACTCTCTTCAAGTAATTAGTGATCACTTTCAAAGGTTAATGTTTTTAAGAGTTGGTTTATGTGATTCCTCAAAATTTCAGAATGTTTTCCTCGAACATTTCCATGAAGAGCTTGGTCATAATGATGAATTAAGAAAAGAAAGAACCCATCGATCAAAAATATGGGACCCTGTTCTTGAAGCGAGTTGCGCTTGGTTTGTGAACAAAAATTACCTACTCGATAATTCAGAACGAATCATCATGGTTCAAATGGTTTTAGAGAAATGTGCACATCTTTTTTATTCACATTTTTCAGAAACTCTTCTCGAAAATAAGAAAAGTGAACATATTGAAACTCACAAGGAGGCTGATGAAGGCCATGATTTGATGGGTGTTGATTTACTAAAACATGAACCCAAATTTAAATACCAAGAATTTTACAAGCTACAAAAAGAAAGCTGGTCCATCATGAAACTATTCATTGATAGGGTTGGTGAATTAATTGAAAAACAAAATCTTTCATAAAAGGAGAAAAGATGAAAAACTTATTATTTTTAATAGCATTATTACTTTCTTTCAAAGCCTATGCTGGAGAGGCCACTTATAAATTAACATTTAAAGGCAATTTTGACAGTGTTTCTCACCCTGTCAGGAACTTTCCTAGTAACCCTCACTTTTCACCACCGGTTGTGGCCAGTCACAATGGACATTTTTCCATGTTCCAACTGGGAGACAAGGCAACTCCAGGAGTAAAAAATGTTGCTGAAACAGGTTCGCCAACGAAATTATTAAGCGAACTTTCAGACTTACAGTCGGGTGGAATTGTTAAAGAATTTAACAGAAGTCGAGGACTTGATGGGACAGAAAGCGTTTCACTTGAAATAACTATTAGTAAAGAATTCCCTTTAATTTCATTTATCACTATGATTGCACCAAGCCCAGATTGGATTATTGGGGTTAGTGGCTATTCATTAGTTCAAGATGGAGAATTTATTGTAAAAAGGACGCTTCCTCTTTACGCATTAGATGCAGGAACTGACAAAGGAATGCGTTTCACCTCAAGAGATATGTCTTTAAGAAAAGCTGAAGATATTCATTTATTGATCGATGTATCAGGAAAATCAATTAATAAGCCATTTGGTATTTTAACTTTAGAAAAAATGTAGTTCACAAAGATCCTCTTGCTAAGTCGGTTCATATTTAGCGGGAGGATCATTTAAGGTATTGTTAAATCTCTTTCAAATCTAACATACTCAAATTCAGGATCATCCAATTCTTCTAAAAAGACAAAGCCCAGTTTTTCTAAAACTATTTGACTAATAATATTTTCTTTTAATGTTGTTCCAAAGATTTTTTTTATATCTTTACTCAGACTCGGTATTTCATCCTTTAAAAACTGCTTACACATTTTAATTGAGAAACCTTTCCCTCTATTGCCTTTATACAATCCATATCCGAGGTGTGCAGACCCATCCGCCTTAGGAGAGAGAAAGATATAGCCAATGAGTTGGCCATTAAGTTCAACTTCTCTCATTACCTTTAAATGCTTTTCTAGGAGTGGTTGCCATTCATTTTCTGATGACTTTTCAAAAGGGTTTTTATGAGAATCAGGAAAGCCATCTTGAAAATCACTATTCCAGATTCTAATAAAGGCTACCTTATCAATTTTATTGAATGTGAATTCCATTACCAAATGATAAATCAAAAAATCTGACTCAACAAGTTGTGGTGGTGGAGGTGGTGAGAGCCTCGTAACCTATTTATTTTATTGGCTGAAAGTTAAAAGTAGCTACAGATAACTACAATTATGATTATTTTTAATATCAATTACTATTGGGGCCAACTTTATTTTCGACAGAACTTTCAATTTGAGAATTAATTGAAAACCTAATTGCCTCGATAGTCATTTTTTTTGAAAAGCCTAAATTAAAACGGTAATAACTCCAAGTTGATGCACTTAAAAGAAATCGTATATTGCCAGAAATAATCTGCTGAGAGGTTTTATCCAAACGAGGAAACGACTTCGATATCAACTTTTGAACATCTTTCCATCTTCTTTTTGCCTGGTTTTCTCGGATTCGTTCAAAGATCTCTTTTTGAAGCGCTGCCAATGTCAATTCTACATCTCTTTCAAAACTATCAAATAATTTTTGAATATAAGACGACAATTCAGAGATATTTTGGGTTATTTCAGGAGAATTAATTTCGTTAGCCATAACTTTTGCCAAATCATCCAATAAGCCATCTCTTGATTCAAAATTTCTAAAAATAGTTCGCTCGGAAATATCACAAGCCTTAGCAATATCTTTTATTGAAATACTGGTTAGTTCGCTTTTTTTTATCATTTCAACAAGATTCAAGAGAATAATCTTTTGCGTGTTATTGAAATTTAAATTTTCCATACTTGACATACAAACTGACATTACGTCATATTACGTGACACTAATTAAAAAGCAAAGGAAATATATGAAAACTTCTAAAATAATTAAACCTTCAGAACATCAACCTTTAAATGTACTAGGAACTCAAGTTTCTTTCCTATGTAAGGCAGAAGAAACAGATAAAAAATGGTCACTAATGGAAGTGAGTCTCCCTTTTAACGCTGGGCCACCTCCTCATCACCACCCATGGGATGAGGCTTATTATGTAACTGAGGGGAAAGTTAAATTTATCATTGGTAAAGAAGAACACTACGTAGAAAAAGGTGATTTTATATATGCTCCAGCTGGTACAGTTCACGGGTTCTTTGGAGCAAGAGAAGAAACTTCTAAGGTTCTTGTCTTTGATGCACCTTCAACGGCTGGAGGTTTCTTTGTTGATTGTGATTCAAAAATAAAAAATTTACCTCAAGACTTAGAAAAAGTACCTGGCATTGCAGCTGAATATGATATGCATTTCTTAAAGCCTGAATAGAGTAATTTTAGATTATAGAGAGTCACCAAATATTACTACTGTTCACTGTGGTGGAGGTGGTGGAAGCCGCATAACCGACTGATATTGTTGAGTGAACTTTCAAAGTAACTACAGATTACTACAAATGCTGAATTTTATTTTGAATAAAGTTCCAGAGATCCCAACGAATACTCAGTGACATTTTAGCTACACTTAGAACTTGATCTCGTTCAATATTTGTTTTTGTTAAGCCTTGAAGGAATTTGGCTGCTTTAGGGCCATGCTCTTCTCCATCAAGCTCGATGTGTCTCTCAAGATAATATATCAAATTCGGGCACTCCAACTTTGATTTTTTAATAATGTTTACAATAGAAGCAAACATTTCTGGAATTAGTTTTTCTCTACCATAAAAGAAAGAGGAGGCTACTTCATGAGCCTTCCCATTTTTTGCCAGGTCAATATGATACGATAACATCTTTTTAATTTCTCTTGGTAGCGGCTCGAATTCAAATGTACTAATAAAATTTGTAATTAGCGAAGTATCAGCACCAACTTCTTCCATTGCCTTTAAATAGAGAGAAAAATGGCTTATGGCACTTCCTTCCATATCTAGATCTGACTCTTCTCCAATTACAAT
Source organism: Bacteriovoracaceae bacterium (assembly GCA_023954635.1). Taxonomy (GTDB): domain Bacteria; phylum Bdellovibrionota; class Bacteriovoracia; order Bacteriovoracales; family Bacteriovoracaceae; genus M0603. The sequence continues at coordinate 23,490 of JAGSHI010000033.1, forward strand.
TTCATTTATCAACCTAACGACTTCAGGGTCGTAACTTGATTCTGTCCAAGGAATATTGACACATGTGACTTCCCTCTGAAGTGCTTTTAATAAAGACATGAAATCCCACACTGCAAAGACATGGTACTTCATAAATACTCTTATTGACTCTAAGTTAGTAAGGCATTCATACATTGGATGATTGGAGAGATTGCTGTGCTTTTGAGAAATTTCGGTACTAAGATTCATAAGATTTTAATAACAAATCTTATGAAGAATGAACAGTCATTTTACTTCTTACTATGTTCCTTCTTGATTTCGTCAATTTTATTAGCGATTAGCTCTGCCTGGAACGTCAGTTCTGCATAAAGCTCAATCTTACCATTTCTTTGAGCATCCACTGCTTTTTCAGATAGAACTCTATATTCATTTTCCATTTTCTTAATTGGGTCTTTTTTAAATAAACCAAACATACATTAATCCTATTTACAATTTTTTGCTAAACAATATAAAAATATTTTAATTTTAAGGCCAAGGGCAGTTAACCTGCTCAAACATGGCGTATGCTAGACATTGCTTCTTAACGGTTGCCAGAGAAACAAGAATCAGAAGTGATTATAATTAAGCTACCTACTTATCAAAACTCTAGACTAAAATCCGTTTTTCCAACTGTCACAATTCCAAGGTAGCCATCAACAGTGACAAAATCTCCATCTTCCAAAAGGCTCGTCAGATTTGTGACTCCATTCACACATGGGATACCCAGCTCTCTAGCTATGATAGAGCCATGAATCAGCATCCCTCCCCTTCTCTCAATTATTGCGGCAGCTAGTGGAACAATATGAGTCATTGTAGGCTGAATAGCATCACAAACAATAATATTGCCCTGTTCAAACTTTGATAAATCTTCAATTTCTCGAATAACCTTAACCTCTCCGCGAGCAAGCCCTGGAGAGGCTGGCTGTCCAAGTAGCTGCCTAGGCTTAAATTGATTATCCGTTTTTTTTTGATTATTTTCCTGAGAAAACCTAAATCGAAAAGAAGTAAGATCAGATTTATTTTTGTTGTTCAATTGATGGCAGATACTTTCAATGAAGTTAGAACTTTCCCGTAGACTTTGATCGAGGTCTACATTATCAGGGGCACCAATAACTTCTAAACTATATTCCAAAATGCGAAGCAATTGGCTTTCAATTTTCCCTACTAAAATATTATCATCATCGCGTAGTTTCCAACTTATTTTGGCCATTTTTAAGAGATCAGTACCAAAGTCCTTTGAATCTTGGCCTAATTTCGAGATAAAAGCCTCTTCTAGCTCATTAGCTTTATCATTTATTTTATTTTCATTTTTTTGATTGGATAAGTTGTAACAAATTTTCAATAAAGTCTCTGGATGTTCACAAAGTCTAACTCCATTAAAGGCAATATCCATAGATTCTTTTATAAAAACATTAAACATTTTTTTAAATTCAATATGACCTTTTTCGACAAAAAAAGTTATATCAATTTCGCCTGTTTTAGTTATCTTCGCTGTAATTGATTCTTTCAATTCAGGATGCATTTCAATATAGGTAGATAAAGTCTTGATCGCCTTGTTTCTTTCAAATGCTAGCAGCTCCTGCCCCTGTAGTAATCTAATGAATTCGTAAGGGTCTTCAGGCTTCACTAAATCATTGTAATATACACCAAAACGCCTCACACCGTGAGCAAAGGGGATGAAATCCTCGTAATATATTCTTTTCCATTTTTTATCTATTTCTGAGCGTTTTTTGATAGCAACAATCAACTCTTGATTAGTCATAAGAGTTAGATCTTCAGACGCTAACTCCACCCCCTCTTTTTCTAAAAGTGGAATCAGCTCTTTTTCAACTTTGACTGCTAACTGTTTAAGTTTTTTGTCATTAGGCTTTAGCGTTAAGTACCAAGGTCTTTTATCGTCAGGTTTATGCTTAAAGGTAGTAATAGGCCTTGCCTGGAGAATCGTAATTTCTTCCTCCGAGGAAGACCACTCCATATCGGTAGCCTCACCTAACAAGCCTTCCAGTTTTAATAATGTATTAATAAGTTCATTAATTTTTTTTCTATTTAGACTAACGTTGGACTTAGCTTCTTTAGATTCTGTACTTTCATTATGTTCAATAACCTTTTTTGTCTTTTTATCAATTAGCCACTGGTCTGGCTCGACACTGCCATCAACAAGATTTGAGCAAGGACCATTAACAACCTCAATCACCGCACACGAATCATGGATCCCCAATGGGTCTTCACTGAATGCTACTCCCGAAATTTTATCTCTAACTACTGGTTGTATAAGGACTGCCATCTTACTTTCATTTGGCCTTAATCCCAATTCATTCTGATACAACAGCGATGAGTCTGACCAAAGTGATGCCCAGACAGCTTTTATCGCCTCAAGAACTTGTTTTTTTCCCACCACCCCGATTACGGATTCGTGAAGACCTGCAAAGCTAAAGCTCGTAGAGTCTTCTTTTGGTGAAGATGAGCGAACCGCCCAAACCGTATCTTTACTGTATGAGGTTAGAGCTTCTTCAATTTCTGATATGATCTCCTGAGAGATTTCAAATTCTCTAAATGCATGTCGTATTCTTAGGGAGCTATCCCAAACTTCCTCCCAACGAGTATCACTGCTTTTTTTTCGCTCTAACTCCATTTTTATAATTCTATCAATAGAATGTTGGTTAACATGATCTCCATAAGCTTCTACGCTAAGACAAAAGCCAGATGGAACCTTCAATCCCTCATTAATCAACATTGAAATAACTTCAGCTTTTTTACCAACTTTACGAGATATACAATTATTAGTATCTGAAAGATAGATTATATACTTAGCGGCTGCCATTGACTGACCTCTTGCAAACGCGCAACATGAAAATACCTCTTTACTTCCATACAGAACAATCTACAACTTTTTGCAGATGTATAATCCTTTAAATAAGGATGTCGCTTTAGTAATACTTTTTTATAACGATCCAACTCGCTTTCTTCGACAATTCGACATTCACCTGTTGCTGTTACGGCCTCCACCTTCATCATGTTTTGAGGATACTTAGATCTATTATCCACAACAAAAGCGACTTTTTTACATTTTTCAAGAAGAGAGTATTTACGAGTTTCTATCTGAGTTATGAAAATAAGGCAGGCTAAATCTTCCGTTGTTGCGAATGCCATTAAAGAGCCGTAGGGTTGCCCGTCACCCTGGCTGCATAGTATACCATATTCTTGCTCCAAAAATAGTTTGCCAATCTTTTCAGAAAGCTCATCAACATTTTTGTTTTGATTAGACGAGTTTAAAGCATTATTTTTTAACGCTGGTTCATCTATTTCATCCATTTTTTACTCCAAGCTCAAAGTACAAGGGTTCACCAAATAAGTGATTATAGACTTGTTACAGTGGAATGATAAGCACTAGATATCACAAGTTCCAGAGTCACATTTTCTTTTTGGAAGACGTGGACGAATATGTTTGGCAAAAGTATTATAACCAAAGCTTAATAAAGGCCTAAGCGCCTGGGACTCAAGAGCGGGAGCGAGCTTGTTGTAGACCGGAAGTCGTTTCCAAATTTCAGCAAAGCAATCAATACCAATATAAAATTTTGCACTTTCATCCAACGCATGCATGTGTAGATTAACCTCACTATTCTCTAGACCATATTTATCAGCGCTAAAGTCCGAAGATGAAATATCAATACCCACCAGGAGTTTTTTATTGTCTTTTCGAAAGTAGTGACTAACTTCTCTAAAACATAAGTGACATGAACCATCATAGAAAATAGTAAGTTTTTCCATTATTAATCCGCTTCCTTCCCTTTTTTATTAGCTTCCAGTTCTTCTTTGCAGGCTAAAGCTTCTTTATCATTGAGTTCAATACCGGTCTTTAACTTCTCAGCACACGCTGCCTTTTCTTTTGCAAGTTCTTCTTTAGAATGTTGATGACTTGTCTTAGTCTCTCCCACTCCACATCCACCACAATGTGACCATGCATTCATTGATGTTACAAAAAACAATGTTAGTAATAATATTTTCATTTTCTTCCTTTTTTTAAAAATTAATATAAGATTTAGCTTGTTTTAAAGTTTAAGACATCTTAAACTTTAAATCAAGAGTATTTGTATAGAAAAATCAAAGACTGGGCAAATAGAATGACTAAGGTACCGAAAGAAGTTGATAACCTCTGTATAAAAGTTGGAAGCTTTATAGAATATTGGGGATTTAAAGAGATCGAAGGCAGAATATGGTGCCATCTACTACTATCTAATCGGGCCCTTTGTCCGCAAGACCTTATGCAGCTCACGGGTGTTTCTAAAGGCCTTGTTAGTATCTCTTTAACTCGTTTACTGGATTATAATGTTGTACGCATTGAACACAAAAGAGGCAGAAGAACACAGTATTACCAGGTAAATGAAAATGTCATTGATGTAATAAGAGGTGTTCTAATATCCCGAGAAAGTAAGCTACTAAAAAGTATTCAACAATCTGTTATGACTCTTAAAAAGCTTCCAAAGGGCCAAACTTCAGAGCTTAGCTTAGAACGAGTAGAGTTCCTTCTAAAATTTGTAAAAACAGCATCACACTATATGAATGTTCTTCTTTATGGAGGAGAAAAAATTTCTCGACTCTTTTTCGACAAAGCTCCCATTATAAGAAATGAGCAATAATAACCAATATTTATTCCTGAGGATAATGATTTGAAAAAAATAATAACAATTCTTAGCTTAATCCCCTTATTCTGTTTTTCTGCCGCTGAATCTTATTTGTTCACCCAAAAAATAAAGTCTACCAGCGGTACTGATATCAATCTAGAGAGTTATGCTGGAAAATCCATTTTAATTATCAACATTGCAACTAGATGTGGCTACACTGGCCAGCTCAGTGGAATTGAAGAGGTATTCAAAAAGTACAAGGATAAAGGCCTCGTTATTATAGGCATTCCTTCAAATGATTTTGGAGGGCAGACACCAGAGGGCGATAAAAAAGTTGTTAAGTTCTGCCGAATTAAGTACGGCGCTTCATTCCCTATATCCACTAAAATAACTGTTACGGGACCAGATAAACATCCTTTAGTGAAACACTTAGTTAAAGTTTCTGGAGGAGAGGAAATTAAATGGAATTTTGAAAAGTTTCTTTTCGATAAAGAAGGTCACTTTGTATCGCGCTTCAAATCATCCGTTGTTCCTCAAAGTAATGCATTTATTAAGTCTATAGAAAGCACTTTAAAATTACCTCTTAGGGGGCAATGATGGACGTAATATTATTAATTCATTTCTCTGTTTGCCTTGTAATGACTGGAGTCATCTGGATAGTTCAAGTAGTTCACTACCCGACATTCAGGTTTATCAATAATAATAATTTTAACTTATTTAGCTCGTTTCATGTTAGATCAATTGGCTTCATTGTCGTTCCACTAATGCTAATTGAAGCAACGACTGCCACACTCTTAGTACTCAAGTACCCAAACAAAGCTATTTTCATTAACTTCACCTTGTTAATGATCACTTGGGTATTTACTTTTGTGGTAAGCATGCCACTTCATAAAGATTTACAAAATAGATATAGCCCCCATGCAATAGAAAAACTCATCAAGACCAATTGGTCGCGAACAATCCTATGGACGATTAGATGTATATGCTTGTTAATATTCATCACCAATAGCTTAGGAGTTCCTCAATGAAGTTTGATTTATATCAAAATAAGAATGCTCTCATCATTGGCGGTGGTCATGGGATTGGTCTAGCACTAGTCAAGCAGCTACTAGAAATCTCTCCAGAGTATAAAGTAGTAGCGACATACAGAGTCTCTGCAAATGCTATGGAGCTCGTTAAACTTCATCAGGATTATCCCGAACAGTTAAGAATTTTCATGATAGATCCGACAAGCCAAACAGCTGTCTCTGATCTATCTATAGACTTATCAGACTCTGAAAAGTTTGACCTTATCATTAATAGCGTTGGCCTACTTCATAGTGATAATCTTTCACCAGAGAAATCAATTAGATCATTTTCCACTGATCTCTTTATGGAAGTGATGAAAGTAAATACCGTTGTCACTCCTTTGGTTGCCAAGTACTTTGAGAAGTTTCTTAGAAGAGGCTGCGCTAGTGCTCTGGTATCAATCTCAGCGAAAGTTGGAAGTATTCAAGATAATAAAATGGGCGGATGGCATAGCTATAGAGCTTCTAAAGCTGCGTTGAACATGCTTGTCAAAAATATTTCAATAGAATTCGCTCAAAAAAGAAATAATTGTATAGTGTTGGCCTTGCACCCAGGAACAACTGACACAAACCTATCGAAGCCTTTTACCACTAATACTTCTTATAAGGTTCATACACCAGAAGAAACTGCAAAGAACATACTTAAGGTCATAAACCATAGGGAAATATCAGATAGTGGTAAATTTTTATCTTGGGATGGAAGCGAAATCGAATGGTAAAAAAATGGATGAAAATCACATTAGTCATTGCAGGAATCTACAATATTATATGGGGTTCTTGGATTATACTCTTTCCTACAAAAGCGTTTGAGTTGACTGGAGCTAAAGTTCCCGC
>JAGSHI010000052.1 GCA_023954635.1 Bacteriovoracaceae bacterium
CTGTTCCATTTTGGGTAATGTCTGCCGTTGTAAAAGTGGCAGGGTTTATCGCCTCAGAGAAAACGACATCAAATACAACCGGTGTTGAGGAGGTTGGGTCTTGTTGACCTCCATTTTGATTTACCGTTACATCGATAGTCGTTTTGTAATTTACAGAGTTATCAGTTGAGGTAGAGGCATTATTGTTTCCGCCAAATGCTGAAGTGATAAGGCTTGCATTAATACTCGGTATGACAGTTCCATCTCCAGTGATTGCTGTCGCCTGTAGTGTGAAGTTAATATTGTCGCCACTATTAATAATATTCCAAGTTATTCCTGTGGCCGTTCCGTTTTGAGTAATGTCGGCAGTTGTGAAAGTCGCAGGACTTATGGCCTCTGAAAAAACGACATCGTATTCAACTGGAGTGAGAGCAGTTGGGTCGGCCTGAGCTCCTTTCTGATTTATGGTGACGTTGTAAGCTGGAGCATAGGTGATTGAGTTGTCACCACTTGTTGAAGGATTATTAGTTGCACTATAACTTGTTGAGACAAGAGCATTAGCAATACTTGGAATCAAAGTTCCTGAACTCGTTGTAGCCGTTGCTTGAAGTGTGAAGTTAATATTGTCGCCACTATTAATAATATTCCAAGTGACACCAGTAGCACTTCCACTTTGAGTAATATCTGCTGTTGTAAATGTTGCAGCGGTAATGGGCTCCGAAAAGACAACATCAAACTCCGCAGGAAGTGTTAAGTCTGGGTCGGGATTTCCTCCCTTCTGATTTACTGTGACATTTATTTTAGTACGATAAAGAACATTATTGTCTGTCGCCGAAGAAGCAGAGTTGTTAGCACCTAAAGTCGTTTGAACAGTACTCGCACCTATGCTCGGTATGACTGTTCCATCACCAGTGATAGCTGTTGCCTGTAGTGTAAAATTAATATTGTCACCTGAATTGATAATATTCCATGTGATTCCTGTTGCACTTCCGTTTTGAGTAATATCAGCTGTTGTGAATGTTGCGGCGTTGACTGCTTCACCAAACACAACATCATACTCAACTGGTGTTCCCGCTGTAGGATCAGCCTGAGCACCCTTTTGATTTACAGTTACAGCAAATGCTGGAATGTAAGTCACAGAGTTGTCAGTTGAAGTAGAAGTATTATTTAAAATAGCATTTGGAGTCGTGACTAAATTATTTGCGATACTGGGAACAATCGTTCCAGAGCTTGTTGTTGCTGTCGCTTGAAGAGTAAAGTTTTGATTATCACCAGAGTTAATAATATTCCAAGTTACTCCAGTTGCTGTACCATTTTGAGTAATATCTGCTGTAGTAAATGAAGCTGCGGTAATAGGATCGGAAAAAACCACATCAAACTCTACTGGTAAGGCTGCTGTTGGATCCGCTTGGGCACCCTTTTGATTTACGGTTACGAGAAGAATAGTCGGATCAAATACAACGTTCACTGAATTCGAAGTAACTGTTGAAGTTGCTGTGTAGGCATATGTTCCTGCAGTGTTACTTGATGTCAGTGTCCAGTTTGCAACACCTGATCCATTAGTTACTGCAGGGTTTGCTGTTGTCCCACCATTACCTGGAATATTTAAAGTCGTATTCGCGCCAGTGATCGGGTTAGCAAAGGAATCGGTAAGAGTTGCTTGAAGGGTTGTCGTTGTAGCTCCATCAGCATCAATGTTTGCGGCACCTGTTACAGCTAGAGATAAATTTGTTGGGGCTCCTGGAGTGATATTAAATGCAGTTGAAATATCATCAGTGAGAGGTGAGGGTGTTGTTGCTCTAAGAGTGTATCCAACTGCAGCCTTGTCGATATTAATATCAGGAAAAGTTGCGATTCCATTTATAGAAGTTGTTGTCAGAGTTCCAGAAAGAGTTGCACTTCCCCCTGAGGCATCGTTATTGAACGATAGGGTAACTTGAGTGTTGATTGGGATAGTGACAAAACCCGGGTCTTGAATTTCAACAACGATGGATGGTGAATTATTTACGCCTGCGGTGGCATTACTTGGATCTGTTGTGAAGACTAGCTGAGTAGAGGTGTTAACAAAAATATTGAAGGCACTTGAGATAGAGCTTGTGAGTCCTGTTGATGTTGCATTGAAAGTATAACCATTAGCTGTTGTGTCGATTGATATGTCAGGAAAAGTAGCAACACCTGCAACAGCGTTTTGAGTTAATGTCCCAGCAAGTGTTGCACCACCAGCTGAAGCATCGTTAGAGAAAGCAAGAGTTACTGGAATGCTAGAGTTAACAGTATTTCCGTAGGCGTCTTGAACTAAGACTTTTATCCCTACACCTGGTTGGATATTTGAGTTTTGAAAAGTTGAAGTTGGTTGAACACTGAAAGCAAGTTTTACACCTTGCTCAGAAATAGCACCATCGTCACGGTCTGATCCACCACCACTTGTTCCGCCACTTTCTCCTAACTGTATAGGACCGCCCCCGCCAGCTTTACAGCCAGTCATGATCACGACTAGAAGAATAAGTAGGTATTGACCCAAGTTTTTCATAGTTAAATACTTAAAATTACTAAAGTTGATATCTCACGTTGTTAATGCACCGCCCTTCAAGTTTATCATCGGTATAAAGAGACAAAACCTTTTGCTTTTAGCTCCTGTAATATTAAGTATTTATGAAATAGATAAAAACGGTGAAAATGGCTGAAACACCAATAATATAGGGCATTTTGGTCAGTTTTTACGAATGTAAAGAAAGCCTTACTCTTTAAGGGTTAAGTAGCTGAAAATATGTACAGAAAATTTCCAGCTAAGTCATTGAAAGTTGATTAGAATCCTCGGCCTCTGATGATACCTTGAACGATTAGATTATTAAGTCCGGCCAAGTCCATCATAGCTTTGTGAAGTCCATCAGCAGTTGAGCCTTTTAGTTCATTGAGGACAATTCGCGATTTGGCCTCCATTTTAGGTTCATTTTGAATTTTAGTGAGAGCTTGAACTATATCTTCAGCTCGATCAATTGCTCGTTGCCTTTTTCTTTTGATGTCCCTACTTCTGGCCCGTCTTACAAAATCTTCTCGGTCAATATCCGTCATGATTTGGTATGGGTCGGGAAGTCCAACAGCAAGTCCTGCTGCAATCCATAGGTCTTCTTCTTCAGCTTCAATTATTTTCTTAAGACCAAGGCTTGTGAATCTAACTTTCACATCAACTTGAGTTTTTCCATAGTTGTGACCATTATTAACTGTAATGGGAAGTCCTAAACCTGTCCCTCGGTTCTCTAAATCACCAGAGAGTCCCATGAGTTCTTCACCATAAGTCTTTGTATCAGTATAAAAAATATGAGTATCAACAACAAAGCCTGTCTGGTCATGATTGAGTGGAACTAAGACTGATACTTTATCTGAGAAAGTTTCATAGTTTGATAACCACTTTCTGTCATGAACACTTTGTTTCGAGATTTCAACATAATCAAATCTTTTAGATCCTCTAACCATTGTAGTGAATCGTCCTTCTCTAAATATATTTCTATAACCTACTCGCCAAATGATTAGGTCGACAGCAGCGTTTACTTCTCGAGTATGAATATCACCTTCTTTGATCATTTCAAGAGTTACAGATTCGTCATTCTCATCAGAGGCCAGCATTTCTAACTCCGAAAAATCTTTATTTAAAAATGCTCGATAAGCTTTTTGACCATTGACTGTTTTCATATCAATTTTGTACATCAGGCTTTTTAGTTTTTTGTCATTCCTTTTAATGTTGAATATTAGAGGAGAGTATCCATTCATTGAATTAATTCCAATCGCCACAGGGATATCTATAATATCGTCAAAGAAGATTCCAAATCCAATACCAAAACCTTTTCCAATATCTTTTGCTTTTTCAATATTAAGATAAACAATGTCATCTTCAGCTTTTGATATCGAAATTTTTAAAGATTGTTTTACTGTAAGCTTTGCTCTTGGACCAATGTTTACGTAAACAGGAATGGAAATACCTAATAGGTCGAGTAAGCTCCCTCCGTATCTTACAAAAACTCCACCGGTAGTGACCGTTGAGAAAACTTCTCCATCTTGCATTTTAGAAAAGCCATCTCTATCCATTGGAACATTTTCAAAGCTAAATGGATCAGCAAGAAGGGCGTCTTTGTATGTTGGGTAATGTCTAACATTAACAAATGATTGTTCATTAATCACACCAGCTTGAAGTCCAGGCATGACGTAATGATTGAAAAGAACATTTGCAGTAAGTGTTGTAAGTTGTTGAATAAGACTTGGTCCAAGAGAAACTGTATCTACTGCTAACCAACCTTCTTGTTGATCAGGCATTAATCGTCTTGAAACTCTTGGATTTAAAAAACCTTTTGAATAAACCATTCCTGCAAGACCAAGTTCATCTTGTTCTTTGACCCATTCAGGAGTGTTTTGATTTTCATATAACTCCTCCCATCTTGAGTCTGCTCTATCTTGAAGATCTAAAAGCTCAGATTGATATTCGGCAATATCCTGATCTGTCGCAGGAGCACCAATCTCTGCCCAAGAAGAGTTAAGGCTCAGGGAAAAGAAAATTAAAATAAGTGATAAATATTTTTTATAAGTCATAAGCAGGGTCGTATTCTCCAAACATGAAGTAAAAAGGTTTAAGTCTATCACCATCTTGTTGAATAAGAGGGTGTGCATATCCAGCTTCTATACTGGTACCAAGAAATGTGTCTCTAAGGTTGGCCCTAATTCCAAGTCCACCAACTGCTCGAAGCCCATCCATACTAGAAAAATTAGTTCCAACGCTAGCCGCTTCAATAAAGATGACACCTTTTATTCTATTTTTAATTAGTGGGAATGAGTAACTTGCATTCATACTAACTAATGCATTCGCTCCAACACCATTTCCATTAGGAGTGATACTTCGTGACTCAAAACCTCTGATTGTACCAATCCCACCAGCGTAGAATTTTTCAAAGACTGGTGCTTTGTCTGAAGCATATCCAAGAGTAATTCTTCCGCTTAATGTATGACTTGCTCCTGAACTATTTTCTCCAAGGGAAACAGCTCCGACAATTTCAGTGAAGGCCTTAATGTATGCACCTTCGTCTGAATAAGATGGAAGAAGAGCTAATTTAATTCTGTGCCCTTTTTTAATATCACCAGCAGAGTCTCGAGTTTCATTTTTGTAAACTAGAGTTGAAATCATTCCAATGATTCTAGTTTCTTTTCGAACATCTACATTTTGTTGTTGATAACCCTCAGCCATATCGTCAAGTGTGACAAACTCAAATCGTGCACCAAATCCCAATTTTAATTGTTCATTGATAGCTTTTTCGATCATAATTCTAGTTCTAATTCTTTGTTCATCATATTGAGCTCCAGCTCTATCTACGTAATCAGCTCTTGCTTCGAGTTCAAAGTCTGAACCAAATAGGTGAGGATCAGAAAAAATAAGTCCAAGTCTCGTTACTTCCTCTGACTTCATCGCTTGAATTGAAAGGCCAAGCCCTGATCCAAACAGGTTATTGTTTCCATAGCCAAATTGTCCTGATGGACCTGATGTTGAAGCTCCAAATCCAAAGGAGATAAATTGTGTTCCGGCCTCTTTTACTTGAATGAGAAGCGTTCCTTTATTTTCACCTTCTTTAGGAATGTAATCGATTTTTACATCAGCGTAATATCCTGTAGCTTTCATTTTACCTAGGGTCTTTTGAATTTTTTCAATATTGACGAGATCACCTTTTTCAAACTTTACATCGAGTAAAATTCTTTCTGGCTTCATCTTGTCTTGACCTTCAACCTTAATGTCATTGATATATTGCTTTTCGCCTTCTTGAACATAAACGCCAAGAACTCCATTAACAGGGTCGTAACTTGAGAGAGTTTGAACTAAAGCGTATCCATGACGGCCATAGTGTTTTCTTATTTTTTGAAGACCTTGTCTTAAATCTCTTTCACTAAAATATTTTGTTCTATGGAGACCTGAAAGTTCTAATACGGTTTTCTTATCAAATGCCTTTGGTCCATTGATATCAACTTTATGAACTCTGTATCTTCTACCTTCATCAACAAAAATGCTAATCCACGCATATTTATTGTCTTGAAGGTCAAGTTCGTGGCGAAGTCTTACATCTAGAAAACCATTGTCTTTATAATGTCTAAGAACAGCTTCTAAGTCTTCTTCTAGAGAGAAATCATTATAATTAGGGTGAGAGGCTAAAAACCAAGATCTTGTTCTAGTTTCCATTACATCTTTTAAAACATCAGTTCCAATTGAAAAGTTTCCATAAATATTAACTTTCTTAACTCGAACTTTTCTTGAACCTGGAATTACATGGAATTGAACTTCTAAATCTTTCTCTCTTCTGGCCTCTTTTAGTTTATGAGAAATTCTAACTTTTGGATATCCGGCCCTCACATATGTCTTTCTTAAATATTCTTTGTCTCTTTCTAAAGTATCTGTTCTAAAAACTCTGCCTTTCTTTGTGGCCAGGCCATCGAGAAGACCATCTAACTCTGATCCACCTTCTTCGACCATAATCCGAACAATTCGAACAACTCGTTTCTTTTGGAATGTATAATTGAGATAAACTTTTCCTTCACTTGAGCCAGGTTCAATAGTTGCAGCAACATGCTCATATTGAGGAAGCTTCTTCATAAAGAGTTGAATATCATCAGTTAAATATTCACTATTAAGAACTTCACCAGCTTTCGTTTTAATTTCACCTTGAATTTTTTTGAGATCTACTTGGTCACCCTTATCTGTAAGATAAGTTATTTTTTCGATAATAAAATCGTCATTGGTTTCCGCAAAGGCCACTTGAACCTGAAACAGAAGAAGGGATTGAATGAGTAAACAACTTAACAGCTTTCGCAAAGATAACCTCAGCTTTTATATTTTATGTTGCAGCGCATTAATTATAGATGAGTTGGGCACAGAAATCTCGTGAGTTGTAAAACTTACATAGCTCTAACGCGTTGAAAATATAGAGGTTTACTCCATAAGCAGGTAGTTTGTGGTAATTGAGAGTATGAGTTCTGATATTGAGAAATTATTAATTATCGTAGGGTTTATCCTTATAGTGATTCGATCAGTACTCGTGTTAACGAAAGGAAGTATACCGCTTGGAAAACTTCCTGGAGATATAAGAATTGAAGGTAAAAACGGAAATTTTTACTTTCCTCTGACAACTTGTTTAATCTTAAGTGGTATTTTTACTTTTATTGGATACTTAATAAAAACATTTAAAAACTGATTGAGACTTATTATGAAAACACTAACTCTTATTCTTTCTTTTCTTTTTTTATTAAATGCTCATGCTCAACCTGGGAAAGCCAAAACTCTAGATGAAGAAATGGCAGACTCATTTTCAAGAATGAGAAAAATGATGCAAGCACAAGGGCAAATGATGAATCAGATGATGAACTCTCTTGTTACGGATAAAGACTTTGATAATTTTGGTTCAGCTCTAGGCGGAGGACCCAAGGTCGTAAGAAAAGACGAAAAAAAGTCAATTAATTATGAACTCCATCTTGAAGGTGTTGATAAGGATTCACTAAATATTGTCGTTGAAAATGGACTCGTTAGAATTTCTGGTGAAACGAAAGTAGAGCAAATTGATGAGAGTCAAAACTCTAAGAGCAGAAGAGTTTCAATTTCATCATTTTCAAAAGCATTTCCTGTTCCACAAGGAGCTGAGGAATCCAGTTTTTCAGTAGAGGAGAAGGATAAATCAATTCTTCTTTTAAAATTCAACCGAACAAAAATTTAAAATGGAAAACAGAAGAGAAAACTTAATTCATGAAATGAAGTCTCTTGAATCAAAAGGTGTTTCTTGTTCTAACTGCTCAGGAAAATGTTGTACCTTTATGGCAAACTCAATGCAAACGACACCCCTCGAGACTGTAGAGGTTGTCAATTGGTTAAAGGAGCAAGGGCGAATCGATCAAGACCTTATAGATAAACTGAAAAAATGTATTGCTGACTTTCGTTTGGACGTAGAGATCTCTACGGGACGGAATTCAAGTTTTAGAAGAACGTATACTTGTCCATTCTTTAAAGACCAATCTCTTGGATGCTCAATAGCTCCTGAGGTAAAACCTTACGGGTGTCTTGGTTTCAATCCTAAAAAAGCAAATATTGTTGATGGAGAGGACTGTATAAGTAATATTGAGCTCTTAAATGAAAGGGATTTAATGTTCTCTGCATTGGAGCAAACAGAAAATGCTAAATTAGTTAAAGAACTTGGTCTCTCTTGGGAAAAATTCCCATTCCCAAATGCCCTCCTTGATGTCATGGAGCGTAAGGACTTGCTTCCCTGAGCATGACACAATCCTTTTGAATTTAATCAGGAGGAAAAATGGAAGTCAGAAGAGTCGTAATTTGTGGTGGATCTCGAATACCATTCGTAAAATCATTTACAAAATATAATGATGTATCAAACAAAGATATGATGACTTTTGTTCTGAAAGATCTTGTCAAAAAATTCAATCTTGAAGGTAAAAAAGTTGGAGAGGTTGCACTTGGTGCAGTCATGAAACATGCTGATGATTGGAACATGGCCAGAGAATGTGTTCTAGGATCAGGACTTGCTCCAGAAACTCCTGCTTATGATTTACAGAGGGCCTGCGGAACTTCACTTTCTGCAGTCATTCAACTTGCGAATAAAATTGCTCTTGGGCAAATTGATGTTGCCATTGCAGCAGGAACTGACACGAATAGTGATGCTCCTTTAGAACTTTCAAAGGGCTTGTCTAAAAAACTTATGGGTCTTTCTCAAGCGAGAACACTTATCGATAAATTGGCCATTGTTCCTCAAATTCGACCAAAGGACTTTGTTCCAAAAATCCCAACGGCCGGAGAGCCAAGAACTAAGAAAACGATGGGGCAACATTGCGAAATGATGGCAAAGGAATGGGGTGTAACAAGAGAAGAGCAAGATACACTCACTTATGAGTCACACAATAAAGCCGCTCTTGCATACGAAGAAGGTTTTTATAAAGACTTAGTAACAACGTTTAATGGACAAGAAAAAGACGGGATATTAAGACCTGATACTACTGTTGAGAAGTTGGCCAAGCTAAGGCCAGCCTTTGATCGTTCTGAAAGTGGGACTTTAACTGCAGGTAACTCAACATCTTTAACAGATGGTTCAGCGGCTGTTCTTATTGCAAGTGAGGAGTATGCTAAAGCAAATGGTCTTCCTATTCTTGCTTACTTCAAAGATGCTGAAGTTGCAGCTGTTGATTTTCTTGCTGGAGAAGGGCTTTTAATGGCGCCAGCGTTTGCTGTCCCAAAACTTCTTGAAAGAAATGAAATGAAACTTCAAGACTTTGACTTTTATGAAATACATGAGGCCTTTGCTGCTCAAGTTCTTTGCACATTAAAAGCATGGGAAAGTGAAGAGTTCTGTAAAACAAAGTTAGGCTTACAAGGTGCTCTTGGAAGCATCGATAGAACAAAAATGAATGTTAAGGGTGGATCGGTTGCTATCGGACATCCGTTTGCTGCAACTGGAGCAAGAATAACAGCTGGGTTAGCAAAAATATTAGATCAGGCCGGATCAGGGACAGGATTAATCTCTGTCTGTACGGCAGGAGGTATGGGTGTCACAGCGATTATTGAAAAGTAGTGCTTTATTTTTAGTTATTATTTATTCAAGCTTTGCTTTAGCTGGAGATAAAAAAATGAAGTATTCAAAACCAACAGATGATGTCATTAAAAATAAACTAACTGACCTTCAGTACAAGGTTACCCAAAAAGATGGAACTGAAAGAGCTTTTAGTAACGAGTATTGGGATAATAAAAAAGAAGGTATCTATGTTGATGTCGTCTCAGGAGAACCTCTTTTTTCTAGTCTTCACAAATACAAGTCTGGAACAGGCTGGCCTTCTTTTTATCAACCATTAGTAAAAGAAAATATCGTTGAAAAGGAAGACCGAAAGCTTTTCTCTAAAAGAGTTGAGGTCAGAAGCAAGCATGGTGATTCACATCTAGGTCATGTTTTTACTGATGGTCCAAAACCAACAGGGCTTAGATATTGTTTGAACTCTGCAGCCCTTCGTTTTATCCCTAAAGAAAAAATGGAAGAAGAAGGATATACCGAGTTTTTAAAACATTTTGATAATAAAGAGGAAAAATAAATGTCTTACGAAACAATTAAAACAGAAAGAAATAATGGACTTTTAGAAATTACAATCAATCGTCCAGATAAGTTAAATGCATTGAATGAAACAGTTCTAAAAGAATTAAAAGTTGTCTTAGAAGAAGTTAAAAGTGATGGATTTGAAACAAAGGGAATCCTAATCACTGGAGAAGGTGATAAAGCGTTTATTGCTGGGGCTGACATAAAGGCCATGAGTGAGATGACACCTGATCAAGCAGAAGGATTTGGAAGTCTTGGACAAGGTGTCTCTAGACTATTTGAAACAGTTCCCGTGCCAGTCATTGCCTGTGTTAATGGCTTTGCACTAGGTGGGGGATGTGAAATGGCCATGAGTTGTGACTTTATATACGCCACTAAAAATGCTTTGTTTGGACAACCTGAAGTTAACCTCGCCTTGATCCCTGGCTTTGGTGGAACTCAGAGGCTTAGAAGGTTTGTGGGAATTGCTAGATCTCGTGAGCTTATCTACACAGGACGAAATGTAAAAATAGATGAAGCAGAAAAAATTGGACTCGTTTCAAGAGTTTTTGAATCAAAAGATGAAATGCTTTCAGCTGCGAGAGAAACGTTAGGAATAGTAGCGTCAAAGTCTCCTTTGATCATCGCGAAATGTAAGGAAGTCATCAACCAGGGTGAATGCTGTGGAATCGAGAGTGGGTTAGAGATTGAAAAAAGCGGTTTTAAATCCGTCTTTTCAACTGCTGACACTAAAGAGGGTCTTTCTGCATTTCTTGAAAAAAGAAAACCTGAATTTACTGGAAAATAAATCGCACCCTCCCTTGACGTCAGGTCGTTTGACCACCATGTTCAGGGGAGGAGAATTTGAATGAAAGTAGCTTACACCGCACAACACGTAATGCTCATGTCCAAAGGTCATGTGTACCATTTGCAAAGAGGAGATATTCCTCTTCCTGCAGCTAAAGCCGTCAAGCTTTTGAAGAAGTCTAAATCTATCAAAAATAAAAAGAAGTCTAGAAAAGGTCAGTAGAGAATATTGAGACGTTTTACAAACTCAGGGGTCGCTGGAAGTCGTTGACTTGTCTCTCTGATGTAGCGGGTTTCAACTTTAATTTTCTCAGTTGAAATCGCCATTTCTCTCATCAGCTTTTGATGATCTTCAACTAATTTTTTGTCTTTGAGATCCTCGTTAACTTGCAAGTTTTGCTTATGTGAAAGAGGATGTACTTTGTCGATATAACTCATGCATTACTTTTCGGACCCATTGAGATATTGCTTGAGTGATTTTGTCCAATAGTCCTTAAAATCAGTAACTTAAAGTCTCTTTCGGGAGAAGTAGAGTAAGGCCGAGCCTGAAATGATCATGACTAAACAAAGGATTTGACCCATAGAGAGGCCAGGTAGAATGAAGCCTAATTGTGGGTCAGGCATCCTGAAATACTCCATAAGAAACCGAAACCCACCATAGAGAATTAAGAATAAAGAGCTTAAAAGTCCTGGGTTCGTTTTCATCTTACTTTTGAGGACCCATAAAATAATAAATGTGAGAAGGCCTTCTGTTAACGCTTCATAAATTTGAGAGGGATGCCGCGGTGATTGACCAAAACGCGGAAAAATGACGGCCCAAGGTACCGTAGTCACTCGTCCAACAAGTTCTCCATTTATAAAGTTAGCGATGCGGCCAAAGATGAGAACAAAAGGAGTTACAACTGCCAAAAGGTCAGCAAAAAGAAAGAAACTGTGACCTTTCCGCTTAGAAACAATCAATATTGATAGAACCACCCCAAGAAGGGCACCGTGAAAACTCATGCCACCCAACCAAATCTTTGGAATGTAACTTGGGTTATTTATAAAGAAGTCGAGATTATAAAAGAGGATGTAGATCAGGCGACTTCCAAGATACATGGAAATCCAACCCCATTGTAAGTAATGACCGAGATCTTTGCCTTCAATCTGTATCTGCTCTTTTTTGCGTAAATAATGAATAGAAAAGAGAATCCAGATGAATCCTAGGAAATATATAAGCCAATACCAGGGTAAAACCAGCCATCCCCAGTCAATGGCCAGGGGATTAGTGCTATGAATCATGTAGTTGTTTAACTCTGACAATGACGCTCCTAGTATTCATAATGATATAACATATTGAATATTATTGAATGACGCGTGGTGCTGTGGATAAAATGTGAAATAATTTTCAAGTCGGCCGTGGATAAACTGTAAGAACTTGTTAGTGTACGTTTTCACTTAGGTTTACCTAATATGACTAGGCGAAATCAAACGGAGGAAAATTTATGATACGGAAGTCACTATCAATTATAGCTGGAATAGCTCTTACGACATCAGTTTACGCTGCTGATCAAAAAACGATCTGTGGAGAGTCTGATGACAGAACACCATCATATAACCCTAAAGTAGCAAGAGCTCTTGGTTCAATGACTGAGCCTGCTGGTTGTACTATCACAATGATTGGAAAGACATGTGCTGTTTCTGCAGGTCACTGTCATACAACATTTGGTTTTGCTGAATTTAATACACCTCTTTCGCAAAATGGACGTATTCAACATCCGAAACAAGAAGATATTTACGAAATCGACAAATCAACACTCGTTTATAAGAACGGTGGAATGGGAGACGATTACGCTGTTGTAAGAATCAAGCCAAATACACTTACTGGAAAGTACCCAGGTATTGCTCAAGGACATTACAATGTTTCTTTTAACATGCCTGCCAAAGGTGACATGGTCAGAATCACTGGTTACGGTGCTGATTATAGCGATAATGACAGAAACTTTGCTCAACAAACTCACGCTGGTCCAATTGACTCTTTAAATAGAGGTTCATCAGTTATGAATCACCGTGCAGACACTATGGGTGGGAACTCTGGTTCTTCTATCATCCACGAGCCAACTGGTAAGATCATCGCAATCCATACACACGGTGGATGTTATTCAAGAGGTGGCGCTAATGCTTCTACTCTAATTGCTAGTCATGATGCTCTTAAGAAGGCAATTACTTCATGTCTTCAATGGGAAGAAAACAACTTATAAAATAAATTTTCCTTAGAGAATATATAAGAGGGTCTGATTATTCAGACCCTTTTTTTTGCATGTTCCCTGCCCATTAGGGATAATGAAAACATGATTAGTATCAATAAGACTCTATCCATTTTAATTTGTTTCTTTCTCATATCCTGCGCTTCTAATAAGTCAAAAGAAGGTAAAAAGGTAGAAGTAGAACTTCCACCAAAAGCAGATATTGTTTCAATCAAGACCAATATTTATAACGGGTTTGTAAAAAAGATTGAATTTAAACTTGGGGAGAATTACAAAGAGATTCAACTTAAATGTCGAGGAAAAGAAACTGGATTTGATAAGTCTGAAACAGGACTTAGGTTTTTTATTTCAGCTCCTTATAAGTACAAAACAGATACTTTCAAATGTTTACTCTCTACAAATGAATTTGGTTGGACTCCAATTGTTGATGTCAAAATAAAACCATATAAGTATAGGCAAGAGTTTTTAAAGGTTCCTAAGAAGCATGTCGATCTTGCTCAAAAAGATATCGATCAATGGTTAAAAGATAAGAAAGCACTTAATGAAGTTTATAGTAATGCCATTTTGGATAGGGCCCTTTTCTCTAAGCCCTTTAGAAAACCGTTAAACTCAAAAATTACTTCCAGCTATGGAAAGAGAAGAGTCTTTAATGATAAGAAAGACAGTTGGCACTCTGGAATAGACTTTAGAGCGAGAAGGCCGACAAAAATTCCTAGTAGTAATAGAGGGAAAGTTGTTTTCTCTGGACACCTATTCTTTAATGGTAACACCATAATTGTTGATCATGGGCTTGGGATTTTCACAATGTATTGCCACCTCTCAAAACTAAAGGCAGAGGTTGGAGAAATAATTCCTAAGGGTGCAATTGTAGGGCTCTCTGGGAATACCGGACGTTCATCCGCACCACATCTTCATTGGGGAGTTAAAGTTGGTGGAAATTGGATTAATGGATTTTCCTTATTGAAGCAAGGAATCTAATCAAACATCTTTTTTGAGATACTTAATTATTTTTTCTTCTGAGTCCTTTGTGTAAACTCCAAACTTCTTACTGACCTCTAGTGACTTTAAATAAAAATTTTGAAGCTTCTTCGCCTTTTGGGTAACACAGTATGGTTTTTTGCAAAGAGGGTGGGCATCATGCCACCCTCTTACAACAGGAACTTCAGAACTTAACGACCAGGGAAAGTCTTCTTATTACTCCGCAACTTCTTCCCTCTTGGAAGAGCCAAGCATCTTATTCCAAAAGCCTTCATTACTTTCTTTGATATCTATCTTCTGGGCCTCTTTTACTTCAACTTTAGGGACCACCACACGAAGTACTCCATTTTCAAAGTGAGCATCGACTTTATCTGACTGTGCATTTTTAGGAAGAGAAAAAGCTCTTTCAAATCGTCCAAAGGAGCGTTCTATATAAGAGTCGTTTTTGACTTCATTTTTTCTTTCGCCCCATACACGAAGCACATTATCTTTTACTTCAATATTTACATCTTCTTTTGGAATTCCTGGAAGATCAAAACTCATCATCCAGTGACCTTCGTCTTCTTCAATATCAACAGATGCTTTAAACTCATTCATTAAAGCTCTTTCATTTCGTCGCACTTTTTCGATATCCATATCAAGGTCATCGAATATTCTGAAAGGAAAAGCTTCGTTCCATTTTGCTAATTCTCTTCTCATAAAGACCTCCATTTTAATTACATGGGAATACAACAGTGTATCCCTCTCTAACCACAAGATGAGATCTTTTTAAAATGTGTCAAGGGTTTGTAAGTATCGGAAACTAAATTAAAAAAGAGAAAACTTTTTTTTCTTTTTGAAATATTCCCTGATTCCTCTTGCTACACCGTCGGCGTATCGATTTTGGAAACTATCAGAGAGTACTTTTTCAATCTCTTTACTATGAGAAATAAAACCTGCTTCAAGAAGAACAGATGGTCTCTTACTCAAGGCAAGAACATAAAACAGCGCTGGTTTTGTCCCTCTGTCTGTGAGTTTAAATTTAGACTTTACTCTTTTGGTAATATTTTTGTGTATTAATGAGGCCAATCTTTTTGAGCTAGGTGCCGTTCTTTGAATCACGAGGTCAGCCAAGATTTGATTAATAATGAGCTCTTCACCTTTAGCACTTCTATTTTCTATCGATTCAATTTTTTTGACGGCCTCATCTTTGTGGTTATCTAGATAATATGTCTCATAACCATGTCCACGCTTTGAGGAGACAGAATTCAAGTGAACGGAAACAAAAATATCGGCCTTAATTTTGTCAGCAAGTCCTGCTCTTTCTTCAAGTGATAGAGTTCTATCATGTGTACGAGTAAGGTATACTTGATACTTTCTCTTAAGTTTAGATTGAATCTTTTTAGATATTCTTAGGGCGAGATCTTTTTCACAAATGTTCTTAGGTTTATGCTTCTTTTTTTTGTAGACCGTTTTAGCACCGCAGTCTTCTCCGCCATGTCCGGGGTCAATGAGTATAACTTGGGATAGGGAAGGAGTTTGGGGCAAAACCCAAAAAAGCATAAGAAAAATCAGTATCTTCCTGACTGAAACCATTAATAAAAATAGTAAGGGACATTGGATTATTTGTCCATGTCATCAGAGAAACACTATAATAATAAAAAGGAGTTATCTTGAATTTTGACTGGGATTTGGGACTTTCAGAAGCATTAAGCCTGTCAGGTATGGCCTATTTTTATTTGGCCCTAAATGTAATCGGCTTAATCCTAGCTGTCAGAGCAATAATGATTGTGAGAACCAGTCAAGGTGCTATTGCGTGGGCCATCTCTTTGATCACATTTCCTATTATCTCCGTCCCGCTTTTTTTCTTGGTCGGCCGAAAAAAATTTCATGGTTATGTGGAGGCCAGAAGAGAGGGGATCCTTGAAATTAACTATCTTGGTAAAGAAGTCGCAGCTGAACTTAAAGAACATTATCCTGTACAAGAACAAAATTTAGGAGATTATGAAGTTTTTGAAGAGCTTACTTCTTTAAGTTTTACCGGAACGAACTCAACTAATCTTCTCATCGATGGGCAAGAGACTTTTAAAAGTATGTTTGAGTCTATTCGAGATGCTAAAAAATATGTCCTCATTCAATTCTATATCGTTCGTGATGATTACTTAGGGAACTCTCTTTCCGATTTACTAAGAGAGAAGTCCAAAGAAGGTGTCGACATATATTTTCTCTACGATGAAGTTGGATCTCACTCTCTTGGAAATGAATATATAAGAGACCTTAGAAAATCTGGTGTAAAAATGGTTCCATTTGTTTCTACTACTGGTAGGTCTAGCCGCTGGCAGGTTAACTTTAGAAACCATAGAAAAATTTGTGTGATTGATGGAGAAATAGGTTTTGTTGGTGGTCATAATATTGGGAAAGAATATATTGGAAAAGATGAGTTCTTTGGCTATTGGAGAGACACACATTTAAAAATCGCAGGACCAGCGGTGCTAGGTCTTCAGTTACCTTTTTTAGAAGATTGGTTTTGGAGTTGTAAATCATTACCCAAGCTCGTTTGGGATGTTGAGCCGGGTTCAGGATCTAAAAGAATTTTGAATCTCCCAACAGGGCCAGTTGATGATAAAGAGACTTGTGGACTCTTTTTTCTTCATTCCATCACACATGCAAAGGATAGAATATGGATTGCATCTCCTTATTTTATTCCAGACTCCACAATACTTCAGTCTTTGATTCTCGCTTCTCTTAGAGGAGTTGATGTCAGGATACTTATTCCAAGTAAGTCTGATAGGCAGTTAGTTCATTTTGCAAGCCTAGGTTATATCTCTCGATGCATTGAGAATGGAAT
The DNA here is from genome assembly GCA_023954635.1 of Bacteriovoracaceae bacterium. Lineage (GTDB taxonomy): Bacteria > Bdellovibrionota > Bacteriovoracia > Bacteriovoracales > Bacteriovoracaceae > M0603. Next base: position 16,926 of record JAGSHI010000052.1, read on the forward strand.
AAAAATTTATAGATATGAAAAAGGATTTATGCACCAAAAAGTTGTTCTTGTTGATGATGATTTCTCTAGTGTTGGAACAGCTAATTTAGATAATAGATCTTTTCGGTTAAATTTTGAGATTATGACAATTATAATTGATCGCGAATTTAATAATGAAATAGAAGTAATGCTAGAGGATGATTTTAATCATTCTAGAATGATTGAAAACTGCGAGTTAGAAAGTGCATCATTTTTACATAAATTCTTAGCAAAAGTGGCAGATCTTTTTTCACCAATATTATGAAAATAAAAATACTCAGCTGGAACATTCACAAAGGATTTAACTTTTCTGGAGCAAAGTTAATCATTGAAAATATTAGGGAACTCTTAAGAGAAACAGAGGCAGATATTTTATTCTTACAAGAAGTTGTTGGTGAGAATTTGACCCATGCTAAAAATCATGAAAATTGGCCAAGCTCAGGACAATATGAATTCCTGGCAGATGAAGTTTGGGATTTTCAAGCTTATGGTAAGAATGCTGTATGGACAGATCGTCATCATGGAAATGCTATCTTATCAAAATTTAAAATTGAAAGTTTTGAAAATTTAGATTTAACTGTTAATAAGTTTGAGTTTAGAGGTCTTTTACATGCTGTTATCAATGTAGAAGGTAAGAAAGTAGATCTCTTTAATGTTCATTTAAATCTTCTCCACCGGCATAGAATTATTCAAGTAGAAAAAATAATTGAAAGAGCTCTTTCTCATCTTCAGGGAGAGTCGCTTATTCTTTGTGGGGACTTTAATGACTGGGGTGGGAGAGTAAGCCGTTTATTAGAAGATCAAATAGGTTTAGATGAAGCCTTTCTTTCAGCCAATGGAACTCACGCAAAAACATTCCCAAGTTTTTTTCCAATACTTCCTCTCGATAGAGTTTATTATCGAGGGGCAAGCCTGATTAACTGCGAAGTTTTAAAATCCCCACATTTTAGATTTATGTCAGATCACTTACCTGTTTTAGCTGAGATTGAGATCTAGTCTTTTGGAAGAATGTGACATGCTCCACCGCCATTTTTATCAAAATACTTCTGATGATATTCTTCGGCAGCGTAGAAAGTACATGGTCCATTTAATTCTGTAACAATAGGGTCTTTGAATTGCTCTTTTCTTTCTAAAAGTTCAATGGTGTTTTTGGCCAAGACCTCTTGATCAGCAGAAGTTAAAAAAATGGCAGAACGATACTGGCTTCCAATATCAGGGCCTTGGCGATTCTTTGTCGTTGGATTGTGAATTTTAAAAAATGTATCCACTAACTTTTCATATTTGACGACACTAGGGTCAAACTTTACTTCAACGACTTCTGCATGACCTGTTGATTTAGAACATATCTCTCTGTAAGTAGGGTTTTCAGAATGACCACCCATATAACCAACAGTAGTCTCTTTTACACCTTCAATTTGATCAAAAATTTGTTGAACGCCCCAGAAACATCCGGCAGCAAAATAAGCTGTTTCCATTACAACCTCCACTTATATTAAGTGAATGTTTACCATAAAATGTTACTTAAATCATGTCGCCGCTATTAGTTAAATCTTCGTCGTCTAACTGTTGAGTAGAAAAACTAGGGCAATTTCTTTCGATGGAGCTCATCTGGTTGCCTGAAGAGGTGACTTCTTTGATGCAATTATAAGTACTTCTGAGGCTTCTAATTTTTGTACACTTCCGCAATATTTTTGCTTGTAAGCAAAGATTTCTCGTCTGAATTGATTTCGTGGAAGCAAAATGTCTAACACCTGCAACCATTCTACCGTTGAGCTTTCCCTCTAAACTTCGTCTCATTTTTGTTGAAACCATTATGTCGTAAATGAGGTTCAGGTTATATCTTGAGAAATGTTTGATAGCACATTGATCCATGACACCAAGGCTGATAGATCGGTCTCTAAAGCTCCACGCGATATTGTTCGTCTTCTTAAGCCTTATTTCACTTTTTAGACGTTTGGTTTTACAAGAACAAAAATCATCTGTTTGAGTGAGAAACTTGTATCCCACATCATTTTTTTGATCTGTTAACAATTCAGGGTATTTTCTCTGAACCATAGGGTTGAGAACAATGGTTTGGATACATTTCTCGACATCAGGATCGCTGTTTGGAAAGTTAAAGAGGTCCTTGGAGTAAACTCCTGACGAAAAAATTAAGAAAAAGGTAATCAAGCCTAGCTTCACGGGTTACCTCCTCTTTTAACTCAAGGTCAAACAGGTAAAGCTGCTTACACTATAATTATACCAGACTTTTTTTAGTGATTTGAGAGGAAAAAAAGTTGAGATGAGAGTGATTCTAGATAGTTATAAGCCCCTCTGAGAGGGGCCTTTAAGCTTTTATCGTACTTGGTTTTGTTGCCATTGAATAATAGGAGTGAAAATCGTATCAATTTTTTCTCCATGATAAGGAATTCTGTCGAGGTTACCTGTTCTAATCTCTAGATCAGAAGTGACAAAGATAATATCTGTATGGCGATCAAAAGTTTTATAACTTCTAATGAAGGCCGTTTCTTCCATCGCATTTTCTAAATTTAGCAGAACACAGTAAATGCTCGCACTTCCTCTTTTAATCGGAATTCTTGGAGCGTAAAAACCGAGTTCGTCTATCTTTGTCTTAAGAATTTCTTCTCTTGTCTCTTTATCATCTGGAAGGTCGCTATTTGTAATGGCATGAAAAATTATTTCAATGCCAAATCTTTCTTGATCATTAGGATTAATTGCCAATAAGGCCAAGGCCTGATCAGGAGAGGTCATCATATATTTTTTAGTGACTTGGTCAAATAGGGGAGCGAAAAGAACTTCTTCGCAAAGATAGATATTCCCATCAAATTGATCTGCTTCAAAAAGAATTGGATTTACTTTTATACTTTGGGCCTTAGATTTTGATCTTAAGACTTTGATTAAATCTCCTAACATAAAAGTAGTTAGTTTTAAGTCAGGATTAGAGAGAGATTCAAATTGTGAGTTTAAGATTTCATTGGAGTTATGCGGTCTTGAGATTCTATTTATTAAGAGAGCATCTGTGAAAACCATATAGGATTCAGTGTCAGCGGAATTTTCTTTTAATTTTTTTGGAGTGCCATCTGAGTCTACAAGAACAGAAACTAGTGAATAATAGTTCAGTTCTTTTAAAAACTTCTGATAACCTGGAAAAGTTTCAGACAGAATCTCTTTTTTAAGAATTTGCCAGTCTTTTAAACCTTCAATTTCTTGTTGAAATGAGTGGATCACAATATTCCTCCAAATAAGATTTGAGGATTTTTACCATAATCAACACGGGAGGTCACCTCTTGGTGACAGATCCTAAAGGAGGTAAAAAGTGGTTACTTTTTACTTTTGTTTGCTGCGTCATTCATTTGAGATTCATACTTTGCTATTTCTTCAGGACTTAGACTACCTCGGTCCATTTTCTTAAAGCTATCTCTCGATTTTTGCATTTCTTCACAGCTATGTTTTCCACCATCAATTTCATGGGGAACATTTTTTCGTCCCTCTTTCATCCAGAAAATCTCTGATCCACAGAACTTACATTTTGATGCCATTTGTCAATTCTCCTTGATTTCTTAATCACATTATAGGGGGCGACAGTGACTTAGCAAGAGGAAAGCTTTTCAGATAGCTTTTTTGAATGTCATAGTATTTGAAGTTCAAAATCTTGGAGTTTAGATGAAAAATCTCACAATTTACTTCTTTAGTTTATCTATTTTTGTAGGGTGTTCTACTGCTCAAAAAAACTATCCTGAAAACTGGTGGAAGTCAGTTGATAAAAAATCGGCAAAGTGGTGGGAGATTCTTCCTCAAGATGCTGATAAAAAAAAGAATGAAGTTATTCTTTCTAAACGCAATGAACTAGGGATTCTCTCAAATTTTTCTCATACTCCATTCACATTTGAAGGTAAAAAATATGAAAGTGTTGAAGGAGTATGGCAATCAATGAAATTTCCAGAAACTGTTAAAGATGATCGATTTAAGAAAGGATTAAGTTGGAAGTTTAAAAGAACTGAAGTCGCTCAGATGGTTGCCTTTAAAGCTAAAAAAGCTGGTGGAATTGGCTCGAAGAATATGAAAAGTCTGGGGATCAACTATGTCACTTGGAAAGGCAAGAAAATGACATATAGAACTTCAGAGAAAGGAGATCATTACAATCTCATTAAAAAACTGATGTGGGCCAAGGTTGAGCAAAATCCAAAAGTGAAAGATATTCTTTTAGCAACAGGGGATTTGAATTTAAGACCTGATCATAGAGTAAAACCTGAAGCACCTCCTGCTTGGAGGTACTTTGATATATGGATGGAAATCAGATCAGAGCTTAAGAAGAAAGCTTCTCAAAAATAGGTTTGAGATCTTTTTCAATTAATGTCTCTTGGCTTAACAATTGTTCTGCGGACTCTTTTAATAGTGACTCATTTTTTGTGAGTAAATCAAAAGCGTACTGAAAAGACTTAGAAGTAATATTTTTAACTGCAACATCAATTTCTCTAGCCGTCTCTTCACTGTAGGTTTTTGGGCCATAGGATGGGCCTTCTAAAAATGTGTGTGATTCTTTATCGTAAGTAACTGGGCCCAATTCTTCATTCATTCCATACTTCATGACCATTGATCTTGCGATGTCTGTCGCACGATTTAAGTCATCTGATGCTCCAGTTGAAAGGTGGCCAAAAATAATTTTTTCTGCCGCTCGTCCACCCATGAGAACCGCCATTTTATTTTCAAGCTCTTCTTTCTTCATTAAAAAACGATCTTCTGTTGGTCTTTGGATTGTGTAACCTAGAGCACCTATTCCACGAGGAATAATTGATACTTTATGAACAGGATCACATCCTTTTAGTGATGCTGCGACTAGGGCATGTCCCATTTCGTGGTGTGCGACAACTTTTCGTTCAAACTCGTTTAGTAAACGGTTTTTTCTTTCAAGTCCTGCAATAATTCTTTCTACTGCGACATTAAAATCATCTTCTTCTACTGAAGTGGCTTGTCTTCTCGTCGCGACAAGAGCGGCCTCATTGACTAAATTTGCTAGGTCTGCCCCAGTAAAGCCGGCAGTAATCGAAGCAATTTTTTCAAGGTCGGCTTCGTTGTTTAAGACAATTTTCTTAGCGTGAACTTTTAAAATTTGTAATCGGCCCGTTTTATCAGGTCGATCAACAAGAACTTGTCGGTCAAATCTACCTGCTCGAAGAAGGGCCTGATCTAGAATTTCAGGTCTGTTTGTCGCTCCAAGAAGTATGATCCCTTCTTTAGAATCAAAGCCATCTAGTTC
>JAGSHI010000142.1 GCA_023954635.1 Bacteriovoracaceae bacterium
ACCCTTCATAGTACTTAATCTTAACATATCCCATTTCATCTAAGGTATAATACCAATTAAGATTCAGAGGACTTTATTAAAAAGGTTATTAATCTGTCCTATACTTGAAGGATGTTGATTGGGGCCAATATACAGCTGTTCTTATTCGTACTACTTGGGATTATCAAAAAAGAATAGATGAGTTTCTTGAGGCCTTGACTCATATTTCAACAAAGACAAAACTCTTTAATTCTCTTGAGACAGTAAAATGGAATCATTCTAAGGATTATCTTCTTGAGTTTAATGAAACCAAGACAAAACCTGTTCCAACCCAAGAAGTTCATATCATCGAAAAGGGGGATTTGTTTAAACTGTTTGAAAGGTTAAACTCAGAGCAAATCATCATAAAGCCATTCATTTCAGCAACTGCACATGATACTTTTCTTCTAAATAAGAATAACTGGGAAGAAAGTCTTGATGAAATCATTAGAGTGAATCAGAAAAAAAGAATGATGGTTCAACCCTTCTTAGAAAATATACAAAAAGAAGGTGAGTATTCGCTTCACTTTTTTGATGGAGAGTTTTCTCACGCCATTCTAAAGACACCTAAGGAAGGTGATTTCCGTTCTCAAGAAGAATATAGCAGTAACATTCAAACCGTTAACCCAGATCAGACAATGCTGAACTTTGCCCATGAAGTTCTTGCTCACTTAGACGATAAACTTCTTTATGCCAGGGTAGACTTTGTCAGAACAGAAACAGATGACTTCAACTTAATGGAACTTGAATTAATAGAACCGTCTCTCTATTTTGCTTATGGTGACGGGTCTGCAGAGAAGCTGGTCAAAGCACTCATCAAACGCATTTCATAGGTTCTTGTTCATAATTGAGACTACTGATAAACTATTTCTATGAAACATTCTCTTGAAAAAGCATTATTTAGCCTCGAAGACGAAAAGAACTTAAAAAAGTTTCTCCACGATCTCCTTTCCCCAAAGGAATATGAGGCTCTTAAAGAGCGTTGGAATGTCGTTCAGCTTCTTGATAAGGGACTGTCTTATCGTGAAATAAGTGAAAAAACAGGCGTCTCCACGGCCACCGTTACGCGCGTCGCTCGCTGTTTAGGTGCTTCTGGCAGTGGATATCAAATCGCCTTAGCTCAGCTCAAGTCTGAATAATTACAACAACTTACTGGTCTAGTCCAACCTCTGATTATTGGGGGTGGTGTATTTTTTACTTTTTTCTTGTGTTTTAGTGTGTTAGCACGCTAAAACATTAAGAGAGGAGTAAAAATGAAAGAAAGATTAAAAATAGCTGTTCAAAAAAGTGGTAGATTAACTGAGAAATCAATCGAACTTCTCTCAGATTGTGGATTTAATTTTCAACTCTCTTCCCGAAAATTGATTTCACCTGCGATTAATGAACCCTTAGATCTCATTTATCTCAGGAATAAGGATATTCCTAAATACATACTGATGAACAAATGTGATCTTGGAATCGTTGGGAAAAATATCCTTGATGAATACTATGACACTGAGGATATACAGGTCATTACTTCTCTCCCTTACGGTCAATGCCGCATTTCTTTGGCCTTTCCCGAAAATAAATTGCCCACAAGCTTTGAAGACATTAATGGCAAAGTTATTGCGACAAGCTACCCAAGAATACTTGAGAGAGAACTTTCGAAAAGATGTATTGAAGTTAAAATCATCAATCTTTCAGGGTCTATAGAGGTAGGACCAATTTTAGATATCTGTGATGGGGTTTTTGATATCGTTTCAACTGGTTCAACTCTCAAGGCACACGGTCTGATAGAATACTCTATTTTGTATGAATCCAATGTTGTTCTCTTTAAGAAAATGTCTTTGACTGATGAGTTTGTGCAAAACTCAGTCAGTACACTGAAGCTTAGAATTGAATCGAGCTTGAAGGCCAAGAATTCTCGCTACCTGATGATGAATGCTCCCGTTTCTAAAATTGATGAAATTGTTAAGCTCGTTCCAGGTATGGAAGCGCCATCAATCATACAGCTTTCTACCGATGCCACCAAAGTTGCTATTCACGGAGTCATTGATTCTAAAAATATGTGGAAGACCATTGAAAAGCTCAAAACGAGTGGAGCTAGTTCTATTTTAGTCACACCCATCGAAAAGGTTCTAGAGTGAAAACAGTTGATTTAAGAAATAGCAGCAATCAAGATTTTTTTAGACGTCCCGTGAATTCATCTGAAGTATGTGCGTCTGTTGAAGAAATCTGTCTTGATGTACTCAATAGTGGTGATCTTGCTGTTCGTGAGTACGCTTATAAATTTGACTCATTTGAAGGAGAAAGCTTTCGAATTGACGAGCAATCTATTGGGGACTCCATCGAAATAATCTCTTCTGAAGCTTTAAATGCTCTGATAATGGCAAAGGAGAATATTGAAAAATTTCATGCCCTTCAGCTGCCGAAAAATAATAAGACTATCAATCAACAAGGAGTTGAATTAGGAACCAGTTGGAAACCGTTGAACAGAGTTGGCCTTTATATTCCTGGAGGAACAGCACCGCTTATCTCGACTGTTCTTATGCTGGCTATTCCGGCCAAGATTGCGGGAGTGAGAGAGATCGTTGCGATTACACCTTCGAACTCTGTGGAATCTGTCAATCCTGCTTTGTTAGCGGCCTTTAATTTATGTGGAATTCAAGAGGTCTATTGCCTCGGAGGAGCTCAAGGAATTGCCGCACTTGGGTTTGGTACAGAATCGATATCTCAGGTGGAAAAGATTTTTGGACCAGGTAATCAATTTGTAGATCGAGCAAAGGCTTTCGTCAGAAATGCCTCAAGCGGTGTAGATACGGATATGGATGCTGGGCCAAGTGAAGTTCTTATCATCGCTGATAAGTATGCTAATTCTACCTTTGTTGCGGCTGACCTTTTAGCCCAGTTAGAACACGGTCCTGACTCTTCTGCCATTCTACTGACTGATAGTCTGACATTGGTGGAAGAGGTTGAAAATGAAGTGAAAAGATTGACTCAATTACTCAAAAGAGAGTGCATTATTGAATCCTCTCTCGAAAATTTAAACATTGGTTTGGTGAGAAATATTGATCAAGCAATCCTTATTTCTGAAGATTACGCCCCAGAACACTTAATTTTGAATCTTAAAAATTCAGATGATTACCTTGATCGTATAAGAAATGCGGGAAGTATTTTCTTAGGTGACTACACTCCTGAAACTCTAGGTGACTATTTATCTGGAACAAATCATGTTCTCCCAACAAACGGACAGGCACGATTTCGAGCAGGAATATCCACTTTGGATTACATGAAAAAGATCACTTGGCAGAAGGCGTCGCCGGATTCTTTAAAGGCCAGTTTAAAAAGTCTTGAAGTTTTGGCAGATCTTGAAGGTCTTGATGCTCACAAATTGGCTGCCCAGGTGAGGTTTTTATGAAATTTTTCCCAGATTTTAGAAATCAGTTCTCAGGTTATCAAAGTGCACTTAAGCCAAAGGATGTTGTTCGCCTTAATGCTAATGAAGGGCGTGTCTTGAATCCTTATAGAGAATATCCGCTCAAGCGTAACGAAAAAATATTAGAGCAGTTTGCAAATTTATATGGTGTTGAAAAAATGAACCTGATTGCTGACCGAGGAGTCGATGGGATTCTAGAACTCATCTTTCTTGTCTTTAATTCACCAACGACACGGGTTTTAACATCCGCACCAACTTATGGAATGTATAAGATCCTAGCTGACATATATGGCCAGGAATACTTTGAAGTACCACTTAAAGGTGATGGAAGCTTGAATTCAGAGTTTCTTCTGCAGTCACAACGACCTGGTCAGATCATTATTATCTGTCGGCCTAACAATCCGACAGGGGATATTTGCCCAAAGGAACAAATTGAAGAGGTCCTCAAGGCGACTCAAGGGAACTCACTTGTTGTTCTCGATGAAGCTTACGCAGATTACTTAGATTCTAAAGAACAAGGGCTCGATCTTTTAACTCGGTATCAAAACTTGCTCATTTGTCGAACACTTTCAAAGTATTATTCCCTTGCAGGACTTAGAGTAGGATTTGGAATTGCCAATTCAGCTTTGGTTGAAAAACTAATTCCTTACCAATCTCCTTATCCCGTACCGTCTATTGTTTCAGATTGGTTAGTTGAAAACTTTAATGAAGATTTCATTTCTTCCGCTAATGAAGAATTTCAGCAAATGGAAATAGAGAAGCTGAAATTAATTGAAGTTTTAACGGCATTTGGAAAGGTAAAAGACTCTAAATCGAATTTTGTAAATTTGTATACGGCAGAATCTAAGAGACTTTATGAAACTCTCAAATCTTTTAATGTGGAAGTTCGACTCTTTGAACAGCTTAATTTTTTACGTTTTTCTATTGGCACACAATCAGAGATGCAGCGACTGTACACTTCTTTGGAGCATATACGATGAGAAAAGTAGCAATCTTAGATCGTGATGGAACTATCATAACTGAACCTGAAGACTTCCAAATCGATACTCTAGCGAAATTAGAACTTGTACCTGGTGTCATACCTGCTCTCCTTGATATTCAATCTCGTGGATATGAGCTGATTATGGTCACGAATCAGGATTATTTAGGCTCTGAGGGGTATCCTCTAGAGAGTTTTGAATTGGTTCAAGTCAAGTTAATGAATCTTTTAGAATCCCAGGGAATTATCTTTACAGATATCTTGATCTGTCCCCACGGACCAGATGAAGGATGTTCATGCCGCAAGCCAGATTTAGGACTTTTTGATTTTGAATTTTTACAGGATTTAGATCGAAAGAACTCATTTGTTGTAGGAGATCGGAGTTCTGACCTTGAAATGGCCAATAAGCTTGGAGTTACCTCTTATTTAATCAATGAAGAACTCACTTGGAGCGAGATTATTAAGCAGCAATTCGTTCAAGTTGTTTCAAAAAAGTTTCGTAAGACCAATGAAACAGAAATTAAGCTCACTCTTGCTCAAGTTGAGGAACAGAACGAAATATCAACAGGAATAGGTTATTTTGATCACATGCTTGATAGTCTTATTAAAAACTCTGGAATGAGTTTGAAACTCAAAGCAGAAGGGGACCTCTATGTTGATCAACACCACTTAGTTGAAGATGTCGGGATTGTCCTTGGTCAAGCCTTCCGTGAGTTAGTTGAAAGAAATGCTTTGAGACAAAGGTATTCTGTCGGTCTTCCTATGGATGAATCCATTACTTTTTGTCTCTTGGATATTGGTGGACGCTATTCTTTTTCATTTGAAGATGAATTCTCTGTGCCCATGATTGGTGAGCTTCCCACTGAGATGATTCAGCACTTTTTCAATTCATTGGCAGAAAACGGCAAATGGACACTTTCAATGAGGATCAAAGGCGAAAATAATCATCATATGGCCGAAAGTGCCTTTAAGGCCCTTGGCCGCTCACTGCGTGAAGCTTTTCAGGAAGTTCAATCCATATCCTCCACTAAGGGGGTCATATGATTGGCGTCATTGATACTGGACTTTCAAATTATAATTCTGTGGCCACTGCTATAGAGAAAAATCAAATTCAATTTAAGAGGGTTTTAAATTCTGATGATCTCATTAACTGCCAACAAATAATTTTTCCTGGTATCGGAAATTGGGATCAGTTATCTAAAACTTTGGATGAGAATTTAGTAAATAATTTAAAATCTTTAAAAATTCCATTCTTAGGGATTTGTCTTGGGATGCAGTTCCTTTTTGATGAAAGTGGAGAGGGGATGACTACAGGAATGGGAGTTATTCCAGGATCCATCACTAAACTTGAAACTCAAATTCTGCCTCATATGGGATGGAACTCTGTTTCTTTACTAGGGGATGACCCGTTGTTTAGTGAAATTCCGTGTGGGTCGGATTTTTATTTTGTTCATAGTTATGCTGATCAAGCAAAAGATTATTCAGTAGGGATGACTCAGGTTGATGACATATGGTTTTCATCAGTTGTCAAAAGAGACAACTATTATGGGGTACAATTTCACCCTGAACGTTCCGGAAAGGTTGGTCTACAGCTTCTTTTAAACTTTTCGAGGTTATCATGATTCTTCCGGCCATTGATTTAATTGGTAATAAGTGTGTAAGGCTTACCCAAGGGGATTATGCAGAAGTCGAATACTTTTCCCGAACTCCGCTTCAAATAGCAAGAGATTATGAAAGGGAGGGGTTCAAATGGCTTCACCTTGTAGATCTCGAGGGGGCAAAATTTGGTCAACCCAAAAACCTACATACTTTTGAAGTCATCAAAAAGAACACAGATCTTCTTATTCAGTATGGGGGAGGAGTTCGCTCTCTCGAAACCATAGAAAAACTCATATCGATCGGCGTTGATCGAATCCTGATAAGTACTCTTTCCATTCGAGAAAAAGAGAAAATGAAGGAGCTTATTAAGAAGTTTGGAAGTGAAAAGTTTGCCTTTTGTTGGGATGGCAAGTTTTTGAATGGGGAATTCCAGGTTTTCGATCAAGGGTGGCTGAAGGTTTCAGATTTAAGTTTTAAAGAGCTTTATCAATTTTATGAAGACTGTTTACCAAATGTCGTTTTTGTCACTGATATTTCTCGAGATGGAATGATGAGTGGATCAAATATAGAGCTCTATTATTCCCTTAAAAAAAATTATCCAGAATTAAGTATCGGCGCCTCTGGGGGAGTGACTTCTCTTTCTGAAGTTCTGGCCCTTAAAAATATCTGTTCAAACGTCATCATTGGTAAAGCTTTGCTCTATGGTGAAATCAATTCACAAGAGGCAGCACTATGTTAAAGAAAAGAGTCATCGCATGTCTTGATGTCAAAGATGGTAACGTTGTGAAAGGTATTCAGTTCAAAAATCACGAGGTTCTCGGTGATATCGTCGAACTTGCCCAGGTTTATTCTGATTCTGGGATAGATGAGCTCGTTTTCTATGACATCACAGCTTCTCCTCGAGGTAAAGTTGTCGAAATTAAATGGATAGAAAAACTTTCAAAAGTCATTTCAATCCCATTTTCTGTAGCTGGAGGGATATCTAAACTGGAGGATGCAGAAAAGATATTGTCCGCTGGAGTAGAGAAAGTCTCAGTAAATTCGATGGCGTTGAAAAATCCAAATCTCATCACTGAGATTGCTAATCGATTTGGATACCAGGCAATAGTGGTTGGAATTGATAGCTTGAAGAGTGGTGATGACTATCGTGTGTATCAGATGACTGGGGACCCTTCAATGACTTCTTGTTCTGGGCGTCTTACTTTTGAATGGGCGAAAGAAGCGCAAGAGAGAGGAGCTGGTGAGATCGTTCTCAATTGCATGGACCAAGATGGTGTCCAAAAGGGTTTCGATCTTATTCAAACAAAGCGTTTAGCTTCAGAGCTCTCAATTCCTGTCGTGGCCTCTGGTGGAGCTGGCACCGCTCAAGATTTTGTGGATATCTTCAAGGAGAGTCGTGTTTCCGGGGCCCTTGCAGCTTCTATTTTTCACAGAGAAATAGTCTCGATCAACTCGATAAAAGAGCTGCTAAAGAAAAACAATATACCCGTGAGGTTGCTATGCTAGAGAAAGTTGATTGGAAAAAAGTTAACGGAATGCTACCAGCTATAGTTCAAGATGAAAGTACCTCTGAAGTGTTAATGATGGGTTATATGAATCAAGAGGCCCTTGAAAAGTCATTGATTGAAAAGCGTGTGACATTTTTCTCTAGAACAAAGAAGAGGCTTTGGACAAAAGGTGAGACATCAGGGAACTTCCTGAATGTACTGTCTATGAAACTAGATTGTGACAACGATACTTTATTGATTAAGGCTCAGGCTTTGGGAGAAACCTGTCACCTTGGTCAAATATCTTGTTTCTCGAGTCGTGAAAGATTTAGTTTAAATTCCTTGGAAAACATTATTATCAAAAGGGCAAGTGAATCATCTGAATCGAGTTATACATCAAGTTTGATTAATGGCCCTGAAAATCGACTCATTCAAAAGATCGGTGAGGAAGCCGTGGAAACAGTTATCGCTGCAAAAAATAACGATAATGAGGAACTGTTGAATGAAATGGCCGACCTTATGTATCACGGGCTTGTATTACTTCAGAAGAAAGGACTTTCTCTTTCTGATGTTGAAAATGTTCTCGGTAAACGTAATTCAAGTATGAGTAGTTGAGTTAGATAATTTACCTAAGTGATGAAGCCTTTTTTGTACTAAATACAATAGTAGAATTGGTACAAAGATAAAGAGGGCGACTCCATTAAAGACTTGAGTGAATCCTAACGATTTTGTGAGACCAGTTAACACCGCTTCGCTGGTGGCGGTTCCTAGATTTCCTAGCGCCATCAGAAGGGCAAAACCGAAAGCACTGGCTCCATGGGAAACGACCCTCATAGCAAGAGTGAGAAAACAAACTTCTTGAAATCCCCAAACTATTCCCCAGAGGTTTCCGAACACCATATAATTTTTCATAGTACTTAATCTTAACATATCCCATTTCATCTAAGGTATAATACCAATTAAGGTTCAGAGGACTTTATTAAAAAGGTTATTAATCTGTCCTATACTTA
>JAGSHI010000115.1 GCA_023954635.1 Bacteriovoracaceae bacterium
CGAAAATCATCTTGGAAAAAAAGACATCCCAAGATTTGAAGGTTGGTGGGGCACAAATAAAGAAACTCGTTTTAAAATGGGCCCAGACTTCGATCCGATACCAACGGCTGAAGCTTGGCAATTATCTAATCCTCCAATTTTTCAACTCGCTTCCCTTCGTTCAAGTATGTCATTGTTTGATGAAGCGACCATGCCAAAGTTGAGATCAAAGGGTGACCAATTAACGTCATACCTAGAGTTTTTAATTCAAAAGAGATGCAGTAGTTTTTGTGAAATCATCACTCCTGCTTATGAAGAGGGGAAGCAAACTCGAGGAAGTATGCTTTGTCTTAAAATGAAAAATGATCCAAAGAAACTTGTTGAAGTTTTCGGTAAAAAGGGAATCATTCTTGATTTCAGGGAGCCTGACATTTTAAGAATAGCACCAATACCATTATACAACTCCTATGAAGATGTATTTAAACTTGTTTCAATAATTGAGGAATTTGGACATGAGTGAACAACCTAAAAAAATAATCATATCCGGAGCAGGGCTTGTAGGTTCACTACTGGCCATTGGTCTCAAGAAAAGAGGGCACGATGTCACTCTTTTTGAAAAAAGACCTGACATGCGGAAAAATTTAAAAGATCAAGGTCGATCAATTAACCTCATTGTAACCGCCAAAGGAATTAAAACTCTTGCCTCATGTAATTTGTGGGATGCAGTTAAAGAAATTACCGTTCCCGTGAATGGAAGAATGATGCATTCAATTGCAGGAGAAATGACTTATCAACCTTATGGCAAAGATGATTCTGAGTGTAATTATTCTATTTCAAGAGGTGAACTGAATGTTCTCTTAATGAATAAGGCCGAAGAAGCAGGAGTTAAGATTCATTTTAATTCTCCTCTTCTCGATATCAGTTTATCTAGAAAGTGTGCTTACTTTGATGGGCATAACTGTCTTTCCTATGATCATCTCTTCGGAACAGATGGCGCAGGCTCTCCAACGAGAGATGCCCTCATCGAAAAGATGGGCGATAAGGCGACTTTCAAAATGCATCCCCTTGGTGCTGATTATAAAGAAATGCAAATGCCATCAGACCCTAATGGAGACTACTCAATTGAGAAGAATGCTCTTCATATTTGGCCTCGTGGTAATCATATGCTGATGGCCCTTCCAAATCAGGGGGGAAGTTTCACAATGACTCTCTATATGCCAACCGATTGGTATGAAAAATACAAGACGCCAGAATCGGTTGAAGGGTACTTCAAAGAATTTTATCCAGATGCCATTCCTTTAATGCCAAATTTTAAAAAGGATTTTCTAGAAAACCCTCAAGGTTTTTTAGGTACAGTTCGAATGAACCCATGGGTATATGAAGATCAAGTTGCACTTCTAGGGGACGCTGCTCACGCGATAGTTCCTTTCTTTGGGCAAGGTATGAATAGTGGGTTTTCTGATATTCAATACCTACTCGACCAAGTCGATAAGAATAAAGATGATTGGAAAGCCACAATGACTTCTTACCAAGATCATCAGAAATTGAATGGTGATGCTGTAGCTGATCTTTCATTAGAAAATTTCACAGAGATGTGTGACAAGGTTGGAGACGAGAATTTTCTTTTTAGAAAAAAAGTAGAACATAAAATTGAGAATAGTTTTCCAAGCAAATATCGTTCTCGATATGCCATGGTGACTTACACTTTAATTCCCTATCATAAAGTCGTAGAAGCCGGAAAGATTCAATCAAAAATCCTAGATGAAGTTTGCAAAGGGATTAGCTCTCCTGATGAACTCAACCTCGATTTAACCGAGAAGTTAATCGATGAAAAACTAACTCCATGGTTTAAGCAAGAAGGGATTAAACTCGAACGTTATCATTTATGATAATGAGCTTTAATCTTTGAATTTTGATTTATAACGATTTGTAATGATATCGAAAAGATTAAGATCTTTTTTCTTATTTATATCAAACTCAAAAAGTGTTCCATCTTTCTTATACCAAAGGTCTCTTTTTCCAGAAATCTTATTAGAGTACTTCTTTCTTGAGTTTCGAGTTTCAATTCCAAACCCGGCCAAGAAAGGCTCAATCTTCACCTTTGCTCTTTTAGAGACAACACCCAATCTATCCTTATAATCATAATAACGTCCAAATTCATCAACTTCTGGCTCAATTCTTTTAAGATTTCTTCTATTTGGGTAAGTAAGGGCCTTATCCATAACAACATAGAGGTCTTCTTTATGTATACCTGAGCCATTTCTATTCTTAATTCTTCGACGCTCTCGTAATTTTCGTCTTGCACTCTCATTTGAACTATTCTTAAATGATGATTTTGAATTTCGATCTTTAGATTTTGAGTTTCTAAGACCTACTTTTCTGGGTTTATCAATATCGTTTTTAGATTTCCCAAAACAATCTTCATCAGAACCACATTTAAAGTCATTTCGGTGTTTTTCTATATCAAGTTCATCAATTTTATAATTACTCTTAGCATTTGAAATCTTTCCTTTATTTCCTTCTAAAGTGTTTTGTTTATCGTAATAGTCTTCAGCAACGAGACCAGCTTTCTCTACTGCCTTTTTAATTTGTGTTCTGGCCTTAACATTATGGATAAGATTTGGATTCATTCTTCTCATGGCCTGATTACAAGGGTCTGGTAATATTGGTACCTTTGGATCAGATGTAAATTGTCTTACATAGGCCTTATATAAACGAACTCCACCATTATTATGTTTTTTATACTTGCTTTGACATTGATCTAGCCTACTTTGCCTTGTTGGAAACTTACCAAGAGCAGATTGTAAGTAGCGAGCCTTGGCCATACTTAAGTTCCCTCTTTCATTAGCAATATTTGCTTGAGCTCCAATTAGTGTTTGTTGTTTTGTGAGTGCATCAGTTTGAGCATCTCCACTTTTCTTAAGATCACTAGTTACAGCTGCCCCAAGTGTATTAAATTGAACCCCTTGTCTTTCTTCTTGTTTCTTCTCTTCATCCAAGAGTCCCTCATAACCATCAACAGTACTTACGCAATGTTTATAGTCTTGAGATTCTGGGCCAAGATATTTACATTCAATAGCTCCATCTTTTGAAACACGCTTATCATCTTTATTAATCTCTTTTTTCTCACAGTCAGTTTTATCTGTAAGGTGAACCATGGCGGCACATTCTCGGATCATCCCAAGATTATTCTCTGCCATGTTTTGAGCTTTCCAATCTTCAATATCATCACCATATACAATTTTATTTTCAACATCGTTCCAACTAGCTTCAAAAAATTGATGAGGGTCTGCCCCTCCTTCTACTTTTTTAACTATTGAACACCATGGCTCACTTGCTAAATTCTGGCATGTTTCAAAACCTTCGGTTCCATTTAATGAAGCAAAACCTTGCTTGTCTGGTGTCGGGTTTTCAGGAGCTGGAGACAACGGCTCTGTATCTAGTGTTGCCAAAGATGTCGGACTCCCATCTCCACCAAGAAGTGGTACTGAATTAGTTCCGTTTTGTGATCCAATTGTTTTTTGATTTCGAACTTCGTCAAACTCAGAAGTGTTTTCATATGTAACAGGCGCTGGTCCACCTGCTGGAACATTCGGCGAAGATGATCTTTGATTAGCGGCTTCTTCAGCACTTCTAACATCCTCAGGCTTAATTTCTGAATCAGTACTATTTTCACTTGTATGTGCATAAATAACAGTTCGATGTTCTAACAAGTCAACTAACATTCTATTATGCTCAGTTGGTACAGCTAGGCATCCTGCACTATTCCCCACCCTTCCAGATTCGGCTCGTGCATAGGTTACATATTTTCCTCTATGGAGAACAACTCCTCTTGGAAAAAGATTATGATTAGTCCCACTATTTTGTCCATTTAGTTTAAGAGCATAACCAACTCTTGTACTGTCGTATTGGACGCTTGTTACATAAAACATTCGACTCGATTTACCTGTACCACCATTCGGATTACTTGCATCATAATAATTTCCAAAGCTCGTGGCCATCGCTCCTCTACCCGAACCATACCCATGAGAGACAACTGTGTTTAATATCATCTTCGGACTTTGGCTAATGTCCATTACATACATTCTTTTGTTACCACTCGGTTGCGAAAAATCGACTACCGTTAATAGGGCCTTTGAGCCAAGTTGCTCTTCATGTCTTCCTTTGCCATCATTATTATCTACTTGAACCCCATTTTTAGAGAATCGGACATAACCTAAATAAGCAATTTTAAAAATTTCCTTAGAGAGACCTTCAGGATTAATTTGTTGATATAACTCTGAAATTTTATTTTCCAACTCTTGTGGATCTGGTTGTTCGCCACCCGGCTCAATAGCAAAAAGAGAGCTTGAAATAAGTAGCGAAAAAAGCGAAAGCAATAGCTTGGTATTCTTAGTTATATTCATGAGTTAATTATCGGATATTACAGAGATAAATCATAATTTTTTCTCTAAGTGCTCGAATTTTAAGGATTCCTTAAGGTTCTCATGGGCCTGAAATTTTGGCAATTGAACGAAAACTATTTATAGGTGTTTACTCATTTTTAAATCTCAATCAATTAGCTACAAAGTAAGCCGAAAAGGGTACATTATCTTGAATTGCAATAGGGTTAATAATGAACTTATGGACACAAGTCCCCACATTGAAAGATGTCATTTCTAAAGTTAAAGAGTTTGAGGGAATCATTTTTGATATGGATGGAACTATTTTTAATAGTGAACCTGTTCATGCCTCTGCTCTTAGAGAAGCACTCGTTCAACTAAACCCCAATTTTGATTTTCCATCTTCCAAAGATCTTGATGACCTCTATCGAGGAACTTGCGACTCTTTTGTTTTTGAGGATTCTATTAAACGAAATTGGCTAAGTGACTCTTCTGCTTATGAGAAATTCCTAAGCTTAAAGAATGAAAAACTTATTTCTATTGATACATGTACAGAAGAGTTTTGTTCTCCAAAAATACTAAACTTTATCACTGAAATTGTTCAATCAAACTACAAGATTGGACTTGTTACCAACTCTGAAAAAATTGTCACTCACGAGCATTTAAAACAACATGGAATTTTTGATTCTTTTGAAATTATCATTACACGAGAAGATACTGAAACGCCGAAACCCCATGCTGCTCCCTACCTGAAGGGCTGTAAAGATCTTGGCATCTCTCCAGCGAAAACTATCGTTTTTGAAGACTCTAATGCAGGAATTGAATCTGCAACCAGTGCAGGAACACAAGTTCAAAAAGTAACTTGGTATGAGTAATTATCTACCTTTTGGATAATAGATAGCCGAGTTTTTTTCATTTTCTCTAACTTCTACTTTTTCAACCCAGGCCCTAGAATCAGTCAAAGAAACAACCATTTCGTTTACTTTTTCATAAACGTATTCGGCAGTTCCTTCCATTCCAATATTTGGCATAATTCGAAGCTGAACAACTCCATCTTTATCAAGCTGCCTGAATGTATCCAAAAAAGGATCGTCTTGATTGGCCAAAAAAGTATGGTCAAACATATCATCTAACCAAGTTTTAACTTCTTTTAATCCACCAAAGTCAACAACCCAACCTTCTTTGGTCAGTTTATTAGTAGCGAACTCGAAGTAGAATTCACGGCTATAACCATGGATGAATCGGCAATGCGATTCTGCTTTCCACTGTCTATGAGTGCAGGGATAACCTTTAAAGCGTTTTGTTGATACGAATTTTTTTGCGTCCATAATGTTTCCTTTTACTAGTGGAATTTACATGAGACGCATTCTTATTTCAAATGACAAAAAAAGGCCCAATAATGGGCCATTTTCCGTAGATATATATTTGATTTTACTAATGGAAGTGAGTATCCATTCCTCCACAATGAGGCATCTCTGGAGCATACGGATTGTATACTTTTGAAACTTTTGTCGAATTTTGAACCCACTGCTTTTTAACCATTGGACAACTATATGCATTGTAGTCTTTTCCTAAGTCATATTTTTTTAAGACATGAATAGCGGCCATAGAAAACTGGTGGTAACTTTGATCGTTATCTTTTCGATTTCTATCAGCTTTAATCTCTTCAAGTTTTCCTTTTGAGAAGCTTAGAAGCTTTTTAATGTCTGCATTCTTAATTTTTCCAATAGCATCGGCAACAGCTTTTGCATTAGTTTCTACTCTTTTTGCATTGTATTTAAAAAAGCTTGTGTGAAGTTTTTCATTCGCCTTTAAAACAGCAAGTACTTCTTTTTTTCCCGCTTCAGGTAGCATTGTTCTTTTCTTCATTTCTTTTGTTGAACTTCCATGGTTCATATTTCCGGAAGCAAATACACTTCCACTCAACAACATAAAACTTATCAACATCAACTTAAACATTTTTATCCTCCAATTTTTTTTGTTCAAAATAACTAAATATTACTGGTACTACAAATAAAGTAATTAATTCTACTCCCATCCCACCAATAGTTGGGATGGCCATAGGTTTCATAACCTCACTACCTGTCCCTGTTGACCACATCACAGGCAAAAGAGCGACAATAGTAGTGGTGGTTGTCATTATAAGAGGGCGAATTCTCCTTGAACCGGCATGCAAAATTGTAAGTTTTAATTCTTCCCAATTCTTTGGCTTTTCATTTTCCACGGCCCGTTTTAGATAAGTCATCATGACAACACCATCATCAACAGCAATTCCAAAAAGAGCAATAAATCCAACCCAAACAGCAACAGAAGTATTAAATCCACCGATCCAAAGGAGAATCAGTCCTCCTGCAGCAGCAACCGGTACTGCTGAAAAAATAATCGCTGCATTTCTAAGACTTCCAATTCCAAGAAAGATAATAGCGAGGTTTATAGCAAGAGCAATTGGAATAAGAAGTAATAGTCTTTGATTTGCTCGAACTTGGTTCTCATATTGCCCTGCCCACACAACTGAATAGCCTTTAGGCAACTCTATTTCTTTTTTAACTATCTCTCTGGCCTCTTCAACGAATCCAATAAGATCTCGATCTTGAACATTTAATAGTACTAATGACCGGAGCATTCCATTTTCAGACTGAATCATCGCTGGCCCAGTAACGACCTTAATATCTGCTAACTGCTCCAATGGAATATGGTGCCCCAAAGGACTTGGAACCAATACTCTTTTTAGTTCATCAATTCTATTTCTAAATTCTTTATTGTATCTAACTCGAATCGGGTACCTTTCTCTTCCATCATAGAACTGACCAATGGGCATTCCCCCAACCGCTGTTTGTAGAATTTTATTAACTGTTCCAGTATTTATCCCATAGCGAGAAGCGGCCATTCGATTAATTTTAAATTCAATGTAAGGTTTGCCAGTGATTTGCTCAGCATAAACTCCACTCGCACCTTTTACTTTTTCAACTACTTTTCCAATACTTGCTGCTATTTTTTCGAGAACTTTTACATCAGTTCCAAAAATTTTAACTCCAATTTGTGTCTTGATTCCGGTAGAAATCATTCCGATTCTGGTTTGAATAGGAAAATCCCACGAGTTCACAAGGCCCGGAACCTGAAGAGCTTGATCTAAATCTTGCATGATCTCATAAATGCTTTTACCAGATGGCCACTGATCTTTTGGAACAAGTTTTACAACCGTTTCAAACATCGCGACAGGAGCCGGGTCTAGGGCAGTTTGAGCTCGTCCAAGCTTTCCAACAGCATAGTCAACAAGAGGATGCTCATTTAAAACTTTGTCAGTGTAAGCCAGTAACTCTCTTGCTTTTGTCATCGAGACATCAGGAGTCGTCACAGGCATATAGAGGATATCACCCTCATTAAGAGAAGGCATAAACTCTTTCCCTAAATTAGAAAAAGCGATACCTCCAATTAAAACTATTATTGTTGGAATAATGATAAATGTTTTTCGGTTATCTAATACTCTTAAAAGCATTGGCTTATACCAATCTAAAATCTTTGTAGAAACCTTATTTTTCTCAATTGGTTTTAAATCACCTTTTAAAAAATAAACCGAGATAGCAGGAACCAAGATAATGGCGACAAGAACCGCTCCGCCCATGGCCAATGTTTTTGCCCAAGCTAGTGGAACAAAGAGTTTTCCCTCAGCGCCCTCTAGTCCAAATACTGGCAAGAAAGTTACAATCGTTGTCATAACAGCAGTAAGAATAGCTGGTCCAACTTCTCTAGCAGAAGCAACGATAACTTCAATTCTTTCTTTTGAACTTAATCCTTTTTTCTCAGCGAGATGAGAGTAAATATTCTCTGTCATGATTATGCCCATATCCACCATGGAGCCAATTGCAATAACCATCCCAGAGAGACTCATTACGTTTGAATCAATTTTGAGGAGATACATGAGAATAAAACTTATTCCTACTCCAAAAGGTAGAGTGAGCGTAACAAGAATTGAAGATTTAAAATGAAGGAGAAAAACTAAAATCACTATTATAGTAATGATAATTTCTTCAGCTAGAGCCGAATAAACAGTCCCCATCGTTCTTTCGATAAGCTCTGTCCTATCGTAAAAAGGAACAAGCTTAACATCCTTTGGTAATCCACTTCTTACAATCTCAATTTGTTTTTTAACTTTTTCTAGAGTTTTAGCTGGATTTTCACCGAAGCGCATTGTGACAACACCACCAACCGCTTCCTTTCCATTTTTATCGAGAGCTCCTCTTCTAAATCCTGGTCCAGTACCAACCTTTGCAACATCTTTGATTCTAATAGGAGTATTATTTTTAACTCCAATAACGACATCTTCAATATCTGACAGTGATTTAAAGAAACCGAGACCTCTCACAATCATTTCTCTATCGCCATCTTCAACAACTTCGGCGCCAACATCGATATTAGAATTTTTGATGGCCTTTATTAATCCTGTAAAGTGAATGTCGTAGGCCATTATTTTTCTTGGGTCGACATCGATTTGATATTCTTTGACAAAACCACCAACACTCGCAACTTCAGATACTCCTTCAACACCTTGAAGAAGATATTTCACATAAAAATCTTGAATAGAACGAAGCTCTGCCAAAGACTTTGGCTTAAGTGAATTTTCTGTATTTTCTAACGTATACCAAAAGATTTGACCAAGACCAGTAGCATCTGGTCCTAGAACAGGCTGAACTCCATTCGGAAGAGTTCCACCGATAGTTGATAGTTTCTCCAGTACTCTTGAGCGCGACCAGTAAAAATCGACTTCTTCTTTAAAAATGACATAAATCGTACTGAAACCAAAAGCTGAGATTCCTCGTACATTTTTAACACCAGGAATTCCTTGTAACGAAATGGAAAGAGGATAAGTGATCTGCTCTTCAATATCTTTGGGAGAACGTCCTGACCATTCAGAAAAAACAATCTGCTGATTTTCACCGATATCAGGGATAGCATCAACATTTGCGTACTTAATGGAAAGCATTGAACCAAATGCAACAAACAAAAATGTTACAATAACAAGAGCACGTTTCCTTATTGCTAATTCAATAATGTTACTAATCAACACTATCTCCTAGTGTTTGTGAGTTGTATTTTCAGAGGGATGATCTTCATATCCTCCAAAAAGTTGAGCCTGAGCATCTAAAAGGAAATTACCATCAATGACAACTTCCTCTCCTTCCATAAGTCCTTTTACGACTTCGACATAACCTTCAGACTCAAATCCTGTTACAATTTGTTTTGCTTGGAAGCTTTTCTTAGAAACCTTAGACCAGATAACTTTTCTCTTTCCCGTGTCAATTATGGCTGACCGAGGAACAACAAAAGGTTCTCTATCAAGTTCAACTTTTAAGATTCCATCGGCAACCATACCAGGTTTTAAATATCCTTCGGCATTAGAGATAGTTGCTCTCACCTTTAGTGTTCGTGTTTTCGGATTAATTACAGGGTCGACGAAATCAATTTTTCCATACAACTCTTTCCCAGGAAGTGCTTGAAAAGTGAGCTTCACTTCCTGATCAATAGACACAAGGGCCGAATCAGATTCATAAACATCCATTTCAACCCAAACATCACTTAGATCAGCTAAGTCAAAGAAGCTTTGTCCTTCTTTAAAATATTTCCCCTTAACAGCATTTCTTTTTCTTACAATTCCACTTGTCGGTGAATAGATATTAATTGATCGAGGTACTTCCCCTCTTTTATACCATTTCTCCATTTGAAATTTTTTAATTCCCCATAGCTTCAGCTTTTCCTCACTTTCTTTCACTAGTTCCTTGTATTCTACAGAACCATTAGAAACATAAGACTTCCGGGCTAGTATATATTCTTCTCCA
>JAGSHI010000056.1 GCA_023954635.1 Bacteriovoracaceae bacterium
AGCGTTGTCACCATTTCCAGCGTTGTCACCGTTATCGGCGTTGTCACCGTTATCGGTGTTGTCACCGTTATCGGCGTTGTCACCATTAGAGGCGTTGTCACCATTAGAGGCGTTGTCACCATTCCCAGCGTTGTCACCGTTATCGGCATTGTCACCATTTCCAGCATTGTCACCGTTTCCAGCGTTGTCACCGTTATCGGCGTTATCTCCGTTTCCAGCGTTATCACCGTTAGAGGCGTTGTCACCATTTCCAGCGTTGTCACCATTCAGTCCATTAGATCCATTAACTACATCTGTGAGATTAGTGTTACCAATGTCTTCACCTGTCGTTTGGACTGGACCACCAATAGTTTCGTTTCTGCTTTCACAAGAGACAAAACTGGTTAATAAAAGTAACAAAAGGATGAGTGAGTGCTTTTTCATTATTATTCCATTTAAATAGTTGTACATGGAATTAATAAGCAAGATACATGCCAAGATATTTGATAGTTCAAGGCCTAACTAATCGAATATAAGAAGGGTGAAAATGTTTTTTTAACCTAAGTGTCTAAAGTTTATACAATTTTATATGACTAAACTTTAGAGAGTGTTAATGACATTCTTTAGCTGCAATCTCATGAATATCAATTAAACTTTTTTGTCTTTCCCTTTGGTTTTCGACTAAAGCATTAGATTTTTCTAAATCCACTCGGAGAGACTCGAGATGAGTTGCAAAAGCAGTAGGGTCATTAGAAGTAATAGCATCACAGAATATATTCATTTCTAAAGGCATCAAATTGTCTGTTGGGTTATTTGGATCTGGAAGTAATGTAAATGCTTGATCTAGAACATCTGAAGAGTATGTGATGTACTTTTTTAAATGGTCTACAATACCTTCAAAAAGGTCAGGCATATCTCTTTCATACTCTTCGTAATGATTTATAGCAGCTTCAGCACCTTTATCCATAAACATATGAATTGCCATGAAGGCCCTAAAAGGTATTGCTTTCTCTTTTACAATATTGGCCGCAACAGAAAGCATTTTATCTACGTTAACATTTGTAACGATGTTGGGATTATTTGAAAGAACTTTATCTCCCTCTATTAGAACAGGGGCTAGATTATAGATCATCCCTCCAAATTTAAAGTTGGGATTTCCAAATCCATTTTGAGGATTATCAATAAAAAACTTACCCATTTTTCTAGAGTAGACGGTTCGCATCTTTGCTCTGTTGTTAGCAACATTAGTAATTCCTTCTCGAGCAAGAAAAAAGAGACCCGCAGTTTCAGCAAAGGCCTCACTTTTATGAACTCCATGTGAATCATCATGAGAGTTTAATAGGTCAGGCATGAATGTTTTATCCATGCAATGACCAAGTTCATGATATAAAGAAAACTTCTTCATCTCTTCAAATTTTAGACGATGCTGAAGATTAGAAAAATCATTATTCCCATAAGCTTCTTTTGTCTTTAATCCTAGAACTCTTTCTGACTCTAGTCTTTGATTACTACTAGGGTCTGCATGAAAGACAACACAAATCCTATATTTCTTGTTGCTGTACCAGCCCTCAGTTAACGGTAGTGCAACAGCAGAATTTTTAAGAATTGATATGTATGTATCTACATTAACGATTTCATTAAAAGTGAGCTCTACTCCAGATTTACTTTTGATATAGGATTTAATTACACTATAACGCTCTTCTTTTTTATCATCTCCAAACAGATTTTTACTTCCAAGTTCCCAGTTTAGTTCATCTTTATTAAGAATGAGAATAGGATGTTCTTTGAATTTGTTTGCATACTTTGTCTGGACATAATCAACGAACTTACTCATTGATGTTTCTGTAGCGGCATGCAAAGGCTGTATTAAAAGAAAGGCCAAAAATAGGATAATTAATTTATTCATCATTACTCCCAATGTGTAGGCCCACATTAAGAGTAAATTGAATTGATCTCAATAAAAGTGGTGAAATCTACATGGTTTGTAGTTCACGTCCTGTGAAATATGTAACGATAAATAATAAATTGGCACCTAAGTGGTTAATTTTGTTTCTTGTTTAGTATGAGAGAGGCAATAACAATACTTATTTTTTCTTGGTTTTTTGAACTTAGATTTCTATTAAACCAGACAGGTCCATTTTTACTAACCAAATCTACTGCAGCGATTAGTTTCTCTTCTGCATAGATATGATACCCCGTTGGTGTTCCTGTTTTAAAGCTAGAGTTTTCAAGTTTTGAAACAGTCGTGATTTTATAACTTTCTTTTCCAATCTTAAAATCACCTTTAGCATCAACCCAGTGGGCACCCTTGATACTCATTTTAAATGTTAAATTATTAGAGTTCTGTTTATAGGTACAATCCATTCCTTCTTCCATACCAAACTTAACGACAAGAACTTGTTTACTCTTTCCTTTTCTTAAGCAATCCGCAGACCACTTATCTTTACCTTCAAACTTATATCGATAACCTTGTTTACTACTTTCTGATTTAAATGTTTCACCGATTGACATTCCTTTTCCTCGAGTCCAATCATGATCGATGTCAGAAACTAAGTAAGCACCAAACTTTAATCTATCACCTGAAAAAACACCTGGTTTTTCTGTGATTTCATGCTTTTTGAATTCTGTATTCAACTCTGGATCTACTGCCATCTTTGCTGATGAGCAGGCAGTTAGAGTTATTAAAAAAATAATTGTTATCAATTGGTTGAACATTCAATTCTCCTCGAAAGACTCAGCTTGAGTCATTCTTGCTAGACTAATATATTTTTAATTCAAATTTTGATTAATATTGTATAGAGTTTTATTATCTGGAACAATAAATCAGAAGGCCTTTAATTGACTCATATTACTGAAATATTTAAATTATTTTTCCATTTAGGTATTGTTGCTTTTGGTGGTCCAGCTGCTCATATTGCTATGATTCATAAGGAAGTTGTAGATAAACGTAAATGGATGGATGAAAAGCACTTTCTTGATCTTGTAGGAGCGACTTCATTAATACCAGGCCCAAACTCAACAGAAATGGTCATTCATTGTGGCTACACTAGAGGTGGAGTCTTAGGACTTTTTATCGCCGGTCTTTCTTTTATTATTCCTGCTTGTGTTCTTACAGGAGTTCTCGCCCTTCTCTATACTAAGGCCTATCAGATACCGAATTTTGAGGCGTATCTTATAGGGTTTAAACCAGTCGTTATCATTTTAATTTTTCAGGCCCTAAGAAAGCTCTGGAAAAAGGCCATAAAAAGCTATGAGTTGGGTTTTGTTTCATTTTTAGTCCTGTCGTTAGGCTTCTCAGCTCTTGGAGAGACAATGGCCTTATTCATAGGAACTTTTATTGGGTTTTTGATACTAAAATTTAAAAACCCAAGTAGATTAACAAGTGTACCTCTGGCCTCTGTCTTTTTCGTCTTTTTAAAAATTGGTTCAGTTCTCTTTGGAAGTGGTTATGTATTGATTGCTTACCTACAAGATGAAATTGTTCAAAGAAGAGCATGGCTTACAAGTGCTCAAATCGCAGATGCCGTGGCCATCGGTCAATTTACTCCGGGTCCTGTTCTATCGACATCAACATTTATTGGATATCTTTTAAATGGTGGTTGGGGAGCAGTACTGGCCTCCATTGGAATATTTCTTCCCTCATTTCTTTTTGTTTTGATTCTTAATCCACTTATCCCAAAAATGAGAAACTCTAAAAACTTTTCTCTTCTATTAGATAGTGTAAATGCTGGAGCCGTTGGGCTGATGGCCTATGCTCTATATCCCTTAGGTAAGATAGCCTTCTTTAATCCTATAGGGATAATCATATTTGGCATATCTCTTGTCATCATTTGGAAATATCCCAAACTAAGCTCTTTAAAACTTGTTAGTTTGGGAATTCTAATGAGTGTAATACTTGTCCAGATTCAGAATTATCTTACTTAAGTGAATTCTTTGAAATTTGTTTTGAAACAAGAACTCCAAAGACTAAGAGTAGAAGAAACATTATTTCTTTGTTCCCATTCTTAGGACCTGCTTTAGAAATATCTTCAATTGTTCCACATCCTCCAACTTTTTTCGTTTTAGGGTAGAGGTAGGTGATTCCATCTTCGTCGTCTCTAGAGAGAGCAGTCATTTTTGGATTAACAATGTAATACATTAAAGCTGGTTTAAAATTACTATGACCAAGTCCAAAAGCATGACCAAGTTCATGTGCAATAAGGGCCTTCTTTTGTGTCTTATCTAAGGCGGCAACACTAGCATCATCATAAATGATGAATCCACCTTTCATTCCTGTTGCAGAGTTGTACTGAAAACCACCTTTTCCAATCGTTCCACTTCCAAAATCAGTAACATCATTATTACAGCCAATAATAATTTCATTTACAACACCATTTGATGTCATGAATGAACCAACAGAAATATGTCCATTTGCAGAGAATGTTCCAACTCCACCTCTCACAAATTTTATATCTGCAGTGGGGACAGAGTTCCAAAAGTCATCCATGGCCTCTTCCACTAGGTCGAGAAGTGCTGAAGGATCTAAACCTAGACCTGAGCATGTGTCATTAGCAACACTGAGTTTTACTTCCTTCGTACTGTACTTATAAGCGGTGGCAGTACTTAATGTAAAAGCATATCCTGATTGAGAAACAAATAGAAAAATGGCTAAGATGTATTTCATAATAAATTCCTAAAGGTAGTAATTAAGTCCTAAAGCAAAGCTAAAACGACGACTTGTACTCGAGAGAATATCCCAAGTGAAGCTTTCTAGTTTTAAGGCCACTCTAGGAATAATGAACGTTTCAATTCCTAGATCAAAAGTCGTGTTGTAGGATTTTACAGATTCAGAGGGGAGATAGGCCGTAACAGTTCCTGAACCATCATTCCTCGTGACAGCTCCACCTTTGCCTGAGATTTTAGTTTGAAAAATCCCTCCTCCAAACTTTAGATGAGTGCTTCCTGTCATCTTCCATGTGAAGTCCATTAGAAGAAACATCATTTGGCGCTGACTGGCTTCATCTTTATTACCATTCACAATATTTTTGTCACTGTAAGATGATTTCTTAAAAGTCATCCCAAGCTCTGGAGTCATGTAGAAGTTTCCTGTGAGTGGTAGAAATTCATGAATGCTAAGATAAGGCCAAGGGTTAAAGTAGGACTCTTTCTCACCTTCTTGGTCGTCAGTCCAGGAACCAACATATTTAGTCATATGACCAAATCCAACGAGTGCATTCGAAGTTGTAGAGAAGAGTAAAAGGCACAATAATACGAGAGTCTTTTTCATAATAATTTTTCCAATGTTTTAATAATCATAAACTGGAATTCAGTATCATTCAGTACGCTTTGCAACATTAATTTCAATAGTTGTAGAGCCTACTCTTTGGATAGTTTGTGCTGCCTTCTCTAAGGCTAACTCAATACAATTTTCAATAGATATTCCTTTACTCATGGCACCGACAAAAGTTGCAAAAAAAGCATCTCCTGCACCTGTCGTATCTAGAATTTTACCTTGATTAGAGGTCTGGAAATTTGACTGGGTTTGATTGCTTTTGAGGATGACACCATCTGCACCTAAGGTGATAAGTAAAATTTGGTCGGATGAAAGTGAAAGATTTAAAAGCTCTTGAATTAGGTTTGTATCACTTTTTTTAAGTCCAAATTGAATAACTTTTGAGCCGTTTATGAGATGGATAAGGTTATCAAGCCTTGAACTAAACTCAGTAATGTCAGAAAAGTCTAAACAAAGGTGCTGCTGTTGAGATTTCGTTTTTAGAAAATTTTCGAAAAAGGGTTTTGGCTCATTATGAAGTGGACCAATAACGTAGCTATAGTCGGAGTAATCGATGCTAAAATGATCAGGCGAGAAACTTTTAAGAACTCCATGCTCGAAAGGATGAAATTTTTTTTCTCCATCATTCATTATTTCAATTTTTTGTTGTGGATTCTTTCCTTTAATCACTTTTCCAACGAAAGATATTTGGTGATCATTAATATGGCTTATTATCTCTTGAGTAACTGGTTCATTAGACAGTGGAGAAAGTAAACTTGTTTCAAGCTCAAGGTGAGATAAATTCCAGGCCATATTAAACGCACAACCACCTAGAATGACTTTTTTAGTACTTATGTAATGATCTAGGGTTGTGTCTCCTACGACTAAAATACTGATTTTAATCTCCTCTATAGAATTGAATTAGGAATTGCTTTATACTTATAGAATGAATGTAAGGACAATGTTTGTCATTTTTTTATTAATACCACTTTCTGTAATGTCTCAGTCACCTAAGCCAACGCCAACAGTTACTCCAGATAAATCGAGAGATGAAATCAACGAAAGATTTAGAAAATCTTTAATGGATAAGTTCAAGAATGATCGAAAGGTCATCGAGAAAATGCTAGGGGGCGGACTCTTTAAGCAATTTGATAAGAAATTAGAAGATATGTTGAAGCAATTTGATAATGGTCTTTATCAGCAATTTGAAAAAGATATGAACAAGTTTTTTGACGATGAAAATTTTGATCAAATATTTAAGAATGCTAATCCTTATCAATTCATGAATGCAGGTGAGTTTAAGTGGATTGAAACACCAAAAGAGAGAATTCTAATTTTAAAATCAGAATTTCCAAAAGATGCTCCTTTAGATATAAAAATTGAAAATGGAAAGGTTCACTTAAAAGGCAAAGTAATGAAGCAAGGGACTTGGATGGATAATGGTCAGGTCATAAGCGGAAAAAGAGCAGTAGATTTTGATAGAAAAATTTCAATTCCAAGAGATGTCCATTTTGATAAAGCTAGTTTTGATAAAAAAGACGGTAATATCATCATTAAATTTCCCAAGAAGTATATTCAGAAGGCCCCTTTGAAGAAAAAGAAGAAGTCTTCTGGAAAAAAGCTTAAACCCCTGAAAAGACAAGAAGGTGAGCGCAAAATCTAAAGACGCTCCTCCGTACTCAAGTATTTCCCTGATCATTCCGATAAGACATAGGAGATAGAGAAACCTTAGGAGGTTTTTTCATTATGTATCGACTATTTATATTGGTCTTCGTTTTTACTGGAATGGTTAGTTTCTTTCCTTTCCTTGAAGAAAGTCAGGCCTTAGAAAATAAATATTCAAAATCGGTTAAGTTTGATGTTCCTATGCGTGAGATCAGCTTAATAACGACACCTGAGGGTTATTACCCAAAGGCCTTTTCAGTATTCGCTGGAGAAAAAGTTAAGTTTTATTTAACTAACACAGGAAATACACCTAGTTGCTTGATGCTCCCTGAAAAAGAACTTTTTATGTCCGCTCGAAAAGGTCATGTATCTGAGGGGAGTGCCTATTTTCAAAAAACTGGAGTCTATCGATTTTATTGCCCAACAGGGAAAATAAAGGGATTGGTAACTGTACTTCCTCGCCCAAAATCCGAAGAGGAAATAAGGGCCGAAAGAAAATTGGCCTCAGAAAGAAAGAAGAAAAAAATCAGGGTTTGGTACCCTCGAGAGGAATAACCGAATGGGTGGAGTATTTGAAAATGCGATTCGTACCTTCTTAGCTCCCATCGGGGAGCTTTTGGACGATGATGCTGTTTCAGAAGTCATGATCAATGGACCAGATGAGATTTTTTGTGAAAAGAAAGGTCTGGTTTTTCTAACAGATTGTAAGTTTCCAAATGAAGAAGCATTAATGGCGGCCATGAGAGCGATTGCTCAGTCTGTTGGTCGTGTTATAGATGACGATAACCCAATCCTAGAAGCAAGACTTCCAGATGGTTCAAGAATCCAGGTTGTGATTCCCCCTATGGCCAGAAAAGGGACAAGTGTTGCGATTAGAAAATTTTCAAAAGATGATCTCACTCTGACTGACTTAATTAAATTTGGATCAATGTCAAAACTTGGAGCGAGATTTCTCGATATTTGTGTTTTTCTATCCAAAAATATTATTGTTTCTGGTGGTACTGGTTCAGGAAAAACAACTATGCTTAACGTAATTGGAAGAAGGGTTCCTGATACTCAAAGACTTCTTATCATTGAAGATGCCGCAGAACTACAAATTGAAACTGAACACGTTGTAAACTTTGAAACAAGAAAAGAAGATCCAACCAAAGGTGTTGGTGCTGTTACAATTCGTGACCTCGTTAAATCTGCTATGAGAATGAGACCCGATAGAGTTATCGTTGGGGAAGTTCGTGGAGAAGAGGCACTTGATCTCATTCAGGTAATGAATACTGGTCACGATGGTTCAATGGGTACAGTTCACTCAAATAATCCATTAGATGCTTGTACAAGACTTGAGACACTGTGTTTAATGGGTGACACTCAGGTTCCACCTGATGCGATTAGAAAAATGGTGGCATCTGCTATGCAAATAGTAGTTCAATGTAATAGATACCATGACGGGGGAAGAAGAACTTCTCATATTTCAGAAATTCTTGGGCTCGACGAGTTTGGTAACTATATTACAAAAGATATTTTTAGATGGGTTCAGACTGGACGTGATCCAGAGACTGGAAAGTATATTGGAGAAATGGTGGCGTGCAACTACGTACCGTCTTTCTTTAATGACATTGTTGTAAATAAACTTCCATTTCCAAAGAGCAACTTTATTGCTCCTGATTGGGCAGTTCCTCTACTCAATGGTTCTGATAAAAAGAAGGCCGCCTAAAACCTAGGGGGCCGGGTTTGGTATTTCTTTATGAACCTGCTCGATTTCTGCTAAAACTTCTTCACTTAAATTTAAATCGATACTACCTATGTTTTCTTTAAGCTGACTCATTTTAGTCGCACCGATAATATTACTTGTTAAGAAACTTCTAGAGTTCACAAATGAAAGGGCCATTTGAGTCGGTGAGAGATCGTGTTTTTTCGCGATCTCCACATAGCGCTCAGTGGCCTTTACAGCTATTGGGTTTGTATAACGAGTAAAACGATCGTAAAGAGAAAGTCTCGCTCCCACTGGCTTTTGATCGTTTAGATACTTTCCAGTTAAAACACCAAAACCTAGAGGTGAGTAAGCTAATAGGCCACAACTTTCTCTATGGCTGACTTCTGCCATTCCAACTTCATATGTTCTATTGAGAAGGCTGTATGGGTTTTGAACTGAAACCATTCGAGTGAGGTTTTTGTTCTCTGAGAGGTCATGATATTTCATCGTTCCCCAGGGGGTTTCATTAGAAAGTCCGAAATGCCTTACTTTACCTTCCTTGACGAGCTCATCACAAGCACTCAAAGTCTCTTCCATTGATGTGTATTTTTCTTCGGTATGATTGTAACCAAGTTGTCCAAAAAAATTGGTCTGTCGATCAGGCCAGTGTAATTGAAAAAGATCTATATAATCGACACTAAGCCTCTTAAGGCTGGCCTCTAAGGCGGCCCTTATATTTTCTCTGTTAAGACAAGCTTGACCGTTTCGAATATAAGGTGCCCAGTCAGCTTTTCCTACAACTTTTGAAGCAAGAATAATTTTATCTCTTTGAGTTTTAAGTTTTTCCCATCTTCCAATATATTGTTCAGTTAAAGTATAGGTTTCTGGCATTGGAGGTACAGGATACATTTCTGCTGTATCTATAAAGTTGACTCCCTGATCAAGAGCAAAATCTAATTGTTCATGCGCCTCAGCTTCAGTGTTTTGTTCACCCCAAGTCATCGTACCTAGGCATATCACTGATACATCGATATCTGTTCTTCCTAACTTTCTGTATTCCATAATTCATCCTTTGATTATGGAAATACTAAACGAGTTGAGAGGTTAGATCCAGTCAACTCGCATTAAGCATTTATAAAAGCAGTTTAGGCGACTTTAAGGTGGTTTTTCTTTGATTTTGACTTAGATTTTTGATCACCAGAGCTTTTCTTTTCTTCATAATTCCCTTGAACGCTAAGAGTGTTTCGTATCTCTGGATAGAAGTATTTGAATGCCTCCATAATAAGTCCTGTTTGACCAATCCCTAAGATCAAATTTCTAACGGCCAGTAGGTCAGATTCTGTAATGGCGTCACTATCTGAATGGGCTAAAATCCCTCTTATTTTCATAAGCTGATTAGTCTCAAGTGACTTTTGAAGATCATTTGTAAACCATTTAACAAAGGGTTTCTGATCTTTAAAAGCTCTGTTGAAACTAAGTCTGTTACTTTTAATAATTCTTTCTACGAAATAGATAAGTTGATTGATTGAAAAGTTTTTTTGAAATTTTCCTAGAGGAACGAGTCCATCAGCATCAAAATCATTTAAATATAACTTAGGTGGCATAACATCTGGTTTGACAAAAAACTCATCACCAATACCGGCCTTCTTCATATGATGAATAACGAGATGATTAACAATAATCTCAAATGCTTTAATGTATGAGAAGGCTACTTTCGTAAAATTGTGATGTCTCGAATCCATCATATCTAACTCAGCACTTTCAATTTCCATCTTGGCCGAGTGTGGTATCTTTGAATAAACTACGTCAGGAAAGCAGTAGGTATTTAGTGTCTTTATTACTTTGGCGCTTCCTGTGTTTTTAATCGCCTCGGGAGTAATAGATACGAGTTTCCCATCAGAATCTTCAAGTTCATCAAAGTAATGTTCTTCTGCTAAATCTTGAATAATGGCTGGATACTTAATGCCAGTAGTGAACGGTGATAAACCTTCGATAATTAAATCATTATAATCGTTATCGATATAGAGTTCACTTAATTTACTAGCAGTCGTTTCAGGGCAATACTCTAAAATTGTAATATCAGATATTTTAAACCAGACTTCAATTTTTTTATCTTTATAAAAATCTAATGTTTTAAAATCTTTTCCTATACCTTCTACAATCTCATCTACTTTAGCGACCCAAAGGTTTTTGTAATCACTAATGTAGAGGTGAGTTGAGAATCCATTTTCTTTATTTGAATCTACGATAGATTGAAAATGTTTGATATCAACTTTCTTTTCGCGATCTTTACTAATGACTTTTCCCCAATAGGCATATCCATCAGGGTCTTTCTTAACGGCCTCTTGAAGGTATTCAAAGAACTCGTGGGCCTGTGTATATCCATTCTCCATATAGCTATTAAGCCTAGGATTAA
This sequence comes from Bacteriovoracaceae bacterium, assembly GCA_023954635.1. GTDB lineage: Bacteria > Bdellovibrionota > Bacteriovoracia > Bacteriovoracales > Bacteriovoracaceae > M0603. The sequence goes on from JAGSHI010000056.1 coordinate 10,999, forward strand.
AGGTGATATAGAAGTGAAATGGAGAGTACATGCCGTATCCTTTGAAAAGGGCCTAACAGTAGCTCATCGGTTATTTTGATATTAAAGTTGACTGTAAAGATCGAGAATGCCGTAATTTCAATAAATTACGGCCGTTAAAACTAGTTTAGGATAAAGTCGAGTGCATCTTGACCGTAGAGGTTTGTTCTTCCATCTGGGTTGATAGAAACCATTCCACGGTGTTCATTTCTAAGATCTCTTTGACGAAATTGATCAATTCCACTTTGAAACTCTTCCATTTTTAGCCAGTCTTGAATCTTCTTTTGGCATTCAAATGTTCCATAGTCACATATGGATGTTTTAATTCGAACATTAGTAGAAAAGGCCGTTTTATTGGCAATAAATTTTGTAAACCAAATTCCCATGTTAAAAGCTCTTTTTGAGTAGATATCATCTTTGTCTATTTGGTCATTGGTCAGTTTTTTAAGTTCAGCTTCAACAATCATATGAAAGAGGTGTTTCTTATACTCTTCTGCTACATACATTGAATTTCCAGCTAGAGAAGTTTTTAAATCAGAAAAAGCTTTCTTTAATATTGTTGTGAGTAAGTTCCTTGTTAATTCTCTATCGGCCTTTCCTTCTTTTATTGAAGCTGCCATTTTATAAAGTTTTGCAAGCATTAAACTTTTATCATCTGTTCTTCTGTCGTGACTTGTATAAAGTTCCATCAATTTTTCAACACTTTGGTACTTTGAAGCTAGGACTGCTGCTTTGGCCTCGTAGTCAATAATTTTGTTAATTAAAGAATCCGAAAGTTGTGGAGAAAAATTATCATTGATTTCTTTTTTTAGAGATTCAAACTTTGCTGGATCTTCATTAGAAATACTAAAAGGACTGGCCCCTCCTAGTGAGAGAATTTTCGTCTTCTCCATCATGACACTAATCTCTGGATTAGAAGCAATCAGGTTAGTCCAAGTTTTATAACTCATATCTTGGTTTTGGACTTTTTCTTCAATGAGAGAGCTTGTCTCGGTATAAAAGTCTCTCACATCAATTGGACGGATATGCATAGTAGGGTTTCGTTTTGTCCCTTGTATGGCCTCCCACTTCTTTACTTCGTTAGAAAGTATGTCTTGCTTTAAGGCATTCTTCATTGACTTATACCACTTCCAATAAATGTCTTCATGTGAATCACTACTTTTATGTGGATAATCAGCATTCTTTAATTCTTCACCAAACTTTTGTCTAGCGACGACGATTCCTAGTCGTTGATCTAACCAGGTCTTTAACACTTTATCTTCTTTTTCTTGAACCATTTTATAAAATGCTTCTTCTGTGATGTTAAATGCTCTTCTTTGGACAGGAGCAGAACTATTTCGACTTCCTCCACCAAAGAGGTTCCCAAGACCTAGTGGTCCGCCTGAGTTTCTACTAGAGCGACTACTCGCCCGTCTCATGTCTCTCATTGCATGTTGCTTGACCATCTCTTGATAGATTAATTTTTTAAGAGCTTTATTGTAAACGGCCCTATCGTTTTCATAAATTTTTTGTCTTTTTAATTGAAGGTACTTTCCGTGGTCTTTATTCGCTCTTTTAAAGAGTACTGTTTTTTCCATGTCTGAGAGCTCAGATCTCGTCACGAAACTTTCAACATCAAGGTTTGTATACATTTTATCACCAACACGTGCAGCAATCCAGGCGATCAATTGTGGATCAGCAGCAAAAGTAGCTAAACTTGTAAGTGAGAAAATTAATATTATAAAGAGTTTTTTCATTTTTGTATCCAGTTCAACTTTTAGAGCAACAACATCTATAAACTAAAGTGGGAGAGCTTAGCTCTCCCAATATATTATTTGAGCCGTGGTTTAGTCTTCGTCTTCGAATTCATCTTCTTCATCGCCACCGAAAAGAAAGTTTTCATTTCCTCCCATGTCGCTGTTTCCGAAAGTGTAAGTAAGCATGATTCCAAATATAACTTCATTGTCTCTTTCAACATAGTTTCTGTATCTTACTTCTGCACCGATAGAGAGGTTTCTTGTAAGAGCTGTTCTTACTCCAACACCAATCTCTTGAAGTTCTTTTTCTACCCAGTTGTACTCAACGATAATATCCGTAGTTTCGTGAACTCTCATCATTCCACCTACTGTGATAGCGAAATTTGAGTTTGGATATTCTGGATTGTTTGAGAAGTACATACCTTCTACCCAACCAACAAGTGTTCCATCAGATGTCTCACCGATAAGTCCAAGACTTGTTCTTCTTTCAGCTCCATTGTCATTATCACCAAGTTCTGCATGTGAAAGAGTAACTAGCCATTGATCAGTGATCATTTTACTTAGTCTTACTGAAACTCCGTCAATCTTTCCAAGTTCAAGGTCACCAGCATCTGTTTCAAAAACAGAAACTTCAGCTTGATCGAATACACCAAATAGACCTTCTGTAAGATCAACTGTGATTCCATAAACTTCATCAATTTCTTGAAGATTTGCTAGAGGATTATTTTCGAACATTGGCATTGCCTGAACATTTTGTCCGAAGGCCATTGGTTGTTTACCTATAATGATAGCAACTGGAGATCCACCAACTTCACGAATTTCGATATAAGCTTCTTTAATGAACTCACCAATACTGAAGTCGTCATTAAATTCAACTCCACCTTCTTTAAAAAGGTGTTCTAATTTTGCTGTGATTACTGCACGTATTTTTTCTTTCCATGTTACTGAAAGAGAAACATAAGAACCTTGAAGGTTCGAAGCAGCGTCTCCATTTGTTCCGATTGTTCCACCTGCATTAACTTCTCCGTCAATACCGATGCTAAAATCGTCTCCTAATAGACTCGAATCATCTGACCCCGAATCCTCTTGTCCAATTGCCTGAAAACTAACCAGTTGGGCAAGGATCATAAATAATGCTAACCATCTTTTCTTCACCAGTGGCTCCTTGTGAAATTCATTTAAGTTTGCCGGATTCTATAATGACGCGTCACGCAATGCTATAGATTTGAAATATTTACACATGATTTCGGCGTTTTGACTCACTGCTAGAGCTCTGTTATTACGTTGTTTTCCGAGTTCTAATGCCAGAATTCTTAAGATTTCAAGGGTTTGACAAGAGTAGGCATGAGTGAAAGGATTTCAAGTAACACGTAATGTATCAGTAATTTTTGGGCCGTTCAGGGAGGACATATGTTCAAGAAAATCTTTTTGATAAGCTTCTTATTCTTATCTTTTATCGCAAGTTCTGCGAATGCTGCTTATTTTCAAATAGAGAATCATTTAGGTATCAAATGTGAAAGATGGCATCAGTTTAGAGCTGTACTTTATTTAAATAATGGAGCGAGAATCGATCTCACGAATAGTGCGATTTGGGCCTCTCCTGGAAATGAAACAAGAAGACCAGGTGAATTCTATTTTGAGTTCAATGAAAATGCTCGAAGACAAAATGATAAAAAATATGTTTCAGCTTCAGTTTTTTATGGTGGTTACCAATTTAGAGCCGCTGGTTATGCAAACGTAAGTCAAACTCCAGATTATATGGAAGTAATTGGACCAAGTACTTCTAGAAGTCGTGGAGTCGTAAACTTTCAGGCCATCGGAATTTATGCAGGAAAAAGAATTGAGCTAACAGATTTAGGTGATTGGTCAGCTGATCATGGTGACATCGACGATGAAGGTCGTTACCACGCTCCTTCTGTCACAAGAGGAGATTCTATCGAAGATGAAGTTAAGTTTAAGTATGGAAGAAGAAAAGGTCAGGCCATGATTACTGTTTCAGGTTCTGCCAGTAATGACGAGTAGAGATTAATTTTACAACTAAATATAAAGAGGCCTCGAAGTTCGAGGCCTTTTTTTATTCTTCAATCATTGCTTCGAGAAGAGTTAACTTCGCTTCACTCTTTTTAACATGAAGTTCAGCGCTTATCCCTTGGCCTAAAGTTATCATAGGGTGTGTATGTCCACAGTCGAAATTAGTCATGATAGGAAATTGCTTTTCACCAATAATTTCTAATAAGAGGTCATTAAATTCAAAAGGAGCATCAGAGTTTTTATAAAATTCTGGCTTTGAAACGATTAAACCTTTTATTTTATCAAAGGCACCTATGTTTTTTAATTGGACAAGTTTTCTTTCCTGCATTCCTAACTCACACTCCATCTCTTCTAAGAGTAGAATTTTTCCTTCAAGTTTTGGAAAATAAGTAGTTCCAGCGCAAGACATAAGAGTATTAAAATTGGCTACAAGTAATGGCCCTTTAACCTTCCCACTCACCAGAGAAAACCAACCGGGGTTACTTTCCCATTTCCGTTTCCCTGTTTTCCATCCGCTGGTAAATGCATCTCTCATTTGGTTAGACCACTGACTGGGAGCTTCGAGTTCTCTTTTTCCTTCTCTATGAAATTGAACTGCATCTAAAAAACTTTTAACACTGAAGTCAAAGGCCTTAGGATGTTCACCAAAAGTTGGAATAACCGCTGGACCATAAAATGTAACAAGACCTGTATAGTTGTGAATGGCCATATGAAGACTAGTAACATCACTATAACCACAAATGATTTTAGGATTTCTTAAAATTTCATCGTAGTCGAGATGCTCAATCATTGCATTAGAGGAAATACCTCCAATAGTAGACATAAGGCATTTCACTTCTGGATAACGGATAAGCTGCATAAACTCTTCTGCACGTTCTTTGGGAGATCCTGACCTATAACCTTCAGAGATAAACTTTTCAGTAAGAGTTCCTTCTACAACCTTAAAACCTGCACTTTCAATTTGCTTCTTTGCAAATTCATACTTTTCTTTAAACCAAACATGACAAGGAGAAGACGGGGTGAAGATTCCTATCGAATCCCCTGGGCGCAAGGCCTTAGGTTTTACTAATTTCATAAAGCAATTCCTTCAATGTAAGTCTTAAAGTCCGTGGGAGTTCTTTCGGTTTCTCTTTCGTCATAATTGAAAAATATCATACCAGTTTTTCCCCGTGCAATTTCCTTTTGATCGCTTGTTCTAATAAGTAGGTAGTAGAGTTCAAAACCTGAATGACCAATTTCCCCAAGAAATAAGTTGGCCTTTAGTTGATCACCTTGAAATCCTTCTGCTCGATATTGAACTTGAGAATCGGCCATGATGAGGCTTGAGCCGAAGGCCTTGAGTTCTGTAAAACCATATTCTTTGAGCCATTGAACTCTCATGTCATGAAAGAGGGCCAATACTCTATCATTTGAGAGATGACCCCCATAATTCATGTCGTCAATTCGAAGTTGTACTTCGGAACTATGAAGTAAAATTTCTGGAAGTTTTAATTTTAATCTTTCCAATGGCTTATACCTTGATTAAAAATGAGCTTATAAAGGTATATTTTCTCTATGGATAAAGCATCTGACAATAAACTAAAAATTGGTATCTTCGATTCGGGAATTGGAGGTTTTTCTATATTAGGTGAAGTGCACAAACAAATCCCATATGCAGAACTTTATTATTGTGCAGATGATCAAAATGCTCCTTATGGAAACCTTGATAGTGAGAGTATTTCTTCTTTAACAGAAAAATCTATTGAAAAACTTCTTTCCAAAAATGTTCATGTCATTGTTTTGGCCTGCAATACTGCAACAGCTATGGCGATTGACCATTTACGGACAAAGTACGAATTGCCTTTTGTGGGTGTTGAACCCTATGTGAATGTTATTCATAAGGAAGGACTAGACCCAGCTAAAAACTCTGTTGGGATACTTACAACGCAAGTTACTGGTGACAGTGATAGGTTTAAAGAATTGATTAACAGGTTTGATTCAAAGCATGAATTGACTTTGGTACAAAGCCAAAATTTGGCCGAACTTATAGAGAAAGTTTATGAATTTGGGTGGACAGAAGATTTAACGCAAAAAATTAATGATGAATTTAGCTTTATTGATGAGTTTAAACTGGGGCATTTGATATTAGGTTGTACCCATTACCCCTTAATCTCTGACTATATCTCTAACACTTTTAATGTCGACTTGATCTCACCTTGTCCCTATGTGGCAAACAGAGTTGCATCAGTTGTGAGTAAACTTGAAAACTTTGACACATCGAATGATTCAAATCACTTCAACTCTTTTTTTACTACTAAAGGAGAGTGGGAGCAGAACAAATTTTCCGAATTAGTAGGGGCCTTACAGCCTTTCCCTCAGGATGTATAAATTCTCTTAATTATTTCATTTTAATTGGATCAAAGGAGACTCCCCATGTCCAAAATAACAGATATCAAGGCCAGACAAATTTTAGACTCTAGAGGAAACCCAACTGTAGAAGCAGATGTTTTTACTGAAAAAGGATTGATGGGAAGAGCAGCAGTTCCAAGTGGTGCTTCAACTGGTTCAAGAGAAGCTCTTGAGCTACGAGATGGAGATAAATCTTACTACGTTGGTAAAAGTGTAAGAACAGCAGTTAAAAATATTAATGAAAAAATAAAACCAATTCTCATTGGAAAAGAAGTTACTGATCAACGTGGACTAGACTTGGCCATGATTGAATTAGATGGAACAGACTTCAAATCTAACCTAGGGGCGAACACTATACTAGCTGTCAGTATGGCCGCTTGCCGAGCTGGTGCTCTAGATGAGGGCATGGATCTATACAAATATATGCACGATAAACTCAACGTCCCAAATGACTCTGAAGGTGCTTATCGATTACCAGCTCCTCTCATGAATATTATTAATGGGGGAGAACATGCTTCAAACAATTTAGACATTCAAGAGTTTATGATTGTGCCTCATATGAAGAAATCTTTTAGCGAAAACTTCAGAGCAGGAGTTGAAACATTTCATGCTCTAAAGAAAGTATTAAGTGATGCAAACCATAGCACTAATGTCGGAGATGAAGGTGGTTTTGCTCCTAATCTTGGTTCTCATGAAGAGGCGATCGACAATATTTTGAAGGCCATTGAGATTGCAGGTTACAAACCTGGTGTTGATATTAGTTTAGCTCTTGATTCTGCAGCTTCTGAATTCTACAAAGATGGTAAATACATCATGCAAGGGCGCGAATATACAAGTGAAGATATGGTGAATTATTACTCAGATCTCGTCTCAAAATATCCGATATACAGTATAGAAGATGGACTAGATGAATCTGACTTTGATGGTTGGGTAAAACTGACTGCTGCACTCGGAGATAAGGTTCTTCTTGTTGGAGACGATTTATTTGTAACGAATAAAAAAATCCTTCAAGAGGGAATTGAGAAAAAACAAGCAAACTCAATCCTTGTCAAAGTTAATCAGATTGGAAGTATGACTGAGACATTTGAAACTCTTGAACTTGCCTTCAAGAATAACTTCAAGGCCATCATCAGTCATAGATCTGGCGAAACTGGTGATAGTTTTATTGCTGATTTAGCTGTGGCCTCTGGAAGTGGGCATATTAAAACAGGATCAGCTAGTCGATCTGACAGAATGGAAAAATATAATCAGTTACTTCGGATTGAAGAAAGCCTAGGAGATGATGCTAGGTTTGATCCTGTAAAATAGAAATACAGGGTCCTTCTCTTTCTGGATGGGGACCCTGCAATGACACGTTTTAAATACTCTCATTCATCAAAAATAATTCAAGACCAATACCTTGGCTTTAGTTTCTTTGCTTCTCTCTTTATCTGGATGGGAGCTTGGGTTTTAGATAGTAACCCTTTTCATCAAAACTTTTTCTTAACTGGTTTAATGCTTGGCAATTTATATTTTTATTACTTTGGCTATGGGTTAGTTGGAGCGTCACGATTATTTGTTTTTCCTGTTTATTATTTATTTCAAACATTAACATTAGTGGGTGCTTCGTTTGAACAAAGCTCTATTGGACCTCTCTATCTATGTCTTATTCCTTGCGCCGCTGGACTTTACCATTTTATTTCAAGAGATCTCTCTTTTAACCAAGATAACTTCTTAAAAGGAGCGAGTTTAGGTGCTATATCGCTTTTAATGTTTTTAACTTTTAATAGCATTACAAAAAGTGAATTGATTAGTTTAAAAGAAACAGTATTTGTTGGTGGATTTGTTTTTTGGTTTTCTGGAGTAATCTTTTGGGGAATACGAATGGCCTTCAAAGAAAATAGAAGTCTTATTCATAATGTATTAAAGAAACAACATGCAATAAATTTAAATGATAAAGAGTCTAAGGACCGATACTTTTTTCATGACCTTATTAATATGACCCATGGATTAAATTTATTTTTAGGACAAAAGTTATCTGGTGGGAATAGTCTCGACTATAACGAAGTGAAGTCACTTAGAAATGAAATTAAGATGATTCAGTCGTTAATCAAAGATCATTTTCAGCTAGGACATAAAAATCTTTTTGGAACTTATGAATTTGTTTCATTTAATTTTGCTAAAGAATCAATTATTAAGCTAGTTCGAAGTTATTTACCTGAGCATCTTGTTGAAACACACTTTATTTTTAAAGGTTCTATAAGTGATACAACGAGCTTTGAAGAATCTGAAAAAAGCATAATACACTTCCCAAGCTTTTATAGAATTATAAATAATCTTGTGAAGAATATGGCCGAAGATAAAACGACTGAAGTAGAATTCGTTTTTGATTACACAGACAAGGGACTTAGTGTAACCGCCAAAAGCAAAGTTTTTAAGCTAGGTGATAACCACGAAAACCTAGCTAAAGACTTAAGTGACATAATCATGGGGACAGATCAATTTTCTCCAGATGATAAGGCCTTTGGGCTTGGATTAAAATCCATAGCAAACCTTTGTGATGAGCAGCAGGGAGAGTTCTCTTTCAATATTGAGGATGGCTTCTGGGTAAATCGAGTATTTTTGCCAAAAATTAAATACGAAGATATTCAAGAAGATTATCAAATTAAAAAAGCTGCTTAAAAACAACCTTTTACATCTCTTTCATGTTTTTGTAACCTTATGAAAAAGCATCATAAAGGCTTCATGGATGAAGATTTGTTTGATCATTTTTCTAGGTTTATTTACCTTTGATTCTTCTGCGCAAGAAGAAACTGGGCTTCTGTATAGACCAGGTGCCAGCCATGTCGGTTGGAAAGCTTATGAAGTTGTCATGAATGCAGAAATGTGGAAAACAACTGCACTCATTGATAGTCAGGGTGTTGAACAAGCATTTGCTGACTCTCAGGACTTTGGTCGCTTTCAGGGTGGGCTTTCTCTTAAATATGGTATCGGAAAACAATTAGAAGCAAGGTTAGGATTTAATTACCGACAAAATAGCTCCGTTAATCAGCTTGGTGATGCTACTTCAGTTTCCGGTCTAGAATCTATTTATGGTGGTCTGAAATATACAATAATTACTCCAAGCTCTCCTTGGGTCTTTGCACTAGATCTTCAATATAGACAAACTTCCTTTTCGACTTCTAAATACACTGCTGGAGCTGTACCGACAGAAGAGTTGGTTCTTGGTGATGATGGAAAAGAGTTTACTGCTGGAGTTCATCTTTCAAATAAACATTCGAAGACAGGAACCTTTGCCAGTTTTATTGGTTTCAATATGCCTCCTAACGATCTTAGCCAAGAAGTTGTTTACGATATGCAACTGGCTTGGGCCTGGACAAAGTGGGCCTGGATATTTGGTGTCGAAGGGATTTATTCCTTGGGGACTGATGACTTTGCTAGTACTCCAGAGACTAAACCGGCCATGGCAACTGGCTCTACTGCACTCTACAATAGTATCAATCGGGAAAGAATGATGCCTTATCTTCAGCTGAATAAAGCTTTTAGCACTTGGCGGCTAGGACTCAAGGGAGGAGTTGTTGTTTCTGGAAATAGCACTGACAAAGGTTACCAAGTGGGAATGAATATCACTTGGAGTTCAAAAGGCGTTTCAAAAAGTGACCGTGTTATCTCTAAATTTAAAGAATATGAAATTGAAGGAAATGTTTTAAA
>JAGSHI010000156.1 GCA_023954635.1 Bacteriovoracaceae bacterium
AAGTTCTGTATCCATTAGCATTTTTTGTATAATTATGAAGAAAATCAGATAGAAATTCTTTTCTATTTTCATCCGAAAGATCTCTAACCATGCCCCTAAAGTGCTCATCTGGTGGCCCCATGATTCTGGTAACGAGTCCTGAGGATGCTTCTTTTTCAGCTCCCCAAGTAACACCTGTATCGAACCCATCCATTGCTTGGCCATCGACTAAAACACCCCTAGCATTAAAACTAGTTGCAGACTCTTGAAGTAAAGAGAAAATTTCAAATGCAGACCGTGGTCCACCTTGATCATCCGCTACAAAGCGGCCTTCCCAAAATGATGTCGTCGAACAATTGACAAGTAAGGAAGACATTGCAAATAGTGCAAATAATCCTCTCATCTTCTTAATCAAATTAGACTTATTAAACATGATTAAATCCTTATTTTAAATTCTATATATATATTTAGTATTTAATTTATTATTGAAAAAAACAGTTCTTTCTCTTGAGAACTTTAATCTGTTTTTTCATGCCTTCATGATCCCCAGCACGTTTCTCCAGTACTCTGAAGAAAGCTTCTCTCTTGCTACGTTGTCCTTGAGATTCAGAAGCAACTTCACGCAAAATTTTTGTCCAACCTTCAAGCTTCTTTTCACCCAAATCATCAGCAAATAGTTTCCAAAGTTTATGTTTATTTGAAGGGTCTAGAAGTTGTACAGAACCATCTGGTTTTCTAGAAACGTCTAAAACTGCTTGTACAAAATCTTTCTGCTTTTTACTTCCAAGCTTCTTAAGACCAAGAAATAAAGCTAAAGATTTTTCTTCTTCACGAGAGAGGATATCCATCGTTGCTCTAGAAAAGTCTCCCAATTGTTCTTGCTTCATTGTTTTAAAGACAAATGACCTTGTCTGTTTTGAATTTTTTGGAAGAAACTGCTTCATTACTTTCTTGGAATTTGAATCCTCTAAAATTTCTAAGGTGTACTTAAAACCTTTTTTATAAAGGGGATCACTTACACATTGTGAACAGGCCAAAGCAGTTGCTTGACCGTTACCGTAACGATGAGAAAGATAAATGAGATCATTAACAACTTCTGTTAACTCATCAGGTGTAATATCATCACCAGACTTGTTGATAAAGCTCCTAAGTTTCGCCTTCAAACCAGCATCTGGTGAACCACTAGAGCTATCAACAGAAAGATTCTTTAAAATTCTTTTAAGCTGATAGGCAGAAGGTAATTCTCCATTATAATTTAGGTTCATCAGTGAATTTCTCACAGAATTTTTAACTCGGTTTGCAGCGACTCCTCGAATTCCTTTTCTAGTAAGAAGTTCTGAGAGACCTGAATCATTAACTAATAAATCGACCACTTTCGAAGCGGCACCTGAATAAGCAAACTGGGTAGGGCCTAACAATAAACCCATGAAGAGGAGTAAAGAAAATAATGACCTCATAAAGAGCATCCTTTTTTATCGTTGTTAGTAAACACACTGTGACTTATCTGCACTATTCGGAAATTTTACAGATTTTCTTGACTTCAAAACTCAAGAAAACCCAATTTACAGCTAGTTACAGCACAAATTAACGCACACCAAGGTGACTTAACCATTTTAGTAGGTTTTTATAAGTGTTCGAAAAAATTCAACTTTTAAGGCCAAGGACTTGCTTTGAAACTTATCTATATAATAACCTTTTTCTACTCTTTAAGTTTATTCGCCATAGAATCAGACATGAATCCAAAGTTCATTGAGGGCTACAAGTTTCCTAACGATCAATCAGAAGGAACTTCAGCGATAAAGACAAAGGCCCTTCTCCCTACCGAAAACTCATTTAAAGGTGGCCATAATAAATTATTAAAATCTGTCTTACCTTCTATCTACCAAGACAATGCAGGATCTTGTCTCTTTATGAGTCATACATCAGCAATTGAAGTTCTCTATAGTGAAAACTTTAAAAGAAATTATGATTTCTCTGAAAGGTTCTTTATGAATCTATCAAAAGCAGATATCGGTGGCGACAGAATCTCTAACTGGAGAACGGATACTGTTTACAGACTAAATGAAGCTAAAAAGATTCAAACTAATACTGAATATCCTTTCGTTAAAGGTTGGTACAAAACTGTCAATGGAAAAAGAGTAAAGGCCAGAGAAGGTGAAAATGGAGCTTTCTATGGTGTAAAATATAACTGGGTAATAGATAATCAACAACTAAATCGTCCAGGTGTAAAACTACCAACTCTAGAAAGGGAAGTTCTTTTTAAAGATAAAGATGAAAATCAATGGAACGTAGGTCAAGCCCCTTCAGATATAGTTAAGAGAGTAAAAGAGGCCTTTCAAAAAAGAAATGCTCCTATCATTGTCATTTATAACCATACAGGCTTTTGGCATGCCGTTACTGTTGTTGGATATAACGACAATGCTTCTAGTGCATCTTGCCCATTCGTAAGTTCTTACAAAGAAAAAATGGACAAAAGAGCTGAAGAAATTCGTGTTGAAGCATCTGAACAAGTAGACCCAAAAGCAAAAAGAAAATTATTAAGGAAGGCCAGAAAGTTTAACTTACGTGGTCAACAAGTACATGACTCATACCTTGATAACGGTGGATGTAAAGGTAAAGGTGTTTTCTATGTTAGAGACTCTATTTATCCGAATAAAGAAATGGCCCTCTATGACTATGATATAAACAAAGAGGGCGAAGAAGAAAATTTAAATGCTCCTATCATCTTGCGAGAATATGAATGGTTAGAGCAAGTCGCAAACCATGCATATCAAATATATTTTGAATGATTAAAAATCGATTAAAGAAAAACCTAAAAAGAAGAAAACCTTGGCTTAATGAAAAGATTGAGGCCTTCAGGCTCTACGACAGGGATATTCCAGAATATCCTTTCATCGTAGAAATTTTCAAAGAACATTCTGTTGTTTGGAAAAAAACAGACATCATAATAGACAAAGAAAAATCTCACCATTTTGATGAGCTTATAGAGGCCATTCAAGATGTTATGGGTATTGAAAAAGAAAAAATTCATATAAAAGAAAGGACAAAGAAAAGCGGACAGGACCAATACGAAAAATTAGCAAAAACTCAAAGCACGTTTCCAGTAAAAGAATATGAACTAGAATATCTAGTAAATTTAGAAGATTACCTTGATACAGGACTTTTTCTAGACCATAGGCCCCTCAGGCAAGAAATACAGAAGATGAATGGTACCGGCAGAATGTTAAATTTGTTCTGCTACACAGGAAGTGTGTCTGTAGCAGCTGCAAAAGCAGGGTTTCAAACTTACAGTATTGATCTTTCAAAAACATATCTCGAATGGGCCAGAGAAAACTTAAAGTTAAATGACTTCGATAGAGAGGATCATATACTCCTCAACACAGATGTACTTGAATGGCTTGAGAAAGAAAAAGATATGGTTCCATTTGATCTTATTTTTTTCGATCCTCCTACTTTTTCCAATAGCAAAAGCATGAAAAGAACTTTTGAAGTAGAAAAAGACCATTTATGGATGATTGATAAGTGTATGGAGCTACTCTCAAAAGATGGAGTCTTATATTTTTCTAATAATAAACGAAAGTTTAAATTAGATAATATTTTATTAGAAAAATATTTAATAAAGGACAAATCAGAAAAATCAATTCCACAAGATTTTCATGACAGAAAAATACATAACCTATTTGAAGTAAGGCATAGAAATGATTGATCCATTTTCTCTGACGTTACTTTCTTTTTTTGCTTTTTTAACATCTATTATATCTGCAGTTGTTGGAATGGGAGGCGGAATTGTCTTTTTATCACTAATGACTTTTTTTCTTCCTCTACAAGTTATTGTTCCTGTGCATGGAATAGTACAACTCATAAGTAACTCAACCAGAACATGGTTTTTAAGATCTCATGTTATTAAACCTATTTTTTGGTGGTTTTTACTAGGTCTTCCTTTGGGAGCTATTGGAAGTACTTATATCATCAAAAAAATAAATGACCCTACAATGGGTTATCTGCTTATTGCTCTCATTATAATGTATACACTTTTTAAGCCCAAAAAAATGCCACATCTAACGATACCCTATCCTGGATTTGTTTTGATAGGTGCTATGGTTGGATTCCTTGGACCTTTAATAGGAGCGACCGGACCTTTTATGGCGCCATTTTTTTTAAGGGATGATTTCTCCAAAGAAAATATAATAGCAACAAAAAGCTCAGTTCAAACTATGGGCCATTTAATAAAAATTCCAGTCTTCTTGTCTGTAGGTTTCCCCTATATGGAACACTCAGTAATGATAGGTCTTTTAACATTAGCTGCAGTTATAGGAACAAAGGCCGGCGTACTACTTTTAGGGGAGATCAATGAGAAGATCTTTAGAGTTATCTTTAAGTCTGCTCTCTTTTTTGCCGCTATGAGGTTATTCTATAAAATTTATATAAGTGTAAGTGCAATATCAACTGTCTAAAAAATGGACACCTTGCCCCTATTAACTATCTGTAATGACAACTTATTTTTGGCATAATACATGCTTATTAAAGGGGTATGAAAAGAATCATAGTCCTTCTATTTATACTGTCTGTTTCCCCACTGTTTGCAGCAAATAATCCTTCTAAGTTTTATATGACCAGCTCATATAAAAGAAGTAAAAAAATATGGGGAACATATAATCAATATAAAGAAAGTGTTGTTAAGATGAACAGCAAAGGTAAAAGACTTTATAGAAGATTCTATACCACCCCACTAGCTAATCTTGTTATAAAAAAAGGAGAAGTTCACTTCATACGTCCTCTTCAAATTGAAGGGAAAATTAAATATCAAATAAAAAGCTTTCCTTATAAAAGAGATCGAAAGAAAAAGTTATTTAAGATAAACCCAGAAGGTAGAAATAATGAATTGATTCTATTCTTTCAGGACAACCTAAAAGACTTAGTAAAACGTGACAAGAAACTTAAAAAAATGGATATTGAAAAAGATAATATCGAAATAGTTTTTGAAGAGTTTACTTGCTGGCAAAAAAGAGGAAAGCTACATTGCCAATTCCCTCTTAGTATACAAGCTAAAAACAATGATATTGTCGAACAAACAATTAAAGAACGATTGTCTGTCCCTCGACGTTAACATTTACCTTCCCTGTCCCCTTTTCAACTATCCCCATATCTAGCCATTTTTCTCCAGATTTATCTAGTTGAGACTTAACTGTGTCAGGGTCAGAAGTAATGAGAACCATTCCAACTCCCATATTAAATGTAGTATAAAGATCTTCCTTACTTATATCTAATCTCTCAATTATATCTTGCATAAACCAAGGCATGTCACTAATACTTGGAACTTTTTTAATATTAAAATCAAAGTTTTCATTAACTCGTGAAATATTACTAAACCCTCCGCCTGTGATATGGGCCAGAGCACTTACACTCTTACTTTCAAGTAATGGCTTTACAGCTTTCCAATAAATCTTAGTAGGAGTTAATGCACCCTTTTTTAGTTCGGTTTCATTGTCACTAATTAGCTTTCTGACCAAAGAGAAACCATTACTATGAAAACCGCTTGAGGGTAATCCTATAATAGTGTCTCCATCTTTAATTTTAGATCCATCTAGAACATCTTCTTTTTTAACTTCACCAACTGCAAACCCTGCCATATCGTATTCATTCTCTGAATATAGACCGGGCATCTCAGCTGTTTCTCCACCAATTAATGCAGATTCACATTGCAAACAACCTTCTACTACACCTTTAACGAGAGATTCACTTACTTCAACATCAAGTTTACCAGTAGCAAGGTAATCCATGAAAAATAAAGGTTGTGCTCCTGTACATAGAGTATCATTCACACACATGGCAACAAGGTCTATTCCAACAGTATCATGTATACCAAGTTGTTGAGCTAATAGTATTTTTGTTCCAACTCCATCAGTGCCTGCTGCAAGGTACCTGTCCCCTTGTTCGTATAAACAAGCAAAACCACCAACTCCTTGATAAACTCGGTCACCATAAGTTTTTTTGACCATTTTTTTAATACGGTCTACTAACTCATCACCTTTATCAATATCAACACCAGAATCTTTATAAGTAATATTTTGTTTTTTCATAATTCCTCTTAATGTCTAAAATGACGTTTACCTGTAAATCTCATGGCCATATTGTTTTCATTACAAGCTGCGATAACCTCTTCGTCTCTTATACTTCCACCCGGCTGAACTATTTTCTTTATTCCATACTCATTTGCAATATCTATATTGTCTCTAAAAGGAAAAAATGCATCACTCACAAGTAAAGCTTTCCCTAGATTATCAAAACCATTCTCATGGGCCTTTTCGACGGCCTGTTTAGTTGAAATAAGTCTATTAGGATTACCCATCCCAGCACCAAGTAGCATAAAAGCATTATCAACATTTTGGACTAATGAGATTGCATTACTTTTCAAATGTTTGGTTACTATTACTCCAAAGAAAGTAAGTTTTTCATCCTCTGCAGTGAAGTCAACTTTTGTAGATTTTTGAAATTCATGATCAAAATGAGAGTCTTCGTCTTGAATAAGATAACCTCCACAAATTTTTCTAATCATGGGCTCATCTGAATATTGAGGATCTAGATCAAGCTCTAAAAGTCTTAAGTTTTTCTTTTTTGAAAACTTTTCTAAAGCATCGCTTGTAAACTTTGGTGCTAAAATAACTTCCACAAATTTGTCTGAAAGCCATTCAGCTTCTTTAAGTGAAACCTCTTGCCCAAAAGCAATAATACTCCCAAAGGCAGAAACGGGATCACCTGACCATGCTTTCTCGAGAGAGTCGAAAGAACTATTAGAAAGTGCGACCCCACAAGGATTCGCATGTTTAATAATGATACAACTAGAAGAATAATTCGTTTTCTCTTTAACTTTTTCGAGATCGATACAACATCTCCAAGCAGAATCTGCATCAACTAAATTATTGTAGCTTAACTCTTTACCTTGAATAGGAGTTGTTGAGGCCAATGATTTTTGTTTAACTGCAACAACTTTTGCATTTTGGTGAGGATTTTCACCATATCTTAGTGTTGATGCTTTTTTTAGATCAATGTGAACAAGAGGTAGGTCCATTTCATCTTTTTCAAAGAATGTTGAAGTAATCATTGAATCATATTCTGCTGTATGTCTAAAGGCCTCGAATGCTAGTTTTTTTCGACTTATAAAATCTACTGAGTCTTGATTATTTATTTTTTCTATTAGCAAACTATAGCTTTTTGGATCTGTAGCAACAGTAACATGTTCGAAATTTTTTGCCGCTGCTCTAATCATTGTTGGGCCACCAATATCAATATTATCTATAAGCACAGGCCAATCAGAATTATTCAATGCTGCTTTTTCGAATGGGTATAGATTACAAACAACTAAATCAATTGGAGATATGCCAAGCTTTTTTGCTTGTTTCTCATCATTTTCATTTCCTCTCCTGTACAAAAGACTAGACGATATTTGAAAACTTAAAGTCTTCATTCTTCCTTCAAATGCTTCAGGGTTACCGGTAATTGATTCAACTGCCGTTACAGGAATACCTAATTCTTCTATAAATTTACGAGTACCACCAGAAGAAATAATTTCACATCCAGAGTCATGCAAACACTTTGCTAGGTCCTCGATTCCTTCTTTATCTGATACACTTACGAGGGCCCTTTTGATTTTTAAATTACTTTGGTTGAGGTTCATTACATTTCCTGTGAGAAATAGTTGATAG
>JAGSHI010000093.1 GCA_023954635.1 Bacteriovoracaceae bacterium
ACCTATTACGAATGCTAGGGTCTTGTATTTAAATGTGTAAATTCCCATCGAGTCTGCCGCAATTTCATCTTCTCTGATTGATATGATTGCTCTTCCGTGCGTTCCTCTTAGTAAATTAGCACAAAATAATATTGTGACGACAACCCAGAAATAAACCCAAAAGAGATTCGACCAGTTAGGAATATTTGTAAAACCTCTTGGACCTCCAACGACATCCATATTCATAATGAGGATACGTATGATTTCACCAAAACCTAATGTTGCGATTGCTAAATAATCACCACGAAGTCTTAGGCATGGAACACCAATTAGTAGTCCACTAAAGGCCGCAACGCTAAATCCGATTCCGCAGCTAATAAACAAATTTATAAAATCAGGAACAGGTAACGCGCCAAAGACGCCATATGCAGCACCAGCATAAGCGCCTACTGCCCAAAAGCCTGCATGACCTAAGGAAAATTGACCACAAATACCGTTAATTAAATTTAAACTAACTGCTAAAATAATAAATACACCAGAGTTTAGTGCAAGGTGAGCTAAGTAATCCATTACACTTTCTCCTTTCTATTTTTGCCTAAGATGCCAGAGGGTTTAATTAATAAAATGAGAATAAGAATAGCAAAGGCAATTGCATCCCTATAGGTAGAAACCCAAAATCCAACAACCAAGTTCTCAGCTACGCCTAGTACTAGTCCTCCAATGACTGCTCCTGGAATAATGCCGATTCCACCTAGAACAGCTGCAATAAAAGCTTTTAAACCTGGAATTAATCCCATCATTGGCTCAGCAGTATTGTAATACATTCCAACAAGAACACCTGCTGCTCCAGCGAGAGAGGCCCCTACAAAAAAAGTAAAGGAAATGATTTTATTAGTGTTAATTCCCATGAGTTCGGCAGCATTTTTATCAAAGCTGGTTGCCCTCATCGCTTTACCCGTTTTTGTATGGTTTACGAGCCAGTAAAGGAAGACCATGAGAATCATAGTGACAAGGAAAATAATAATTTGGGTTTTCGTAATCATTACTTCGCCAAACATGTATGTCTTATCCTCAAACCCAGTAGGATAAGCTTTTGGGTCAGCTCCTAAAACTCCTTGTCCTAGGTATTGAAAAAAGAGTGATGTCCCTAGAGCTGTAATAAGGGCGGGGATTCTTCCAGCATAACGAATTGGACGATAGACCACTCTTTCAACTAAAACTGCAATTAAACCAGAACCTGCCATTGCGATTGGGAACGCCATCCATAGTGGCATACCGGAGGTTATACAATAAAAGCCAATAAATGCTCCGATCATATAAAATTCACCGTGAGCAAAGTTAATTAACTTAATAATCCCATAGACCATGGTGTATCCCAAAGCGATCAGTGCATAGATCGAGCCTTGTGTGATTCCATTAACTAAGTATTGAATTAAGTCATAAAAAAAATATGTGAGATTCTCACTCATTTGGATGACCTTTGAGAGAAGGGTCTGACCATTTCTAGTCAGACCTAATTAGAAAAATTAAGGATTAACTTTCTGCTTAAAAACCATACCTGCAGCAGTTGTCTCTAAAACAACAGCACTTTTTTGAGCGTTACGGTCACTGTCGATAGTGATGTTACCTGTAATCCCAGTAAAGTTTGCTGTAGCAATGATTGCTTTAGCAATATTCTCTCTTGAAAGCTCTCCAGCTCTAGAAAGAGCATCGGCCATAACTAACATTCCGTCATACCCAAGAGCGGCCATTGCACCTGGTTTTTGTTTAAAATTTGTTTCATATTCTTTAACAAATTTTTGAACAGTTGGATCTTTGTCATCAGGAGAAAAGTGTGAAGAGATATAGTTACCTTTGATTGCTTCAGGTCCTGCAAGTTCTTGTAGTTTTGGTGAATCCCATCCATCTCCACCTAGGAATGGTATATTCAATCCAAGTTGTCTTGCTTGTTTTAGCATTAGGCCAACTTCTGTGTAGTATCCTGGAAGAAAAATAACATCTGGATTGGCCCGTTTAACTTTTCTTAAAAGTGATCTGAAGTCAGTATCTTTTTGCGTATATGTATAATCATCAATTGCACCTAAAATCTTTCCACCCATTTTAGTGAAGTTATCAGAGAAAACTTTTGCAAGACCTTTAGAGTAGTCTGAAGAGTTATCAACGATAATAATTGCGTTTGATTTAGATAAAGTTTCCTTAGCAAACTTTGCCATAACGACACCTTGAAAAGCGTCTGTGAAACATGTTCTAGAGATAAAAGAGCCTGTTTGAGTAACTTTCTCATTTGTAGATGCTGGAGTCATCATTGGAACCTTGTTTTCTTGAGCAATAGGAGCTCCTGCAAGAGTGTTAGATGATGCTACTGAACCGATAATTGCATGAACATTATCGATATTAATTAGTTTTCTTACTGCGTTTGATGAATCAACAGGTTCGCCCTTATTATCTTCAACAATGAGTTTAATCTTTTTCGTTAACTTCCCATCTTTGTTGATCTTATCTAAGGCCATTTTTATTCCGTTAACAGATTCTTGCCCATAGGTAGCAATTGGCCCAGTCATTGGAAATACAGCTCCAATTACGATTTCATCATTTGAAAGCGTTGCTGCTTTAGTAGTTGTTGGTGTTGTCGTTGTTTCGTTTTTCTTTTCCTTTACACATCCTGTTGCCAGTAAAAAAGGCAGAGCAATCATGGCGAGGAGATTAACTTTTCTATTCTTAAACATAATCAGACTCCTGAAGATAACATATGAATATTTATGAATTTTTAAACTCATTTACTCTAACAAGGCATCTTTATAAGTAAAGGAAAAGGGGATAATATTTAGCGGTTAATTATGGAACAGTGCTTAATAGAGCAATACTTCTTTACGCATTGCTAAGTAGTCATCCATGTTCTCATTTTCTAAAACATCTAAGGCTTTAATATCACCACTGGATTCGGCCCATTCACGGATTTTTTCACTTCCATTTATGAAATCTATTGCAGGTCGATCAAATTGATACTCATAGCCGTCACTTTTCCAGGAAAAATCTTTTCCTAGTTCTTTAATAAAAAGGTGAATGAGAAATTGGCCGACTCGCCATGGTTTAAATTTATCTATATCTGTAGGGTGAATTTGGAACCCTCCACATGTTTTCCCTGCATGCTTTTGAAACATAGGTAAAAACTGTAGTGGCCTTAAAACAAATCCATCAAGGCCTGACTTAGTTATTTCATTTTTAATCTTTTCATAAAACGACCAAGGCTCAATTTTTGGGTGACCAATCAATTCAAGACTTCGAGTTGTCCCGCGCCCTTCACTTATATTTGTTCCTTCTAGTAAAACAGTTCCCGGGAAGACTAAGCTCCCAATAGGGGTAGGTAAGTTTGGAGAAGGGTTTACCCAGGCAAGATTAGTTTCTTCCCAAAGCATATTTCTTCTCCATCCTTCCATAGGAATAATTGAGAGATTGCAATTAATTCCATAAAACTTATTACAAAACAATGCCATTTCGGCCATCGTCATAGCGTGTCTCATTGGAATGGGATATCTACCTACAAATGACTCAAAACCTTTTTCTAAGATGTTTCCTTCAATCTCGACTCCTCCTATAGGATTAGGTCTATCGAGAATAACTACGGCAATGTTCTTTTCTGCACAGGCCTCCATCATTAAGGTCATTGTATGTATATATGTATAAACTCTACTACCAACATCTTGTAGATCAATAATCATTGTATCTATTCCATCAAGACTTTCTGGTGTTGGTTTTCTGTTGTTTGAATAAAGAGAGACAATTTGACGTTTATAATGAGGATGAACAAAATCTTTTGTTTCAATCATGTTGTCTTGAACATCACTGACAAAGCCATGTTGGGGACCGAAGAATTTAACAACTCTGTCACCGAACAATTCTATTAAGCGATCTGGTCCAAAATTGTACTCACTATCTAGAGAGGCAGAATGACAAAGATAAGCAATATTTCCGTGTATTGATCTTTGCCACTCAACGTTATTGGAGAGTAGATCGAGTCCGACTTTTGTCTTGGCCATAGTTAACCTTTTGAAAACATGTAATGACTATCTTAATCATGAACAAAAAGAAGTTCAATACTCTTTCTGTGAGTATTCAAGATAGATTTTATGAGCAAAGTTCAATTTACTATAAATATAAAGAAGACTAAAATGTTCCTACACACACTTAATGCCAATACATTCAAGGAGAGATAGTCATGAAACAATATCTGGATATGATGCAACACGTTTTAGAAAATGGAGTTGAAAAGTCTGATAGAACTGGTACGGGTACTCTCTCTGTCTTTGGTCACCAGACCCGTTATGACTTGAATGAAGGTTTCCCTTTAATTACTACTAAAAAATGTCATTTACGCTCAATCATTCATGAACTTTTATGGTTTTTAAAAGGTGACACAAATATTTCTTATCTTAAGGAAAACAAAGTTCGTATCTGGGACGAGTGGGCAGATGAAGAAGGAAATCTTGGTCGTGTTTATGGAGCACAGTGGAGAGATTGGAAAAGACCTGATGGTAGTAGTGTTGACCAAATTGCAAACTTAATTGATGGTCTTAAAAATAATCCAGACTCAAGACGACATATAGTCAGTGCTTGGAATCCTGGAGAAATTGACCAAATGGCACTTCCTCCATGTCATGCATTTTTTCAGTTTTTTGTTGCTAATGGAAAACTGTCTTGCCAGCTCTATCAAAGATCAGCAGATATATTTTTAGGAGTACCATTTAATATCGCTAGTTACTCTTTATTCACAATGATGGTTGCACAGGTTTGTGGATATGAGTTAGGGGAGTTTGTACACACTTTAGGTGATGCTCACCTTTACTCTAATCATTTAGATCAGGCCCGTTTACAATTAACGAGAGATCCAAAACCTCTTCCTAAAATGAAAATTAACCCAGAGGTAAAAGATATCTTTGAGTTTACTTCAGAAGATTTTGAATTAGTCGATTATGAAGCTCATCCACATATTAAAGGAGTGGTAGCTGTTTGATTATTTCGATTATTGTGGCCATTGGGAAGAATGGAGAGATTGGTAATAAAGGTAATCTTCTCTGGCACCTCCCCGCTGATTTAAAAAAATTTAAAGAAACAACGATGGGTCATCATATGATCATGGGTCGTAAAACTTTTGAGTCTATTGGGAAGGCCCTGCCTGGAAGAACTACCGTTATAGTTACTCGTAATAACGATTATAAAAAAGAATCATGTTTGATCGCAAGCTCTTTAGAAGAGGCCATTTCGATAGCGAAAGAAGCGGGAGAGCAAGAGGTAATGATCATTGGTGGCGGAGAAATTTATAAACAATCTCTACCTCTTGCCCAGAAGATTTATCTAACAGAGGTGGAGTATGTTGGCGAAGCTGATACTTTTTTCCCCACGTTAGATAATCAAAACTGGAATATTTTAAGTGAGCAGAATAATCCTCCTACGGACAAGTATCCTGCGTGGTCTTTCAAAATTCTTGAGAGACCTTAAAACCAGGAAGTTTTATATCGACTCGTGTGCCCTTTCCTGGTGTGCTCGTTATTTCTAGGACACCATTATATCTCTTTACTATTTCTGCTGCTGAATAAATACCGATGCCATTTCCATTCGTTTTGGCATAAGAAATTTTTTCGTGACCTAATCTCTTTAAAACATTTAGAGGAATTCCTTTTCCATTATCTATGACAGATATAAGTAGATGGTTTCCCATTTGGTGAATATCGATATCAACAAAACCATGGCCACTTAAAGACTCAATGGCATTATTTATAATATTCGAGATCATTCGTTTGAACTCAGTGGGCTTTACCTTTATTGATGGTGAATCATCAGTGAGAAAGTCATTACCATTTAGTACAATCCCATTCTTTCCTTTAGTTTCAAGTAGCTTTTCTTGAATTATGGGTGAGATTAACTGGAATACTTTGTAAAATTCTAACTTTTCATTTGACTCGATAATGCCTTGTCGTTTTACTAAAACATCTTTTGAAATACTTTTAATTCTTCCCACTGCATGTAGAACAAGTGTACGTTCACTTTCCGGAAATTTTTTAGATGAAGTAAGTAGAGTATCCAAGACAGCTAAGGGCGACTTTATATCGTGAGCAACTTGCGCAAACTTTTCAACAATATTTTCAATTTGATTTGAATTTAATGAAGTTGGTAGATCATTAATGTGCACTTCTTCAATTGAGCAAAGCCCCATACTTATTCCCCCGAATATTAAGACAAGGTATTTGTAACACAAGAAGATTAATGAATTATTATTTGTATAATTAAATTATCACCATGATTTAATTAAGTAATCGATTTCTTTTTTCAGGTGTTTATAGACTTTCATGGTGATATAATTATCTGAATTTTTTTCAATTTTCTAGGCTAAAGATTTTTTTAAGGCATTCATCACTTCTTGGAAATGACCTTCTTGATAACTCTTTTCAAAAGTATTTAGAATTTCGTCTTTATGTGAATAATCGAAATTTTCATCTAAGAGTAGGTCTGTAAAATGATGTGAAACGATAAGAACACAACTGAGGGGGGATATCCTTTGGGCCTTAAGGCCTCGTGGGAAGCCTGTTCCATTTGGTTTTTCATGATGCTCTAATATTATTGTAAATATGTCAGGGATTTCTGTCACTTTTGATAAAAGTTCTACAGACCTTTGAGGATGAAGTCTAAAGTCTAGTGTTATCTCTTGATTATCTTTATCAAGGCCAATAAGAAAACTCTTTTTGTCTAAATCAAAATTGGAATCATTCTTTAGTGAAATGTCATGGAATAAAGAAGCCATCGTAAGTTTTTCTTGTGCTTCTACATTACTCCACTCTGTACATTTAAGTAATAAGTTTGCAACTAACCCTGTCATCATTGAATGTTTATAAAGATAACCGGAATTTGAATTTTCTAAATCTGATAAAAGTTGCTGTATTGTCATGTTTTCGCTGTAGGTATCTATTACATGCGTAACTAGTTTCTTTACTTGTGTAACTTGCTCTCTTTTGAAACCAAAGTTTTGTAATTGTTCCTGTACAGTCAAGATAACATTTTCGGCCACTGAAACTTTTGAAGCGCTAGATACTTCATCATTTAAGCTCATCGCGCCTACTAGAGTTTCACCTAGGGAGCTTAAAAATGATTGTTGATCGTTACTTTTGATACATAAATTCACTATGCCTTTATTTTTGTATTTATTAATGACTTCAAATACTTCAATTTCACCTTCATTTAAAACTTTGATCCACTTTTTTTCTGATAGTTTTATATAGATTTCGCAAGGGGCTTTATTGAGGCTTAAGAAACGGTCAATGTCGTACTGGATGTAGGTGTTATTTTCATGAACCTCTTGTTCTGTGGATGAACTCTCCTCTATAGATAATGCTAGTTTAATTGTTTCTATGAGAACATCTTCTTCACATGGCTTATTTAAGAGTTTCGTTCTTCGATTATTCTCTTCTTTATTAATATCTCTAAACTCTTCTAACTCTTTAAAGTTTTCACCTGTTAACAATATGAAACTTTCGTCTCTATTATTATCTTTTAAATAATTATATAAATCTCCACCGTTTTTTTTAGGCATCTTGTAATCTGATATGATTAAGTCGAAAGACTCACACTGTAAGCAATCTATTGCATCTTGGCCGTTTACAACATGATGTATTTTCACATTCGGTAAACGCGACTCCATTATTTCAATGTAGAGATTTGCCAACTCAATAGAGTCCTCGGCATACAATAATTTCAATCTTTTCCTCTATTAACTATGCTTACTTATCGAATTTATTATAATTTCTTTTAAATTTATTTAGGAGAAATTTAGACAAATAGTAGGTTAATCAGCAAGGGAGTCAAATGACTCTGAACGAATTACGTCAAGTTTTCGTGTGTAAGCAGTGAAAGGTATATAGAGGTTTTTATCTGTTTTGATATTTTTTAATGAGGAGTGAAATGATTTTAAATTCTTGTGACAGCGTTTAGTCGTAGGAGTTAAAGAATCGAGAACTTTAATAATTTCTTCGGTGCTTTTGTCTATTTCGGGCTGGGGGAGTGCGTTTACACTCAAAAAGTTGGGGTATTGTACATGAGTAGGCTCTGGGATTACTCCAAAGTGATCTTTGAAATTGTTCAAATAAAGAAGTAGGTCAGGTATATGTTTGTAGTTATAAGCTTGAAGGGTTGTTGCAAAATTTATACTTAATTTAGTTCCTATCAAGCTCTTTAAGTTATTTTCAAACTCATCCCATCGAAGTGGATATCTTATATATTCTGCAAACTTTCCAACACCATCAATACTTACGAATAATTGGACATGTTTAAAATGAGACCAAAGTTCTATTAGCTCACTATTCAAAACAGTTAAATTTGTACTGTACTCAAGTGAAATTGAAGAGGCCTTACCTGTAGCTATTAACTTTTTTAAAATCTCTTTATGTAAGTTAGAAATTAACGGTTCTCCTCCTTGGAAATAGATAAGCTCTAGTTCTGTCAAATCATTCATTACTTCCCATGGAAACTCCTTTGAGTTCCATAATGATTCAGCTAGTTGGGAAGACTTTTTATTATAGTTAATATTAAGAGTATCAAATGTTTTAGACAGACGGTTACTAAACAATGGTGAACACATACGGCATTCTAAATTACACTTATTCCCTAAGCATAGGTCTAATGATTTTATATCTAACGAACTATTACTTTTAAACTCAACATCTGGATAACTTTCTAAATAATCAAGTCTAGGAGAATAACCACCAATGGATTCTTGCTTAAAGCATGTCTCACAGGCCTTCGGGACTTCTCCATTAAGCATTTGAGTACGTAGATGTTTATAAAAACTATTATTAGAAATACTTTTTTTACTTTCCTTATCAAAAAATGAAACAGTTTTATTTCCATCAATAATGAGATGGTTCTTATCAGCATGGCAACATACTCTTTGGGTGCCATCTGGAGCGACACTTAGATGTAACCATGGAAGTGGACAGATAAACTGTTTACTCACTTGCCCCTCCTTGGAGGTATTTATGGGCCTTGTTGAGCAGTTTCATAATATGATTAAACTCTTCTTCAGATACATCTTGAAGTAAGTTTTCTTTCACTGTCTTAAGGTTGTGTGCAATAGATTTTTTTCTACTTGAGGGATCCAGGTTTTGGCTATCGAACTCTGTTGGCTTGTGAACGATATTTATTATTGTGTTAAGAGTAGAACTTGGAAAATTATTATGGATCCAAACAAGTACATCTCCTAGAAAATGAGAATTTAAAGTTGAAAGGGTGTAATGAAAATAAATGGATTTTTCACTTAGAGCATTTTTAATTAACTGAGCATTCGATTGGAATAGCTCCCACGACAATCCTCTTCTTATTCTTTCTGCATCGTCAGAAATAGCATCTATGCTTAAGGCTATTTTGACAGCTTTGAAATTGGATAACAACTTTAAAGACTTTGTTAATGATTCACTATTTATACTCAAGCTTGAATTATATTCAAGCTGGACGTTGTTTAGATTATTATCTATCAAAAACTCAAGGAATTTGTCATGAAGAGGGTCAATAAAAGGTTCTCCACCGGTAAGTGTGATTTTTTTTAAATATTTAGAATTTACTTTAAGTAAAGATTTTAAGTTTTCTAAGTCTTCCATGCTTCTAATTGGTGCACTGGGGACTTTGGAGTCTTTACTGTATTGGTACCAACCTGTTGAGTACCATGGCTCGCAAGTAAGACATGACATTTGGCAAAGATTTGAAAACCTAATATCAATTTCGAAAAGCTCAAACTTATCTAAACTGAAAGAAGTGCTTTCTATATACTCACTATAGATTCCATTCTTTATGGTTCTCATTGATGAACCACCATTGGTCTCATCTTTTACACATTGAAGACACTCATTTGGTATGGAGTCAGACAAAAACGCTTCTTTGATTTTTATTATGCTTTCAATTTCGTTAATAGGAGAAGCTTTTAAATCTTTAAAGTAATTCATTTTCGATGAAGATAAGGTTTGACAACAAGGATGTAGTTGTCCATCAGTACGAACACTCAAAGATACCCACGGCATGATACAGAAGTTATTTTTTTTGTTTGTCATTATTAAATAAATCCTGGGCGGTTATAAAATGAACGTTTTTATTAGTTGTCTTTTTCGAATTGTCTGTGAGGACATAGATTGATGTATTTTTATCTGCGATCTCTGAGATGAAATTTAAAAGGGGATCCATGTTTTTCTCAAAAAATGGAAAGATAATATTTTGAGAGTCTAAAATTTTTGCGATACTTACTTTGTGTGAGATATCTCTACTTGGAATTATCTCAGCATATGAGTCTTGAGTATTGTATATATAACACAATCTCTCTACAGTTTGAGATGCTTCTCTTTGATTGGGATATTGTTCTAGATTGTGATCGAAAGTAATTATTGTTGTGCGCTGAGAACTGTTTACTTTTCCGAACAACTTTTTAAATTCATTAAAAAATAGTCTTCCAGAGTTGGAGTCTGCAAATATGTCCATTTGTTCTCTATTTATAAATAATGTGTCAATTCCCCATTTGGAAACAATATCTCTTCTGAGCTTGTCCAGTTGGCTAAGAGATAATGGGGAGGGGAGAGTTGTATTAGACTTTGAGGAGACTTCCTCAGATATAAACAATTTTCTATTTGTTGCAAACTCTCTGGCCAATGCTCTAGCTTTACCTTTGATTGAACAATCAGCTTCACCTGATTCACCTATAAGGTTTCTTGGAATATGGTATATTTCAGAACCTGTAGCGTCTAGATGTCCTCCCCAAGCACTTAGTATACAAGGCCATCCTGCTTCTTCTGCTTGTGATGTGGACACACTAAAGTCTTCGCAGATATAGGTAGAAAAGGAAGCTAGGACCGGTTGATCTAATTCTTTATGGTTAATCCATTCGTTCATAGGATATAGACCAGCAAAGTGAGGTTTTATTTTCCAAGATAAAGAGCTAATTAGATTCTTGATGTTGTTTGCATAGTCTATAGGAAGGTGTCTTCCGTTTTGTTCGTGTTGGATATTGTCGAAATCTCCAAAAAGCACTGGTCTGCAACTAATCTCATGATTCGTTTGAAGTTCATGACAAAAATAAAGATAGAATTCAATATTTTTAACAGGACTTATTCTTCCAGCATGAACGAGATCAAACTTATGATCAGGGAAAGAAGAACATTTTTTTGAAGTTCTAAAAACTTCTCGAGGTATGACAGAGATTGAGTCTGAATTGAACCCGAGCAAATTAACGTATACGGCTTTAACTTGTTCAGAAATGCACCAAAAACGGTAGTTGTTATGAATTAGGTTTCCTGTTTCAAAAAACCGCCTTAAATAGCTTCCAAAAAGTACAACATCTACAGGATCATCTAATTTATTTATTACTTCTTTTTGGTTCCAATTAGGATGATCAATAAACCAAGGGTTTTCGATAGAATATTCCTCGAAGAGAAACTGAGATGCCTTTTCAATCAAGAAGTCCATACTAGTCAAAGAATGTTCAAAATGTATTTCATTTCTATTCGTTTTCAACTCTTTCCCTGTTGTATTATATTTTAACACCACTTTTTGTTTGGTACATAAGTAAACTCCGGTATTATAGTGTTAAAGACTCTCTTTTAATTGTAGACGGAGTAATATGAGTAAAAAGGTCAAGATACCGACACCTATTGAAATTCTCAATGAGTTTTCAGCTCGTGGTTTGCCTGAGCACTTCTGCATAGTTCCGTTTACAACTTTAATCTTTAATCCAGATGGAAAAGTAGGTGTTTGCCGTCAAAAAGGAACTCAACATTTTATAGGAGACATCACAAAAGAGTCTGTTGAAGACATTTGGAATAATGATTATATAACCAAGTGGCGAGATGAATTTTTAAGTGGTGACATTCAAATATGTAAGGAAGAGATTAGTAGGACTAGCTGCCATTTGAGTATGGATAATTACACTCTTTTTAATGAGGTAGAACTTAGCTCAAAACAGTCTGGTCCAATGTTAAAGTTAACCGCTAACTTTAATGGACAGTGTAACCTCAGATGCAAAATGTGTGACATATGGACTATGCAAAACGGTCTCTATGACACAATCGGGTTTTGGGACAATGCTAAAGAAAACTTTTTTCCTTTTATTAAAGAAGTCGAAATGTTGTCTGGTGAGCCTTTCATACAAGAGGATACGTACAAGTTAATAGATATTGTCAGTGAGGTAAACCCTGATTGCCTTTGGTCTTTCACTACTAATGGCCACTGGAAATTA
>JAGSHI010000110.1 GCA_023954635.1 Bacteriovoracaceae bacterium
GCTGCAAATGAATTGATCAAAATGACTATAGCGATCAATAGCTTCCAATTTTTCATCATGTCCCCCGAAATATGAAATTTCAGGATTTATACCCTAATGTTGCACTGGACTAAAGAAAGGAAGGAAGAATAGGTAAAAAAGAAAAGGTTAGGTAACTTATTAAATTTAATAGATATTTTTTGAGAACTCTACCTCTTCTTCATCTACTGATACAATCGCACAGCCAAAACGAGCGTTATCGTTCAATTTAGCTACAGATTTGTGCCCAGTCCCTCTGGCCTCAACTGATTTATTTTTCCAATCAACTTTGAACTTTGCCAAGAGTCTTGATTCTTTTGTGACTTCTTTACAGAAGTTGATCGTTTGTTCTCCAACAAATAAACATGAACACATCTCTTTTGCGAGGCCCATTGAAGGTGCCTCTAAATATTTACACCCAGATAAAAAGAGGAATAGGGAAGAGAAGAGAATAGTTTTTTTCATTAATATTCTCCTTTTTTTCTTTTATTATTATTGGGATTAAAATTCTTCCCCATCGAATCGAAAAGAAGTTTATACATCTTATCTCTTTTCACTTTTGTCTTTGGTTTTCTCCCGTCACTTCCCATTCTAAGAACAATCAAGTCCATTGAAGGTATGACTCCTAGGGTTTGTCCTCGAAATCCCATGGCCTGATAAAGGTCTTCTGGAGCGTTAGGATAGGGGCGGTGTTTATTCATTGGAAGTTTGTAATTTAGCCACCAGTAACTTCCATAGGCTTCTCTGTTGAGTCGTCTTTCTTTTCTTTCTTTTTTGGCATTAAACAGGGAGGGAGCAATTCTCTTTGTCGACCATTGAACCCAATTATCTGGAAGAATTTGTTCATTTTCCCATTGACCATTGTTGAGCATAAGAAGTCCGAGCTTGGCATAATCACGTGCGGTTCCCCAGCCTCCAGAGCCACCTACAAAAGTCCCCGACTTGTCTTGTTCAAAAGTAATACTTTTCATATTGAGTTTGTCGAAAAGCTCAGTCCAAGGAAAATCATTGTAGGCCTGAGTACTATTCATCGCTTTCTTTAGAATACCCATTGCTAGAATAGGCTCATGGGTTCCATAGTTAAACTTTTCACCTGGACGATGTTTCATTTTTCTTTTCGTAATACTCAGAGCAATATCTTTCCAATTCGGTTTTGAGTAATGAACATAAATAGCATCGCTTAAAATGATATTAGCAGGATGTTCTTCAAAGTACTTTAGGCCTGAACTCATATTGAGAACATGTTCAAGCTTTACATTTTTAGCTTTTTCTCGATTCATTTCTGGATAGTATTTCATTACTGGATCGTTTAATTTTACGATATCTTTTTTTACAGCGATGCCCATTAAAATATTAGTAAGGCTCTTAGAGAAAGACCAAAACATATGTTTTTTATTTTTGTGATGACCTCGCCCGTATCCTTCATAAACAATATAGCCGTCTTTTATAATCATAAAAACATCGGTTTTATACTTTGCTTTTGGATCCCAGATAAAGTTAAGAAGTTTATTGAATTTGAATTGATCAATACCAGCACTTTGAAGAGATTTTGTTTTCCACTCTTTTGTAGGCCAATAATCCTGAGTCGCAAAAGCGCTATTTGTAACTGCAAGAAGTGTAAGTAAGGATACTAAATTCAAGAAATTTTTATTCATAAAAAGCAGACTATGATTTATAACCCTTATGGTCAATCAGAATTGATTCTTACTGGCTGTAGTAAAATCAAGACCTTATGTGTTGTTGTAATAATTTTTTATTATCACAATTCTTTTTATTATTTATTTTATTTATCTCTCTCGGTCGGTTAATTTTGTTTTACGAAACAGACCTTGGAGGGATCTATGAAACATTTAATACTGTTAGCATTACTATTTACTCAAACGGCCCTGGGGCAAGACCGATTTGAAACAAAAGAAAAACTTATTACTACAAACCTTGCTCAAGTTGAAATTGAATTAAACGAACAGACAGTTCTTTGTTCTGCTGCGGATTACGGAGCTTCATTTCTTAAAGTATTAATACCGGCACTTGCTGACCTAACTATTATGGATCATCAAAATACAGGAGCAGGAGCTCCTTGTGTTGCAGCTGGAATGTGTGAATTTTTCCCTGGTGACGGTGGTTTTAAACCGACTGATATATTAGACGGAAATAACTCTACAGAACTGGTGGATATAGAAGTTTCATTAACTAGAGTCTTTCATTTAGATCATGAAGAAAAAACTTGTAGAGTTAGTTTAAAAGAAAATGTGAAGACTACTATTCGAGGAATTGAATTTCTTCATCAAAGAGTTAGTTCTTTAGGAGAAAGAGTTATCGCTGATTGCCTTTAACTAAGTTCCATAAACTCAGTAATGAATTTAGCAAGCTCTTCTAGAGCTTGCTTGTCATTACTGACGGATAAAACTTCTGATTCACCTGATGGGTCGACCGCCTGTAGATGGTATCCACTTGCATTTTTATCGATAACAGTAATATAGGCCAAATTCGTTTTTGATATACCAAACCTTTTACGTGTAAAGATTAAGTAGTTAGTCTTTTTCTTGATAGAGGTTTTAGAAATATATAAATAATTTGGAAAGAATTGACTAGTTCCAATAAATAGAGCGACATATCCAATAAGGGCAAAAAGTGGCCCTATGACCCAACCGATACCTTCAGGTGATTCAGAAAAAGAAAAAGAGAAAACTCCTAGTTTTCTAAGAAAAACGGCTGTTCCTGCTCCAGCAAATCCTCCTCCCCAAACAAGACAAAAGAAGAAAACAAACCAGCTATTTGGATCTTTAACTTTTATGATCCATTTGCCACTCTTAAAGTCTGTTTGAAAATGCTCTTTTATTTTTTGAATCATGTACCTTCATTATGCCATAATTAACTAATGAGTTTTGAAGAAGAAAAAAAGTACTGCCGATTAAATCGCCGCTGGCAAATGTGGGTGAATGAAAAGCATTGTCAACTTTGTGGAGAGATAATTGAAGACTATGAGCACTCTTCAGTCGATCATATTATTCCAATATCGAAAGGAGGAAAGGATATTGAATCTAATGTTCAGATAACTCATGTGTGGTGTAATAATCAGAAGGGAAATCTGCTCCCATGGCAGGATAAAATATTTAGGTTTTTAACAAAACATTTTTTAAAAATAAGAAAAGGGAAGATTAATAGGAAACTATAAGGATTGAAGGTATTCAATTACATCCTTATGACCACCTTTCTTTGCATAATGGGCCACATCTTTACCCTTCATATCGGATGAGTCTTTAGAAACTCCGTGTTGTGAAATCATATCTTGTAAAACTTTCATATTTCCCTTGAAGGCAGATACCATGGCTAAATTAACTCCACCGAGGGCTTGCTGATTTGGCCTTGCTCCGTTTTCTAATAAAAAATCATAAGCTTCATTGCAATCATTCTGGACAGCAAAAAAGAGAGGAGATCTTCTCTTTCCATCAACGATGTTCACTTTTGCTCCAGCATTTAAGAGAGCTTTGAGAACTTTTACATTCCCTACAATTGCACCAAAGTGAATAGCGTGTCGACCTTGGCGATCAGGTTTATTAACAAGGGCATTATCAGGCTTAGTCAAGAGTTTATCGATTCTTGCCTCGTCATCTAAAGCGACGGCAATCATGAGGTCTGTTTTTCCAACAAGGTTTTTAGACCTTGCAGACTCAATAGCATCATTGAATTGTTCTTCATTAGACTCTACTTTTCCAAGTAGAGTAGAGATCTTTTCAGTGATATTAGGAATAAGAGCTCTAAAGTCATTTGGATTTTCTGAGTTACCTTTAACTATTTGACAGAATTCTGTAATACTATCTGTTACACCTTTGATAACCCGTTTTTCTTTATCATTTAATTTCTCATCAGAAGTCAGGACGTCGTTTGCTTTTTCCATATAGAACTGAAGATTTTTTATATTTTGATAGGCTTCTTCTGGAATATCTTCATCTTTAATCAAATGGATGACATCATCAAGAGTTGGGTCGACTTCCAAATCTACTTTCTTGTGAAACATGTAGATTTCATCTAACTCTTTAGCATCAAGAAAGACTAATGTATCAATAATTTGATGGTACTCTTCAAATGGAAACTTCACTCGTAGGTACTCTATGGCAATAGATTTTGAGAATTCTGTATTATTCGCAGGATTGAATACTTGATAGGCCCACTCCTCAGCGATGATAAAAACTTTGGAAAGATTACTTACTTCTGTTGGATTACTGTTAAATCCTCTCCCATTTTTTGAACCATGATGTTCTCGAACTAGCTTAATTCCCTCTTCTGGAGTGAACTTATTTTGTTGTAGGAAGGTGGCCATAATATGTGGGTGATTTGAAACTCTCTCTTTTGCTAAGTCATCAAGTCCAGAGTTTTCTAATTCCTCTTTGGTTCTTATACTTGCTTCTTTTTCTCCCTTTAGGCCAAGGTCATGAAAGAAGGCAGCTGTTGCGAGGGACTTTTCTGGCTCTTCAAAAATCCACCCCAGTAACTTGCTACTATGAATGGAAATAAAAATTATAATTTGAGAGTAAAGAAGTTGAACTGAGAAATTCTCTCCTAGCAATTTATGTTTGAGATCATCTGCCATCTCAAACTCCTGACAAATAGACAAGAGGGAGTCGATACAATCTCTGGACATATCTATCACTTCATCTGGCATACCTTCCCTCGAAAACTCTGCAGAGAAGTAGTCCATAGCATTATCCATCATTCTTAAACGTTCGTTAACATCAACTTTCTTCGCCTTGAAAGCTTGACGTAAATGCATAAATTGTTCGGTGAAGGAATTTGTTAAGTTTAATCTTTCTTTTGCTTCGACATAGAATTCTTCAAATCCTTTGTTTATCGCTTTCACATCAGCAGATCTAAGGAATCCACCTTTAGAAACAACAAGCTCCATTGTATCGTTCACCTTGTGGTAAATATCACAAGGCAAGTAAATGAGGTGAGTAAGGACTTCACTAGGTAAGGGGTAAAAGTCTGGTACTTCTAGAGAAGCCATTTGCTCCGGAGTAATGTGCAAAACTGTTGCAGACTTCTGGAGTAAGTCTTTAACCGGTGGAATAGCTCCTAGAGTAACATCACCTTCTCGCGTAAATTCATTTTCGCCTAACCAAATAATTGTTGTACCTAGGTCTTGTAACTTTATCTCATCAAGTATTGTATTAATGAGATCTTCTTGAAACTGAGATGGGTTGATGATGAGTAAGTCATAAGCACCAAGTTCTGGTAACATACTCATTATCCAACTCTCTTCATTTACAGATTCCGTTTCTGCATTTAGATAAGTTTTGAAGTTGATTTTAAATGTGAGTTCTAGCCTTGGGCGTTGGTCTACTAGTAAAACTTTAAACATGCTTCTATTTTCCCTTAATTTGACTAGGATGCGTAGAGACAACTTTTTCCCCTCAATACCTTACAGAGATTATCAGCTTCCCCGACGAGAAACCTGATAACTTAAGTTACTCTTTAGAGTGAGTTAAGTATTATCGGTGAGGTTACTTCGAAGTAGCTTTTGGCCGAGGTCTAGAGCTAAGTTTTTGTAGAGAATTGCACCCATATCAGGTCTTTTTCGCATAATACTTTCTAGGGCATTAAGAGTTAAGAGAGCAGTCTTGACCTTATTGGTCGCTCTTGTGGTAACTGAATGGTTATTTCCGGTCATTGCAGAAATTTCACCTAGGATTTCACCTTTGCTGACTTTTCCTACTAAGATGTCATCTTGATAGACTTCAGCAACACCATCGAGAACAAAGTACAAGGCGTATGGATTGTCTTCTTGTTGATAAATAAAGTCGCCACCCTCAAATTCCTTGTAACTTAATATACTTGCTAACAATCTTTCTTGCTCTGAAGAGAAACCTCTGAATAGTTCATCATTTTCCATAGTCTCATAAACTTGGGGAAGAACTTCTTCTTTCATAAATGTATTTATAACTTTATCAGCAATGACTTCCATACTCGGAGTACCGAATTGAACTTCACCAACATCAAAGGGAACAGTAATATGTGACATCTTAATAACATCAACTCTTTCTACTCCATCAAACACCATTGCGGGGATATAGGCCGTTGGTAGAAAACCAAGTTCAATCAATGTTCTTTGAAGTGCTGGTGAGTGAGAGTTAACATCAATTTCTAAATATTCAACTTTTAATGTTGGAGCAATTTCTTTTAACAAGTAATTAAAAAGTGGGCGTATTGAATCTTCTTTACTCGTAATTAATTCAAAAATTCTAATACTTTTTTCGATGGGGTCATGAATGTAACCAATTGCCCCAGCAACAGAATTATTATCAGTTGTATTTGTAATGATATCTTCGCTGGCCACTAGATAATTTGCTTGTCTTGTAGATAATCTAAAAAATCCATATTGAAGTTTAACAGGACCAAAAACTTCACAGTTTCGAATTCTGCCTCGTTCTATCCTAAGAAGAGCTGGGAGTTCATTAGAGCTCCACTCTTTTATTTGGTATTCTTGATCTTCTTGATAACTAGGGGAACTACTATCAACGATAATATCTGGTTCAATTCCGCTATTACTTAGCGCTGTCTGGGCCAAGAGTCTTGCCTCTGGAATAATTCGAGGATTATTTTTCCTGAGTTTTAAAGCGGGACCAAAAGGTTTGTAAAAAAGAGCAATACTCTCTCTTTTAATAAACTCGTGCTTCATGGGTAAAAACCCGACAGGAACAAAACCGTACTTGTGTGAGATTTTTTGTGAAAAAGGGTGAGTGCAACGATTTTCAACGATACCAACGTGCAGTCTTTGAGAAGCAAGTTCAAGTCGTTTCTCCATTAGTAATTTCCCAATTCCTTTGCCTTTGGCCTTGGTACTAACGGCAAGTCTTCCAAATTCTCCTAATAGATCACTATAGGCTCCACTAGAAAGAACAACTGAAGCCGTTCCAAGAACTTCTCCAGTGTCTGTATCTTCAGCGACAAGCATAATTTGGTCATCATTATAAACGGAGTGCTTTAAGCCAACTTCATCCATAAAACCAATATAGGGATAGTCATCACTATAATTCTCATGAAAGATCTCTTTAATACTTGGAACATCTTCTTCTTTTGCTTCTCTTGCAATTATATTTTTCATAGGCGAACTCTTCTTACTTTTTGACATGACTAAGAAATTAATCCTTCAAAATCAGTAATAGATTTTTCTACTATTGATAAACTATCTTTCCAAAAATCTGGAGATTCAATATTTTGATCAAGATGCTTCTTTATTAAATCTTCAGCAGTCATTTTTCCCGTGTCTCGAAGAATTGCTTTGTAAAGGTCAGGAAAACCTTCTCCATACTTTTCCTTTTGAGCATAAATCCCTAAGCTAAATAAATAACCAAATAGATATGGGTAATTGTAAAAACCAAAACTAGATATTGAAAAGTGAAGCTTTGAGGCCCAAAACATAGAATCGTATTCAGTTAAAGTGTCTCCATACCATTTTTCCCATGCACCATTCATCATCACTTTAAGTTCTTCGGCTGGAACATTCTTTATAAGTCTTTCTTCAACCATACTTTTTTCGAAATCAAATCGAGCAGGGATATTGATTAATAAGGCCCCTGCGCTTTCAGCATCTTGCCATAGAATATTTAATTTCTCTTCATCAGTTTTACATTCTTTTAGAAGAGCATCTTTTACTAGAGTTTCTGCAAAAATGCTTGCTGTCTCAGCAAGGGTCATTGAGTATCTTGTTTCAGCAAGAGGAAGGTCTTTCATTACCCAATTGTGATAGGCATGACCAAGTTCATGAGCAAGCGTTAAGACATTCCCCATGGTTCCAGTATAAGTCATGAATACTCGTGGTTCTCTGAGTTTTCCAAAGCCACCACAATAAGCACCAGGAGACCTTTTTGGGGTTGGAAGTGAATCAATCCATCTCTTCTCGCTCATCATGTGAGCAAACTCACCCATGTCAGGACTAAACTTTGAAAATGCATTGGCGATAAGGTCAATTGCATCAGGAAAACTAATTGGTTTTGTAGCATCTCCCTTTGAAGGGCAAGGAGCTAATATATCCCATGGACCTAGTTTATCTACTCCAATTACTTTGGCCATTCCTTTGAGTGCACGTTGGCCAACATTTCTTTGTTCATAAGTTGTATCCATTAATGAAGATAATGTTTTTCTAGTTATGCGACTTTGATGGCAAGATTTATCTAGGTAGTGAAGTTCTCTTTTTGAAGAACGGGTTCGATTCATCTCATGTCTCCACCCATTAATAGCATTTAGAGCAGCTGCACTTGAGTCTTGATAAGTCGTCCAGGCTTCATTTACTCCTTGCCATGCACTTTTTCTAGCGATTCTGTCAGGACCCCTCAGAATTGAACTAGCTTCGGCAAGCCCCATTTCTTTATCATCTACTTTTACAGTCATGTTGCCTGCAATCTCACTATAAAGCTTTCCCCATGCATGAAGTCCATCAATTGATAAACCTGTACTTAAAATCTCTTCATTTACAGAGAGAAGGAAGTCGTTTTCTGAACGTTGGTGTTCCCAGGTGAATTTAGTTTCAATAACTTTTTCATCGTCAATGAAGTTATTAAAAAAATTGTCCGGTGATCTTAAGATAAATAGGCTGAGAGGCTTTTGTGCTTTTGAAAGTTCTGAGAAAAGTTTTTGCGTTTTTGAGGCAAGCTCTTTTCCTTGTTTGTGATCTGCTTCTGTACTAGTTTTGAAACTAGCAAAAGCACTTATTAATTGGAGGTCTTGAGATATATCTAGATTTTTTCTAACGAGACTTCTAGCAAGGTCAGTATGCTCAAAAATATCTCCATCTAAGTTTTCTAGTAATGGTGTAAACTGGAGTGCCTCTTTTTCAAGTGCTAGGATATCTCTTCCAATTCTTTCTAAGTCTGAGTTGAGACTCGGGTCATCAAAACTCTTATAAACGTTTGAGTTGTCCCAAGTTATGTTATTGAGATTATCTGACATTTTTCCTCCAAACCAGTGGGGAAGTGAGATCCTTCCCCTCATTATTTGAAGCTTATTCCATCTCTTTTGCTACTTTCTGACAAGCTCTTTCGAAGTTTGATGCAAAGCTATTGTCTTTTGCACAACGCTCAAAGAGACTGAAGATAGTTTTGGGCATGTTGTTATCGTCTTTCCACCCACCATCATCGTTGTCGTTATTAAGGGAGAGTCCATCTCCCAAGAGGTCTTCTTTGTAATCATCGTTCAAGCTGTCATTGTTAATAATTTTAGAAACAGAATAAGTGATCTTCCAAGGCTTTGAATCTCTCTTAATTTTCTTAAATGCTTTTGTATTCCAGTTTGAATGACTCTTTGTATCTTCTAATTCTTCTAGGAGAGAGCTTAAGTTTTCTTTTGAAGGTTGTAGGTAATAAACTTCAAAGTCATAGAATTTTACAGACTTATCTTCTGCTGGAACAACGAAGTTCATATCAACATTAATCGCCATCCCATTTTCACTAGAGTTCGAAACGGAATAAGTTCTTTCTTCTTCAGAGGCCATTTTGATTTCAGCACCA
Source organism: Bacteriovoracaceae bacterium (assembly GCA_023954635.1). Lineage (GTDB taxonomy): Bacteria > Bdellovibrionota > Bacteriovoracia > Bacteriovoracales > Bacteriovoracaceae > M0603. The sequence continues at coordinate 9,522 of JAGSHI010000110.1, forward strand.
AAAAGATCTCCAAAGCCTGTCCCTACTGTCCCTTCCATTGATAAACTATCAACAGATGTTCTTGTAAGAGTTTTTGTCGTTTTAATATCAATTTCAGTCGCTAAGTCTAGGGCGTTATTGTAAGTGAAAGAAAGGTAGTTATGACCTGGGGCAAGTTCTGTTGCCTTATTCATCAACGATCTTCTTCTATGGATATTATTATAAGACTCTAAATTCCCAACTTGAATGTGGTTTTGGTATTTTTCGGGATTCAGATTCCTTGCTATCATGTCATATTGTCTGATGACAGGTCTTACATTGGTTTTAGAAAGAGAATAGAGAGAAGGACCATTTTCCATGACTCTATTATTTTCATCTTGAAACTTGTATTGAAATCCAGTGATGTCATATTTTAAAAAGATTAATTTTCCAACAGGCTTCATAATAAGTCTATTGTCTCCCTTAGAAGTATGTTGAATTTCATTATGATATGTTTTTTTTATGGTTGTTGTTCTCGTTGTAGTCTGAGAAGTCGTTAACTTTGATTTAACGGATACCATTCCTGACATCTTAATCGGTAGGGCTAAAGGAATTTGTCCTTTTGCTGATACAGCATGGATCTTAGCTTTACTTTGCTCCTTAGTCTCAGACTGAGTCATAGTTAAAACTTGATTAATATTTGTTTTAATCATTCTAGACAATCCTCTTGCCGCATTTAAAACAAAGGCCGGAGGAAGGGCCGCGAAAGAGGCCAATACATTTTCAAGAGGAACTGGAGGTGGTCCTTCGATAATTCCTAGAAGTTCCATTTGATCATGTTCAACGGGAGTTATATCGAGGGCCTTAATGACAACCTTACCTGCATAAGCAAGGTGAAAAAGACTCGACGGTGATGAAAGCCAATTAGAATGCTTTGGATAATTGAAGTTAATTAACTTACAGCCAGTATTTACCTTACAGTTAACTGGAAGCTGAACTGTTCCGTATGGCTTACTCTCTTTACTTGTAAATGGAGTAACAAAGTCATCATTTCTATTAAATGTAGTTGGCTCGAAATTTTCAACATCTAGTTTTCATCTTTGTCTAAGACCATCTTTAATATATTGCAAATA
>JAGSHI010000181.1 GCA_023954635.1 Bacteriovoracaceae bacterium
TCCAGCATCAAGGTAACAAACGATATTGTTTTCTACTCCGTTTATCATTTGGTCTTTAGTAATTCGACAACCCTTGAGTTGATTACCTCTACCAGACTTGTGCATGATGACTGAGCTATTTTGTGCTGAAGTTGCAAATCCTGAAACGACAAGTTCAACAGCATCGAGAACTTGTAGTCTGAATTTGTAAGTTGTTGTTCCAGAACCATTTGCAGCTGTAAGTTTGTATACAGTTCTTGGCTGACTTTGAGTTGGGTTACCAACTATGCTTCCGTCTGCCTGAAGTGAAAGACCTGTTGGAAGAGTTACTGGGTCAAGCTGATAAGAAGCTCCAGTATCACCAGTCGTCATATCCATTTTAATTTCATAGTACTTATCTTTTTGAAGATAAAATGTTGGAATATAGGTATAACCATCCGTTGCGATTGTACTACCACCAGCATATGGATTTGTTGCTGAGACTGCTGCGCCCGCTCTTAAAAATCCAGTTGTCAGTTGGATATGCTTCACTTCTGCGCCTTCATTAAAAATAATTTCACCAAAACCGTCATTGGTAGAGTTAGATATGGTTGCTCCTGATACTAAGTTAACAGCATCTCCATCAGCAGAGTCAGGATCAAGTGTAATGTTTCCAGCAAAAATATTATTTATGGTTGAAGTTAGAGCACAACCTGCAAAGAGCTCACAATTTCCTATAGCGTTGCTTCTGCCACCAACTGCTAGTGCATCATTGACAGTAGAAAAATAGGCATCTTGTTCATTATCTGTTGTTGAATCTATATCTCCTGCAATGTCTACGGGAGAGGTTACTTTCACGAGAAGATAGCTACTAGCTCCACCAATATTATCGATTTCATTTACCCAACCCTTAGCTCCATTCGCTCCAGAAATATGCCCAGTGGCCCAGCCAGCAAGTGAAGCATCAGTGGCCTGTATTATTACTGAATTTGCGACAGCATCGTAAACAGTTGCCTTAGGAGACTTGTACGGAAAAGTAGCATCTAGATTGTCACCAATTTTAAAAGAACAACCTTGAAGATGTTGAATAAGAATGTAGTTAAAAAGTGGTGCCGGGTTATTTGCCTTTACGTGAACAACTCGTCCTACACTTGTACTTCCACTACATGTTGTTGCAGCTGAAACATAATCACCAACGCTAAATGCAGAGACATCTGAAAGATAGAGAATAGATTGCTCTGTAAGAGCGGCGTCTCTGGCTGGGTTGATGACTTGGAAGTTTGATACTGTTTCTGCCACATCAGTTTGAGACACACTTGCAGAAGCTGCAGCTCGCGACACAGGATTATAGTCACCAGTAACAGTTGAGTGAGTAACGGCACCTGATAATACATCAGTAAAGTCAAAACCATTATTTTCCCAAAGTGGGTTAACGGCATAAACTTTGACAGGAGATTCTACAATCTCAGAATTAAGTGTTCCGTTAAACAAACCTGTCAGGGCACTAAAAGTTAGCGAAGGAGGAAGTGGGTCAAAATCTGTTAAGAAACGAACACCATTTTCAGGGCCTAGGGTTTCATTAATGTAAGGTCCAGGACTTGCAATCATTGGTGGAAGACCTACTGGTCCAACATTAATAACTCCACCGGCTTGGAAGACATTCACAACATTACTTACTGTTGCCTCTGGACCAAGATATGAAGGTGCATCGTCTATTTTAGAACCTTGGAAAAATTCCCCTGCAGTTCTTTGAATGATGATTTCTAATTTTACTTCATCTACAAAAATAACATTACCTGTAGCAATCGCGAGAGGACCAGGACCGTCTGGATCTACTGTCGAGATAGGATCACCTGCAGAAAAAGCTGCTATAGATCCCTGTCCCACAAAGTCTGTAAGCTTTAGCTTAAGAGTTGAGTTTTGTTGGAAACGAAAGTCATTAGCATTGGGAACTTTGTATGAAGCAATTTTAATTTGTGTACAAAGAACTTCTCTAACGAGACTTGCATTTGTAAATTCTGCGACAATCCAAACACTATAAGGAAGTCCGTAATTCGGTCCCGGTACAGTATCGGATTTCATAGCAAGTGGAATACCAACGATTGTTCCATCGAACTCGTTAACGAGTAGACCCGGAGGAAGGTTTGTTCCTGCAGCTCCAGAGTTAAAGCAAGTTGGAGGTGCTCCTGCTGGTGGTGTAATACCGGCTTCATAGAATCTAAGCTTGAGTCCTTCAATAATTTCTCTGTCGTGATCTTCTCTTTCGGTTGAAGGGTAACAAATAGGACTAAAACTACCTGGGACAATTGGTCTACCGTCACATGGAGAGCCATTGATAAATCCATTGTCTTCCATATCAACACCAACTTCAGTAATTAAAGTTTGTGTTGTGATATCCCCTGGTGTTCCAGAGTATCCCCAAGAAGTAGGAAGAGTAATTTTTGAGAAGTCTAGAGTTGAACCATCAAACCCAGTTGGGACTGCTTCGGGGGCCGCCGCTTCTGCGGTCTTCTTAACTGGTTCCTCTTTGAATTTTGTAAAGCTATCCGGCATGCAGCCTTGAAGCAACAAAATAAGAAAAAAGCCTAAATACACTACCTTTGACGTTTTCATACGTTTTATTATCGGTTTATTTTTCATAAGTATTTAGGGTCTATGCGATTTTTCTTTGATTTTACGGGTTTGGCCTGTTTTTCCTGATAAAAATACTTTGTTAAAACTTTCGTGATTGCCAATCTTAGGTGGCAACAATTTGTGGAACCACTTGATTTTACGAAGCTTCGATGGATAAGCGACGTAAATTTTACAATTAATGGCCCGTCGCGTTGCAATCTACTTAAAAACCGAGCAAAATGGTAATAATTCTAGAAACCTAGGGAACTTTATTATGTTGAAGATAAAAAAACAGTTGAATTTTCTTATTACGGAAGACGATCAACTTTCAAGGTTAACTCTTTCCAATATGCTTAAAAACTACGGACAAGTTTTTGAGGCCACTAACGCAAAAGCAGCACTAGAACTTATAGCTGACGGACAATTTGATATGGCCTTTATCGATCTTGATTTAGAAGACGGTGATCTTAAAGGTTTAGAAATAATAGGTCCTGCTAGTAAGAAAGGAATATACCCAGTAGTACTTTCTGGAAGAGAAGAAGAAAGTTGTATAGAAGAAGCCTACTTAAAAGGATGTCAGGATTACCTTGTTAAGCCATTTGATAAAAGTTCTCTTGAAATGGTCTTAAAGAAATTTTCTCTATTACAAGGAAAGGGAATTTTAAAGAAAGTTCTCGCCACAAATTACATCACACAAGATGAATCCCTTATAAAAGAATTAGAGATCATTAATGAAATTGTATTAAATGATAAACCTGTTCTTATCTTTGGCCCAACAGGGACGGGGAAAAGTCATATAGCAAAAACGATTCATGAGATCATTCATGGAAACGATAATAAGTTTATTTCACTAAACTGTTCTGAAATTCCAGAAAACCTATTAGAGTCTGAACTTTTTGGTTACGAAAAAGGTGCTTTTAGTGGTGCCGAAAAAAGCAAAAAAGGAAAATTAGAGTTAGCTGACGGCGGAACTTTATTTCTAGATGAAATAGCGACCATGCCAGCATTACTACAAAAGAAACTATTAAAGGCGATAGAAGAGAAAACTTTTTATCCACTAGGAAGTGAGAAGTCTGTTAAATCTAACTTTAGATTAGTTTCAGCGACTTGTGAAAATTTAAAAGAACTAGTGGCCAACGGTGAGTTTAGAGAAGATCTCTACTTTAGAATTGAAGGTTACAATATAAATCTTAAGTCTCTTAAAGAGAGAACTGGTGATATCGGACTTCTCATCAAACATTTTATGGCCAAGTCAGTTCGAAGAATTGTTATTCCAAAAGAGGTCATGACTGTTTTAGAAACATATATGTGGCCAGGAAATATTAGAGAACTTAGAAAATGTGTAGAAATGCTTATCACAAAAACTTCAGGAATTATCTCGACAGAAGATCTTCCTGAGAATATTGCGAAAGGTAGTCACCCTTGTGAATCTTCAAGTAAGACGGGAACTTTAAAGGCAGACGGTAAATTTGTTTCTAGTGCTCAAATTGATTTTATCGCAACAAATGGACTCAAAGCATTTATTGAAAAAATTGAAGATGAAATGGTTGGTCACTTCTATACAAAAAATTCTGAAAAAGTGAGACAAACACTTTTAGAGTTAAAAATTTCTAACAGCTCATTTTATAGAATAATGGATAGATTAAAATCTGAGTCTGGAAGCTTACGTCAGTAATGAAAGATCTTTCTAAACTCATACATGACATCAATTCTGGACTCTCGTCAGTTAATCAGGCCCTCGAACTTTTAAAAGACGATTCAGGGAATACTGAGTTAGTTGATCAATTAACTCCGCTAAGCCTAGAAAAAATAGGTCAGGTCATAAAAGACTGGGAAGAACTCAAGAATCAAATCAAAAAATGAACCCGCTTCACAAAATTCCAGCATTTTAGGTTACAATTCTATTTAAATAAAGATTTTGACCGGCCAAGGAGCAGGCTTTGAAAAAGTATTTTCTCGTTATTTTCATGTTCACTTTATTTCCCATTTCATCCTATGCACTCGATATGGCCGAAATTAAGGAAAAACTTAGACCTCATGCCGTGAAGTATCTTGGAGAAGAAACAGCAGTTAAGTTTTTAGGAGAAGACCCTAACGAAGTTAAGCTGCCACCCATCCCTAAGGTCATTGAGAACGCTACTTCAATAGATGTATATAATGATAAGGAAGATCTTGGAAATATCCCAAAGGACAAACAAGATGCTTATAATCAGGCCTTTGTAACTGAAGTCTTTGGTGCCGTCAGAAATATGAAGGCCAATCGAAACGATGTCGCAAAATGGATGAACGTTCTTTCTCAAGGTGGAACTCGTGAAGGAATGTATCGAGCACTTGTTCTCGATTCGACATATGCAGGTCTCGAAAATTATCCCAACCCACTTAATGACGAGATCATTGGGTTTTCTGTGAACTTCTATACAACTTATGTTGGTAGAAAAATTAAAAAAGAATCATTAGAGAAGGTCAATTTTTATACTCTAAAAAGACTAGCCACAGAGAGAACGTTAGAAGTTGTCGATGAGCTTAGAAAAAATAAAGAACATCTTCAAAGATGGTATGCCGTTTTTAGTGGAGAACTTGCTAAAAATTATCCTGAAATTTGGAATAATAAAGTGAGAATGGAAACCAATAAGCAGTTTCATTTAAATTGGGCCAAACAAGCGCCATCTCAACATTTAAAGTCTGAAGTGATTATTAAACTTCATAAAACTTTTAATTATCTTGGGAAGTAAAGAAAGGATTTTCTACTTCAGTTAATCCTTTCAAGAGTCTTTCAACACCTAGAGCAATTCCTGAAGGTGAATCAAGTCCTTTCTCAAGTGATTGGTAGAGAAGAGTCGCTTCAGGAAGAGAGTATCCATAAAGATCATCTTTCTCTTTAGCTTGCATATTAAATCTTTTTTTCTGTTCTTTAAGATCACATAACTCATGAAAACAATTACAGAGTTCTAATCCTTCAAGATAAATTTCAAAACGTTCACAAACCCTTGGGTCTTTTTCGCTTATCTTTGATAGCGCACTTAAGTGATAGGGCCATTCATAAAGAAGAATTTTAGGATACTTTTTTAATTGAGGCTCAATCTTGTTTAAAAATATTAAAAAGAAATAATCGTCCCAGCTTAGTTTTTCTTCGGGAAGTGGAATGCCTTCTGGATGAGATTGAATCCAACTTCTAATTGAATCTACTTCAAGATGTTCTAGGATATCCATATCGAGTACTTCGATAAAGATTTCTTGAATAGATTTTTTGATAAGCGGGGATTTTAAACTTTCGTTTATCTTTATATTATTTTTTTCAAGTTCAACTAAAGAGTACTCAAGAAGCTCTTCGCAATCTTTCATGATTTCTTCATAGGGAGAGGAGTTTCTATACCACTCAAGCATGACAAATTGAGAACGATGATTTTCAGATTGAGGCTCATCTCTAAAA
>JAGSHI010000216.1 GCA_023954635.1 Bacteriovoracaceae bacterium
CTCGTTAATCAGTCACCGGGCGTTGCTAGTTGCAAGTTAAACTAGACAGTCTTGCCTGCTGACAAAAACCGCAGGAGACGCACGTGGTACCTTATTCAAAAACTGTCTTGGACGTGGGTTCGATTCCCACCACCTCCACCAGAATCAAAACAACCAAGCATTGCTTGGTTTTTTTGTTTATGATTGAGCTGGTTTGGATAAGATCTCTCTTTGGGTTTTGGAGGCGGCATTTTATCAGGAAGATAAAATGAAGCCGAACAACTTAAGGAGAGAGCGTGAAGCGAACGACGGCGATTCCCACCACCTCCACCACTATGGACGCCTGGCGTTGTTTTTTTTTGGATTCTTTTTTCATTAAAGGGAATAGAATTCTCGAATGAAAAATATAATTGAACTCATAGAACCAGATAACTTTGAACAGGATAATCACTTTTATCCTAAGGCCTTGAACTCTCAGTTACATCCGATAGTTAGTCACTTTTTTAATTTGGATAAAAAGCGAATCATTAAACGCTACTTGCACTTAAATCCTCAAATTGATGAAGAGGCTCTCGACGGCATTCTTTCCTATGTTCCCAAACATTTTTTTTGGGGGGGAGCTGACCTCTTTTATGTAACCACTGAATTAGGTAATAGAAGAATGGTCGTTCTAGAAACGAACTCTTGTCCATCAGGACAAAAGTCTATGCCTCCCCGAAGTGATTATGATGAGCATAGAGGTTATAAGTTTTTAATAGAAAATGCTTTTTTGCCAGCTCTTAAAAAGAAAAAGAAGCTACCTAAGGGAGCGTTGGCCGTAGTCTATGATAAAAATTATATGGAAACTTCAGGCTATGCTCAAACACTGGCTGATATAACAAAAGAAAAAATTTATTTAATCCCTCACTACAATAATGAAGAGCAGCACATACGTTTTGAAAATGGAGTGATGATCTTAAAACTTGAAAATGGTGAAGATGTCCCGATTCGAGCTTGTGTAAGATATGTGACTCAAAAGCCATGGAATCGAATTCCGACTGTTACAAAAACATTTATATGCAACTCTACCTTAGTATGCCTTTCAGGAGGAAGAAATAAGCTCCTGGCGAACAAGGCCTATGAACTTTTTAATTCTGAGCTTGGAGAGTCGGGGCTTAAAATTGTCATGCCCGAAACGATTAAAGATGTAAGCAAGGTTGAGATTCCTCTCTGGGTTCAGCGCTTTGGTGGTAAGGCAGTAATTAAAAACCCATATTCCAATGCGGGCCAAGGTGTTTGGACTGTTACTAGTGAAAAAGAGTTAAATGCCTTTATGGAGGAAGAGTATGCCTATGACCAATTTATTGTTCAAAGCTTAATTGGCCACTACGAATGGAGCTCAACGAGTCAGCATGGAAAGTTCTTTCATGTTGGGACAGTCCCAAATACAAAGGGAAATATTTATATTTCTGACTTAAGAGTTATGGTCTGTGCTTCAAAAGAAGGTTTTTTACCCTGTGCTCTTTATGCAAGAAGGGCCAAAGCGCCTCTTGAAGCAGAGATTAAGGGAAGCAGTTGGGATATCTTAGGAACAAACCTATCGAAAAAGATAGGCGAGAACCAGTGGGATTCGGAAACGTCACGGTTGTTGCTAATGGATCGAAAGGATTTTAATTCTCTTGGAATTGGTATCGATGATTTAGTAGAGGCCTATATTCAAACTATTCTTACTGTTATTGCTATTGATAAAATGGCGCAAAACCTAGTGAATTCTAAAGGCCTGTTTAGAACAAAACTTTTTAAATCACTTGATAACGATGAATCACTACTTAAAGAGATTATGGTATGAGTATGAATGAAGTTGTAATTATTAAGACGAAAGAAGAACTGAATCTAGATGAGTTTGAAAATGGCGAGGTTCACCGAATTCATGTTCATTTGACGGATAATTCTCTAGGCGTTCCTTGGCGTATTCCTCTTGTTGTTGTTAAGGGCGAAGAAGATGGTCCCGTTTTAGGAATAAATGCTGCTCTTCATGGGGATGAGCTAAATGGAATCTCCACAATTTTTAAGTTAATCGAGGAAGTTGATCCTAAAAAGTTAAAAGGAACATTAGTATTAATCCCCATTAGTAATGTTCCTGGATACTTGGCCAAACAAAGATATTTTTCTGATGCGGTAGATTTGAATCGTATTATGCCTGGTAAGCCAGAGGGGGTTACCAGTAACCTGTATGCTCATTACTTTACCTCTAAAATTGTTAGTAAGTTTGATTATTTATTGGATTTGCATACAGCAAGCCATGGAAGGGTAAATAGCTTATACATCAGAGCAGATATTGAAAGTGAAGAGACTAGGTCATTAGCTTATCTGCAAAACCCTCAGATCATTGTGAAGAAATTTGATGAAGAGGGCACCTTACGAGGCTGGGCCAATGATAATAATATTCCTGCTATTACTATAGAAATAGGTAATTCAAGTGCTTTTCAGCATAACTTGATTGACGAAACTTTAGAAGGAATCCTGAATACCATGAGACATTACGAAATGATTAAGGGTGAAGTCAAAGACATGGTAACTGATGATGCCATTGTGTGTGATCATTCTTATTGGATCTATTCTAAAAGAGGAGGGATTGTTGATGTTCTTCCTTCCCTCGCAGATAAAGTTAAAAAAGGGCAAGTCATTGCAAATGTCTATGATGTCTTTGGTCAAATCAAAGAAGAAGTTATCGCAGATAAAAAAGGCGTTGTGATTGGAAAAAATGTGAATCCCAATTGTGATGCAGGCTCACGAATCTTACACCTTGGGGTTAACTTTATTGATCCTGACCCAGAGAACATTCCAGGTCACGATGATTTTACTGAGAACTAAGGGAGTTGTAGTATTTTGTAGTAATTTACACAAAACTCTCAATAAATTAACTAAGTTGTGAAGCTTCCACCACCTCCACCATCACGACTTGTTGAGTCGTACCTGCCTTGTTATATTAAGTATCCGATCATAAAAAATACATTGGAAGCAAAATGCAGTTTTATATATTTATTATTATTTTGTTTCTATCAAGTTGTTCTTCAATAAAAAATGCTGCAAATAAACCTAAAATTCAAAAAAAGCTTAATAAAGAAGCTGTTATCGAAGACTTGAATTATTTAGGAAAAGAATTACAGAAGAGATGGGCATATGTTGATTTAAATAATGTAAATATATCTAAAAAAATAGAACTCGCTATAAAAAAGGTTTCGACTTCTGAGTCGGGCATTATTTCCGAAAAAGATTTTACAATAATCATTAAAA
>JAGSHI010000191.1 GCA_023954635.1 Bacteriovoracaceae bacterium
AAAGATGGCTGGGGCGGTCATGGAGATATCAACTCCGACTCGGAAGTCCTTGAAGACTTTCGCGAGTCGATGACTGCTCTACTGGTAGAGTAATTTATCTAAAAATACAATCATTCGGAAGAAAGTATTCCATTGTGGAGTTCATTCCTCTATTTCCTACGGTCACGTTAAATCTAAACGAGAAATTCTCAAGTGACATTCCATAGAGTTCAGAAGTAGTTTTATAAGTTTGAAAACCAAAGCTGCTCACATCTAGGGCACCTATCGTATTAGAATTTGAATTATAACAACTGTAATTTCCTGTCTGATGTTTTTTACATCTATTCAAATCAAACTCTAATACAATATGCTCTCCCATCTGGGCAAAGAGTCCACCTTTTTTTTCTAGATAAGGAATGTCATGCAAAGTTATGACTCCACTATGAATGGGGGCGAACTTTAAACCATTATGATGAAGAATCCTTAAAATCACATTTTTTTGTATAGTTTCTACAGAAATGCTTGTCGTTGGATGCTCTGTTGAGCAGACAAAATTAATTGGTATTTCGTTAGAAGAACCTGCCTTCTCTTGAATTCTGTTTAGGACTAACTCTAATTGATTCGCTGCAAATGACTGCGATGTAAGCAATAAGAAAATAAAGATGGCTTTCATAAAAATCTCCCCCGAATTTAGTAATTAATTCTAGGGGAGAGGGAGATACCATGGGAAACATTGGTGACGAACTTTTATACACCACAAGGGGCCGCCGATAAAAAGAGACTTTTATGACGGCCCCATAGAGGTTGAAAGATAACTATTCCTCGATGAGGTCCTCATCTTCGGAAAGTTCAGTGCTATCTGGGTTTACTATTGTGGTGGGAACTTCCTCTTCGGTCGCTCCTTCTTCAACTGCGCTCATTTCCTCTGAAACAGAGTCAGTCGAACTTGGTACATTGATATCATCTTGCGCTTTTCCTGGAAGTGAGAGCAAAAGGACTATTCCAGCGCAAAGTAGGGCAAAGCTAATTCTAAAGTTTGATTCTTTCATTTTTCCACCTCTAAGTGTTTATGTTGAATGCATTATCGGGCAAAAACTTATTTAGGAAAAATCGTTTTATTTACTTATTAGATTAGGTTAAAGTTAACTGAAAGTAAGGAGAACTAAGTGGATCGCTTAAATTTCAATCATTTATACTATTTTTATATTGTTTCCATGGAAGGCTCAATTAAGTCTGCGGCCGAAAAACTTTTCGTCTCCCAGCCCACCATAAGTGATCAGATTAAGCTTTTAGAGGAGTTCTTTAATTGTAAGCTTTTTGAGAGAAAAAATAGAAGCCTTTCACTAACCAAGGAAGGCAAGCTAGCGCTTCGTTATGCGGAGCAGATCTTTGAACAATCAAGAGAGCTTACTAGCACCCTTAGAAATAAGTTAAATATTCCTAAGAAAAGTTTAGATATTGGGATCACTCATTTTATGTCTCAGTACTTTCTTTACGATAATATTCTTCCTCTCTTTGGAAGAGATGAAGTGGCCGTAAATATCATTGAAAACCAAAGGCACTTATTATTGGCAGATTTAGAGGAAGGGAATCTTGATGTAGTATTTACGGATTCTAAAGACTCGCTTTCTAGTAATATGGATAGTTATAGAATGGGGGTGAATAAGTCTTATGCTATTGCCCATAAGAAGCATCAAAAACACAAAAAGAGTTTTCCTGATTCATTGAATCAAATCCCCTTTTTTAATTATACAAATGAGTCCTTTCTTAAATACGAAATTGAGTTATTCTTCTCCAAGAATACGGTTTCACCTAAGATTATTGGAGAAGCTGACGACATCGATTTATTACAAATGGTTGCGGAGAATGGGCTTGGTTTCGTTATTGTTCCAGAGATTGCTAAGAACCGAATATGCCAAAATAAGGATGTGGTGGTTCTTGGGGAAGTTACGGAACTTGAAACTTCTGTTTGGGGAATTGTAAAAAAGAGTTATAAAGGTCTTGGTTATAAACTATTAAAAAATGAGCTTTAAAATGAAAAAAAGAGAAATTGAATTAGTGAAGCCCGATGAGTTCGAGCAAGAAAATCATTTCTACCCCAAGGCCTTAAATGCACAGTTGCATGCACTAGTCAGTCACTTCTTTAATCTTGATCATGAAAGAATCTTGAAAAGATATTCTCATTTAAATCCACAAGTTGATGTGGACGCACTAAGAAATCTTTTGAATTATCAAGCAAAACATTTCCATTGGGGAGGGTCTGATCTTTTTTATGTAACAACTGAATCTGGAAATAGAAAGATGGTGGTTCTAGAGACTAACTCTTGTCCATCTGGGCAGAAGTCCATGCCACCGAGAAGTGATTCGGATGAGCATAGAGGTTATAAATACTTAATAGAAAATTCATTTTTACCAGCAGTAAAAAAGAAAAAAAGACTTCCAAAGGGAAGACTTGCTGTCATTTATGACAAAAACTATATGGAAGTTTCAGGATACGCAGCAACTATGGCTGACCTCTCCGGTGAAGATGTTTTACTGATTCCACATTTTGATGGTGAAGATAGTGTGACCAGCTTTAAAGATGGGGTCATGTATGTAAATTACAAAGGAGAGGAAGTTCCAATCCGTGCGGCCTTTAGGTATGTTACTCAGAAGCCTTGGAATAGATTACCAGTTGTATCTAAAACTTTTATCTTCAACTCAACTTTAGTTTGTCTTTCCGGTGGAAGAAATAAGTTATTGGCGAATAAGGCCTATGAGCTTTTTAATTCAGAATTAGCTGAAACCGGGTTAAAGATTAATATGCCGGAAACAATAAAGGACGTAAGTAAGCTCGAGATTCCCCTTTGGGTTCAAAAGTTCGGAGGAAAGGCCGTTATAAAAAACCCATATTCTAATGCTGGGCAAGGTGTTTATACGATTACTAGTCAGGCAGAACTAGATGACTTTATGAAAGAAGATTATCCTTATGACCAGTTTATTGTTCAAAGCTTGATTGGACATTACGATTGGAGCTCAAGTAGTGAGCATGGTCGCTTCTTTCATGTTGGTACTGTCCCAAATAAAAAAGGCAATATTTATATTGCTGACTTAAGGATGATGGTTTACTCCACCCCTAATGGTTTCTCTCCTTGTGCATTCTACGCCAGAAGAGCGAATACTCCCTTGGAGTCAGAATTGACGACGGCCAGTTGGGATGTTTTAGGTACAAACCTTTCGATAAAGAAAGGTGAGAACGAATGGGATTCAGATACTTCTCGTTTAATGTTGATGGATAGAAAAGATTTTAATCAGTTGGGAATAGGCACCGACGATTTAATCGAGGCTTACATACAAACAGTCTTAACGGTTATCGCAATTGATAAAATGGCCCAGAATTTAGTAAATACGAAAGGGCAATTTAGAATAAAGCTCTTTAAATCTCTTGATAACGATGAATCACTTTTAGAGGAAATAATGGTGTAGTATGGAAAAAGTATTAACTGTTAAAACAAAAGAAGAACTAAAAATATCGAGCCTCAAACGAGGTGAAATCCATAGATTCCAAATTCATATTTCTGACAACGCCCTTGGTGTTCCTTGGAGAGTTCCACTTGTCGTTGTGCGAGGAATAGAAAAGGGCCCAGTCTTAGGTATTACCGCTGCCGTTCACGGAGATGAGCTAAATGGTATTTCAACTATTTTTAAGTTGATCGAAGAAATTGATCCGAAGAAGCTTAAAGGAAGTCTAGTATTAGTGCCCATCGTTAATGTTCCTGGCTACTTGCTTAATCAAAGATATTTTTCTGACAATGTTGATTTAAACCGAATCATGCCTGGTAAGAAGGAAGGGGGGCCTCCGAGTAATATTTTTGCCAATTTCTTTATAAATAAAATTGTAAAAAAGTTTGATTACTTACTTGATATGCACACGGCAAGCCATGGACGAGTAAACAGCCTTTATCTTAGGGCCGATCTCGAAGTTGAGGAGACAAGAACATTAGCTTATCTTCAAAATCCTCATATCATCGTTCAAAAGTCAGATGAGCAAGGAACATTAAGATCATGGGCCAATGAAAATGGAATTCCTTGTATTACAGTGGAGATTGGAAACCCTAACGCCTTTCAAAAGAATTTAGTCGACGAAACACTTGATGGGGTACTCAATACCATGAAGTATTTAAAAATGATCAAAGGGAAGGTTCGAGATATGGTTACCGATGCATTTGTTTGCGATCATTCCTATTGGATCCACTCAAAAAGAGGCGGTATTGTAGAGGTTTTTCCTAAGCTTTCTGATGAGATTACAGAAGGTCAGGTAATAGCAAAAGTTTACGATGTCTTCGGACAAGTTAAAGAAGAGGTTATTGCAGACAAGTCAGGGGTTGTTATTGGTAAAAATGTTAGACCAAACTGTGATGGCGGTACTAGAATTTTGCATTTAGGGGTAAACTTAATTGAGCCCGAACCTGAAGAAATTCCCGGGCACGAGGATTTTGAATGAAAAAGAAAGAAAAAATTTTAAAATTTGATTTTCCTGAAGGAAAACTAATTTCAAATAAATATGAAATCGTTGAAAAACTTGGTGAAGGCTGGGAAGGCGAAGTTTATAAGGTTCGTGAAACGGCGACAGGAATAGAAAGAGCGGCCAAGTTCTTCTTACCTGAAAGAAATAAATTAAATAAGTCGGCTAAGTTCTATGCCAAAAAACTTCATAAACTTAGATCCTGCCCAATACTGATTCAGTATTTGACTCAAGATACTATTATCATAAAAGGACATACGATCACTTACCTCATATCAGATTATGTAGAGGGAGAAACCTTATCTAGCTTTTTAAACTCCATAAAAGGTAAGAAAATGCATCCGTTTCAAGGACTACTTCTTCTACATACTTTAGTAAAAGGGTTAGAAGATATTCACGGGCTTCGAGAATATCATGGAGACCTTCATACAGATAATATTATTGTGCAAAGATTTGGTCTAGGTTTTGAATTGAAACTTCTTGATATGTTTTATTGGGGAGCCCCTAAACCCCAAGACTTCAAAGACGATATCATAGATGCTATTCGAATTCTCTACGATGTTCTTGGGGGAGCAAATACTTATCAGAAGCAACCTCAAGAAGTTAAAGATATTTGCTGTGGTCTTAAAAAGAGTTTGATCCTTAA
>JAGSHI010000163.1 GCA_023954635.1 Bacteriovoracaceae bacterium
AAAAGGCCAAGATCCAGCTTGAAGCAGAGAATATCTTCCCTTATCAACTGGTTCAAGAAATGGGGATAGCTGAAGTTGTCTCAACTTTCGGACTTGAAGGACAAAGCTTCTACGCCCTTGAGATAAAAGATTTCAACTTCACTCTTCATAAAATCGATCTCAGCAAAAAGGTCATTGAAGAAGGTGGACTCTCAGGAAAAAGAAAAGAACTTCTGGCCTCTCTCACATTTCTTCGAGGGAGCGTTGGGGCCGAAGCAACGTTCAAACAAATTCAGAATTCTTATGTAGTGGGATCTTCAAAGTTGTTATCGACGAATGAAGATAAGAAAAAGCTCTTTTTGAAAACCATGACCTATGAAGAATTGGATCAACTATTGGTCACGGCCGTTCAAAAAGAGCTTAAGCTAAAAACGAATTAAAGAGATGATCCATCTCTAGTTGAAAAAATACTTCTTCTAGGTAGGTCATAATTGAAATACTTCATGGTATCAAGCTCAGGATTGAACCTTGGTGGCACTTAGATCCCAATAATATCCGAAAATTTATTTCTAAATAGACCATTAGGGTCCATCTGCCGAACGATTTTTTTAAATCGTACGGTATTTTCGTTCATACGCCCTAGATTTTTCTGATAAGGAAAAATCCAGTTTCGATTCTTAGCCCAATGAGCTCTTCCTTTATGTTTATTCACAAGAAGTTTAGCGAAATCTTCATATATCTTATCGTAGGCTCGCGCTTGATTCCTTGAAAATCCAACCGGAAGGTAAACTGGCATTTCGATAAAGGCAACTAGTTCTCCCTTTTTGAAGGAACCTCCTACTGATGAATGGGCCATAAGAGTTTCATCCCCTACTCTCGAAAAACGAACAAAAATCCCAACCAATGGAAGACAAATTTTATTTTTCTCTACATGGGCCTGAACTGACCTCATTGCTTCTGACAGCTCTGATGCTGGAACTGCAATCTCCCAATCCATCTGAAAAAAACCACCGGCTTTCTCTGTAAAATCAGATGAAGTCATTAGGTGAGAGGGACCAATCAAATCTTTGGAAGAAACCAGCTTGCCTTTTTTATTTTCTTTTTTAAAGTATGGAGCCCATTTGAATTGAAGGTATCTTACTTTTTCAATAAGACATTTGATTTTATTATTGCAAGCTCCAAATTGCATAATGACCTTAAAAGGCTTGATTATAAAATCAGGAATATCAGGAAGAAGCAATGTGTTAGTCGCCCCTTTATCGGCCGGAGCATTGGTCTTATAGGCACAAGCCTTTAAAAACTTTTTCGTTCCGGGAAACCAGTTGATTTGTCCCCAGTCGCAGCCTGCCATTTCTTTAGCGACGTCTCCATCCTTAAGGAGCTTATCAATTTTGTCGTAGCTGACACGCATATGGAGATTAAACTGAGGTATAACTTTAAGCTTCATTTTAACGACAACTCCAAGCATTCCAAGAGAAGTTCTTAAAGACTTCCACTGATCAGGTGTTGTATTATGTTTTGAAAAGTAGTGAACCTTTGCATCAGCCGTTACAACAGTCATTTCCCTTATTAGTGAAGCCAGAACCGAGTTGTGCTTAGGAGAGCTTCCATGGGAGCCCGTTGCGGTAGAGCCTGCGACAGACACACCTCTAAATCCAATAAGTGTGTATCCTAGAGACTTGTCTTTATCATGTAACCAGGCAGAAAGTTCACCAAGGGTGACTCCCCCATCAACCGAGACCACCTCTTCTCCATTAAATTCAGAGAGTCCGTGAACATTTCGAAGCTTTTCAGTCGATAATACAATACCATCTGAACACAACTGATTATTGGCAGAGTGAAGCTGCCCCACGACTCTGACTTTTTGCCTGTGGTCCAATGCATATTGAATGGCATCTTTCACGTCATCAGTATTTTCTGGACGAAAAACTCGTTTTACCTTTTCACAAATCGTTTGATGGTTATAAGCCCTGATTTTTCCTTTGACACAATCAGCGGCACAATTATTTCGATCTTCATTTTTATTACAAATTCCATTGCCACAAGTTAAAGAGAGTTTGACACCGGAACAGCTTCTTTGATTTTGTACCTTTAAAATTTCTTGATTGGCCTCTTTTAAAGCCTTTCTAAAGTCCACTTCTTCAACCGATATTTGGGCGAATGATGTGAGTGAGAAGAGTAGGGATAAAACTAAAATCCATTTCATATATTACTTCCTAAAAAAAATTAAACCTATTTTTTATTTTCTCCTTTCACAATGTCAACAGCTATATACCTCTCTATCTTATTAAGTATAGGACGAATGAAATCCCTATTTCGAAAACACTGATCTTGTCTTTAATAGAAATTATGCCTTTGATGAATCAGAATCTGTAACAATTGAACTCAATCAACTAAGTTAAGTAATTGGACATAACTTACATTATGCTCCAAGCAAACACGAAAGTGTTTAAATACTTACATGCTCATAAAGGTTTTGAGATTTAAAAAACGCAATGCTAACAATTGAAAAAGAAAATTATACTGGAGAAAACGTTGATTTTTTTAAAAACACTAACAGTCACAGGTATTCTACTAATCTATTCGTGTCAAGCAATGTCAAAAGAGAAGATTGCCATAATAGGAGCAGGCGCCGCAGGGATTGCCACAACCATTTTCTTGAGTGAATTAGATAATAAAATTGTAATTTTTGAAAAAAATAATGAAATAGGAGGAAATGCTCGTGAAATCGAAATTAATAATGAGTATGGCAAAAAAATAAAAATTGATCTTGGACCACAATATTTTTCCAAAAAAGGCTGGGGAAACTATGTGGGATTTCTTAAATATCATAATCAATTCAATAAAAAAGATTATTATTCCTTTAAACCTTCTATTGTAGTTTACAACTCTCAAGTAGAAGCTGCTCCACCTCTTTTTGTAAGTCCAAAAGTCGATCGTTATTCAATTAAATGGTCAACAAAGACTAAAGATTCGACAGCTCGTGGATTAGAGATGTTCAAATTTTTATCTAAATCTTACAAGTTTAATAAAAATTCTAAAAAGTATCCTTCAAATCTAACTTTTCAATCTTTTTTAGATAGTAATAATTTCGATTCTAAATATCTTGAAGAATTTATCAATCCAATAGCGGCTGCAGTCACAAACTTTGAGATAAAGGATGTTCCCAACTCACATATGGAAAGCATAAGTGACTACATTTCACCTTCACACCCTTTAAGTAACTCAAAATATTATGTCGCAAAAAATGGAATTGCCACAGCGTTAAAGAATATCTTCCGAAATTATCGTTATCGCTTCCCAAATCTTTTATTAAAAAAGAATTCTGAGGTAGTTGACATTAAAACTAAGGAGAATGGTCGTTTTGAAATAACTTACAATCAATTGAATAATCATTTTGTAGAATCGTTTGATCGTATTATTTTTGCGATCCCCCCTTATGCAATAAAAAAGATAATTAATAATGACTCGAGATTAAGAAACCTGAAAAGATACTTAGAAGTAATGCCTTACAAACAAGCGAAAGTAATTATACACAATGAGCATGAACATTTTATTTCTCGTGAATATAAGCGTTTCTTGAACATTGGAGTAGATGGCTCAGGTGATTATTTTATATCTATGCAATTAAATCGCATCAATAAAGATTTTACTAATTATATAAAGTCTTGGGATCTATCAGAATACGAATACTCAATTCTAAAAAGCAGTGGAAAAATAAAGCATGAATCGACATTTTGGCACCCTCTTATTTCAAAAGAATTCAGAGCAAATGTCCATTATCTTAAAAGACATGGCCAATCACTGGGAAAAATTCACTTCGCCGGAGGCTGGACACAAAGATCAGAAACCCAAGAAACAGCAATTCTTTCAGGTTTTCATGTATTAACAAATATAGATAATAAACATTCAAATATTTGGAAAAAAAGAATCCCATCCCTATCCAAGGTGAATATCGAACTATGAAAAGCTTAATCAAAATACTTATTATCTTTTTTATATTAATACAGATTCAGCCAGCTTTCAGCTCTCATTTTCATACAATAACAGTGCCCGGTGCATATTGTGGGAATGGTCAAGAGTATAAAATTTTTATAAAGAAAAAAAAGTCTAAAAAAATAGTATTCGAATTCATGGGTGGTGGTGCCTGCTGGTCTAAGGAGACTTGCTTTGGGCCAAAATTAAGAGCATGGATTTATCCGATACCAAGGCTAGCAACTAAATTTTCAGTACTCAGCTCGGACAACAGAGCAAACCCATTTTATGACTATACAAAAGTATACTTGCCTTATTGTACAGGTGACATGTTTGCAGGAGATCATATTGCAAAATATAGGAATAAAAGAGTATTTCATTACGGAAAAAGAAATATGAATCTCACTTTAAAAACCTTAAAGCTCATGAAATATATAAATTTTGAATCTATAGAAGATTTAGTTATCGCTGGTTCAAGCGCTGGAGCTTTGGGAGCTTTACTCCACGCTAAAACCATATCAACAATGAGCGTTAACGCTCAAAAGAAAACTTTAATAGCAGACTCCCCAGGCCTTCATTGGAAACCTAATATTTGGTCACAATTCCCTAAAGTATGGGTAAATGACATTACGAATTCAATTAATCAATTTGGAATAAGATTTAACCACTCAAGACAAATCTTAGCTGAGGTCATTCCTGATATTTGCTCTATTTACAATGATTTCAATATTGGATTTTTACAGGGAACAAAAGACATAGTAATGAGTAGATTGTTTGGAAAAATATCACCAAAAGAACATGAAGAAATAATTTTCTCTGACATTGGTCTTTTTAGTAGTGCTCAACGGATTAAGAACTGTGTCTCTTGGTTACCTGATACTTATATGCATACTTTTATTTTAACTTATTTAACTTCCTATATATCCTCTACTGGAAAAACTGCCATCGACTTCATAAAAGAAGTTCATGAGGGCAAACAATTAACAAACTACTGACCATGATTTCAGAAACAAATCTATATAGTCAGAGTATCTTAAGGGATTTTAGTACTACTTTCAGTTGGTATATCATTCCTTTTTTATTAATTGTTATCTATATTTACGCAAAAGAGTTTTCAGAAAAAAATTATTCAACTCTAATGGCAGGATTTGCATTTCTTGGTCAAGATTTGATTAATGAAATTATTAACTCCTTGGTCTTTTTCTTCACCAAAAAAGCGCCGCTTTGGGGTACATCTGGAAACACAGCGGGACAGTTGCTAATTGGATTGAACATAGAAATTTTCTTTATGTTTGCAATCATGGGGATTTCAGCAACAAAGCTTCTCCCGAATGACAAAACTGCGAAAATTCTTGGAATCAATAATAGAATTTTTACAGCCCTACTAAATAGTCTCCTCTGCGTAATTGTTGAATGCTGGCTTTCATCTATTAATGTACTAACTTGGGAATATCCATATTGGTCGACCTCATTCCCTTTATTAGTTTTTATATTTGGATACTTACCCTTCTTTTCTGTCTGTTATTATGTTTACGATGCAAATCTAAGAAAACAAAAAACTTTTCTCATTATCCAATGGGGCACAATCCTACTTTTTTTAACTACACTGATTCCCGCCAATATAATTTAGCGAAATGTAAAGCTTCTTAGATTAATATCGGTCTGGTCTATGATTTCACCATCACTTGTATAAGTTTTTAACTCTATATAATCCCTAAATACTTTATAGTGAGTATATGTCCTTTTGTAAGCAATTGCCTCTTTCCTATGATTGTAAACTACCGCACGTCCAGCATGACCACCAGCAGGACCATTAACTAAATAATGAATACCTTTTTTCACAGAGCGCTCATAAATGTGTGTATGACCACTAATAACAATTGGCACATTATTATATTTTTCAAGAATTGGAACTAACCGCTTCCTGAGCTTAGCGGCACTAAAGCCCAAGGTATTTATTGCAGAAGAGTATGGGGAATAATGCAGAGACAGCGCCACTATTTGTCCTTTCTCTTTTGCGATAGAAAGTTGCTTTTTTAGCCAACGCCACTGCTCCTTTTGTTGCTTTCTATTCAAAATCTCAAATATGCTATCGAAAACAATTAATTTGAAATATTCTGAATTAATAGCAACATAGTTTTTTGAATGATCATTGTTCCATCTAAAAAATTTTCTAAAATATTTTGGATTCTTCTTCAGTAAATAACTTTTTTTCCTGGCATAATCATGATTGCCAATCGCGGCAACTAATGGAAAGTAACCGAGGTATTTATCTGCACCTTTAAAAAAATTCAACCATTCAGAATAATTATTTCCATAATCAACCACATCACCAGTATTCAATAAAAAAGAAGAGTTTCTAACATCTGGATTTCTAACAATAGACGACGCTACACTCTCATGCTTTTTGTGAAATGTCTGCGTATCCCCGATAGATAAGAATTCCAAAGAAGGCGAACTATCCTTTTCGATACAAGAGTCTCTAAAACTCAACTTATGTAGCAAATTACGAGTATCATCATAAATATTTACAGTATTACTAATCGAGCATAGTTTTGAACGAATCAACACCCTTTGCATCTCATTCTTTTTAAATTTTTGAACTACACTTTGACGCATTAATGCTTTTTCATCAAATTCAATAATTAATGTCATATCTCTATTAACTTCAACATTTAAAAGTCTCTGATCACGAGACTTATACAAAAGATAAGGCCGAACATTAAAAACATCCTCAATCTTGCTGCTAGTTGCATACAAGGGATTAAAACAAGTAAAAACCAATACAAAAATTACAATCCTCAAAACATGACTCCCCTAACAAATGTAGTCATATTTTAAGGCCTGTTTTAATTTGGTTAAATCATAAAAAGAGAAGTGTTACATAATAAAAGAACGCATGATTAAAATGCATAAGTATCCAAACAATTTTATATTGAAACTAAGATGCGCCGTGAACCAATGTCAGAAAACGAAAAAATCTCACTCCCTGTATTGCCGCAAAGAATTGTTTAATTCAGAAATATCTGAAATATTCAAATCTACAAGATCTCTCAGATCTAAATCAGCCTTCTCCAGTTTCGCAATCAAAGAATTAGCATACTCTAAACCTTTTCTAGTAATTCGAAAGGCTACACGTCTAGCATCCTTATCATTCGAGACACGAG
>JAGSHI010000090.1 GCA_023954635.1 Bacteriovoracaceae bacterium
CACCCATGCCACCGCCCATACCGAAGCCTCCGCCGCCGTACATTCCACCACCGAAATTAGGACCCATCATTCCGCCCATCATTCCGCCAGAGTAACCAGCACCAGAGAATGGGTTACCCATTCCACCGTAACCATTGCCGCTCATGCCGGCCATTCCAGCATAACCGCCCATTCCAAAACCATTACATGATCCCATCATGCCTTGAGCTTGATCGGGAGTAAGTCCTGGAAGACCTCTTTCTGTTGAGTAATTTAGATATGAATCAAATTGGCCAGTACAAGCCGCATGTCCATTTTCATATGCAGATGCCCAAGCTGCTTGAGACTTATGCGCATATTTGGCCCCAAAATAGGAAGCTCCAAAAAAGGCCAATGGCCCTGCGATATGCCCAACGACATCGACCCAAGGATTGCTTTTCTCTTCTTGTTGGAAGAGGCAATCGACACAATCGATTCCGGCTTCAGCTGCTATTGTTGCTCGAGTACAAAGTTGATAATCCTTGCTGAAGGTATCTTGATCAATGTATTGACCACATTCCTCCAAGCTTAATGCTTTTGCTGCTTCAACCTGAAAGAGGCTTAACGCCAGCAAGAGTCCAAGGGCTTTTGTACGAGTGAAATTAAATTTCAAAAATTCCATGACTATTCTCCACTACCTAGTCTGATTTACACACTTTCTCCTTTGTCTTTTCGGGGTCTTGCTTAAAAACTTTAGCCGAGTGATGATTTTACTCATTTTGTGGACTTAACTTATTGATATTATGTAGTTTTAATTTTCAACTTTCTTGACACTTAAACAATTAAAAGTGAAAAAAGCATAATGAATGCTGAGACAAATATCTTTATAGACAATATTTTTGAATGGGGAATCTTAACCCTATCCATAATTGGATTGGCCTATGCAGCCTACGTCATTAAAAACGAGCGAAGTAATTTTCTAGAGACGGCCATCCCTTTGGATTTCAAACGGTTTCTCTTCAAAATCCCAAGTTGGTGGTCAAATACATATAATGATGAAAACCATCTCGTATTTGAAAGGACTGATACTCGTTATGATTGGAAAGCACATTTTAGATGGTTCAGTTTTAATGAAGGAGACATCTCAAAAGATTTACAAGAGGCCTTTGCTGAAATTATCAAAGATAAAAACATTGTCTTTGATACAGATACATCCGTTATAAAAAATCCAACAGACTTTTCAAGTCACCCAGCCTTTCGTGATACTGAGCCAGATATGATTCGTGTAGAAGGAACGGCCACTCAGGATTTGGAAGATAGAATTTATTATGATGCTTTTCTTATTAGAGATAAAAAACAAAATGGATTTTTATTTTGCGAAAGCAGAAGTTCCATTCTCAATGGAATGCTTGAAGGTCCCTACTTTGAGGAAGTTTTACTACAAGTGGAAAAAGTTAAAAATTAAGAAGGTTTCCCTATGGCTTTTTTGTTGAAAAGGTTCTCACCTTAGAAACTAAAAAAGTAACCAACTCATCATCTGTTCCGAAAACATCATCAACTAAGTCACAATTTAACAAAAACTGAGTTGTTCTGTTTGCAACTTGGTGTAGTGATTCAACGAGATAGAGTCCGCCGATATTTTCACCATTAAAACTTTTGATGATTTCTTTTCTGGCGTGGTTATACATTTCAGATTCTGTAATATCTTCTGGAAGATTATCTTCTCCCATTTTTTCAGAAACTTCTTCTATGGCCTGATCTTTAATATCTTCGTCAGTAGCAAAACTAACACCATATTCAGTGGCCATAGCTTCAATCAAAGCTTCTCTTTTCTCTATTTCAAAATCAATCATACCTGATTCTTTTAGGTGATTGATTGTATGACTGGCTAAGGACTTGAGCGTTTCAAAATCCGTCTTCATATTATTGGTTCCTTGTCTATGCGCATAAATTCCCCTTCAGTTTACCTTACTTGACAAGAATTACACAAGAAACTTCTTTAGTATTTATTTAAACTTAGCTCACTTATTAATCATCTTTTCAAAATTTTCTTCAGTGAACCAGCCTCACCTAATATCATTAAAACGAAGCCGTAAACTGCAGCTCCTATTACGCCAAGCAAAATCAGTAAGAGAATTTTTACGCTCAAAGTTGAATCAAAAGTGAAGTATTTCCAGGCCAAAAATTTTGTCACGCCAAAGCATAGGATCCCAGCGAGCCAAATCTTCATGACTCTCCAGCTCATGAAAAAGTCATAAGGAAGATCCAGAGTCTTCTTGAGAAACATTGCCTGAAGCCCTGAGTTAAAAATCATCGAGAGGCTAGTCCCCAAAGCGAGAACTGAGAAGCCCCAATGGGGAACAAAGATTAAGCAAAAGATGACGTTACAAGTTATACAGAAAACTGAGATATAAACTGGGATTTTTGGTTTATCTAAAGAGAAAAAGGTCGGCGAGAAAATCTTGTAAAACCCATAACTCGGTAGACCCACTAAATAAAAATAAAGGGCCTGAGTTGTCATATGAGTGTCTTCAGCGTCAAAGGCGCCTCTTTCAAAGACGATGTGAACACTCTCTCTGGCCAAGGCCAAGAGTAGAGCTAGGGCCGGAGCAATCGTTACATAAGAGAGAAGGTAACTCGATTTCAAAATTCCGATGGCCTTCTCTTTTTCACCCGCTTTCCAAGCATCCGAAAAATGAACAAGGTTAGAGCCAGCAATTGATACTGAAAGAATTCCCACTGGAAATTGAAACAATCTAAAAGCGTACCCAAGCCAAGATACAGCGCCCAAGACTGTTCCAGTGGCAAGAATGGTCGTGATAATAATATTTATTTGGTTAGCAGCGATACCAATGGTTCCAATCCCTACACGATGAATAATTCTTTTTGTGTAATCGCTAATTAAAGTGAGCGGTCCAAGTGGTCCGTAGGCCTTCTTAAAAATAAGAGGGAGCTGAACCAACATTTGAACAAAGCCACCAGCGGTCACCCCAATCCCTAGCGCCACGATTCCATGCACGCCCCTCTCTTCAAGCATTGAGGGCAGAAAGAAGATACTGGCAATCATCACAATATTAAAAAAGGCTGGGGCCAGGGCCGGGACAAAAAATATCTTTATTGAATTGAGTGCTCCCATAAAAAGAGCAGATAAACTCACCATAAGAAGAAAGGGAGCCATAATTCTAATAAGTGTAACTGTTATCTCAAAGCGCTGAAGGTCCCCTAAAAATTTCTCGGCGGTGAGAAAGTGAGCAATTTGGGGAGCGAAGATAATAATGAAAAATGAAATAACGGCGGTCATGGTTCCAAGAAGTACAAAGAGCGACCAAAGTAGACGCCTAGCTTCAAGAGGATCTTTAAGTCTGGCCTCTGTAAAAATAGGAACAAAGGCCGAAGAGAAGGCACCTTCAGCAAAAAGATCTCTGAGCATGTTTGGAACTCGATATGCGACAGTGAAGGCATCAGTTAAACCTGACGCGCCGAAAATAGCCGCCATGGCCTGCTCTCGCACTAATCCTAAAATCCTCGAGCTAAAAGTTGCTACCGCCATCTTGGCCGAGCTTCGAGCAACTTTGTTTATGTTTTGTTTCTTATCTTGCACCGTGGCCAAATTTCCCTCTCTGAATAGCCCTTAAAATGTTTTACGCCTTTAGGCTTATATGATAATTCTTATCGGCTACTAATACATGCTTATTTTAGGATACTTGTCCGAAATAAAAAGGAAAACAACCTTTTGGTTTTTTATAATATTCACATTTTTGAAGGAGTTGATTCAACATGGAATCTCTTACTAGCTTAATGACCTACAGTCCTGTTATTGGATTTGCAGGTTTCGTCTTTGCTATCACAACTTACTTTTGGGTAGCTAAACAACCTGCAGGAAATGCCAAGATGACTGGTATTGCAGATCTAATCGAATCAGGATCGATGACATTTCTTAAAAAGGAATACACCATCCTTCTTGGTTTCCTCACAGTAGTTACCATTCTACTTGGTATGAAACTTGGTAAAGGGACTGCCGCTGCTTATATCTCAGGCGCGCTTATCTCTATGCTTTGTGGATACATCGGAATGAAAGCGGCAACTAAGGCTAACGTGAGAACAGCAGAAGCTGCTGCTCAAAGTGGTCAAGGTAAAGCTCTTCTAGTTGCTTTCTTTGGTGGATCAGTTATGGGAATGACTGTTGCTTCATTAGGACTACTTGGTGTTGCGATTGCTTATTCATTTTTAAAAGGTGGAACAATTGAAGCTCTTAATGGTTTTGCCATGGGTGCTTCTTCTATTGCTCTTTTTGCTAGAGTTGGTGGTGGTATTTATACAAAAGCTGCTGACGTTGGTGCTGACCTTGTTGGTAAAGTTGAAGCTGGTATTCCAGAAGACGATCCAAGAAACCCTGCTACGATTGCTGACAATGTTGGTGACAACGTAGGTGATACAGCTGGTATGGGTGCCGACATCTTCGAATCATACTGTGGTTCAGTTATCGCTACTATGTATATTGGTTCAACACTAGCTGGAAACTCAGCTGGAGCTATCATGCTTCCAATACTTGTAATCAGTATTGGTCTTATCGCTTCTGTTCTTGGAATTCTTTCAATGAATGCTCTTAAAGGAACTGATCCTGCTTGGGCATTAAGACTGACTCCAATCATTGGACTAGGTGCTCTTTTCATCGGTTCATATTTCATCGTTGATGCAATGGCCTTCACTGGAACTTTTGCTTATGCAATGGGACCTTTTTACGCCATGGTTATCGGATCTCTTGTAGGTCTCTTCATTGGACTTGTTACTGAATACTTTACTGCTGGTGAATTTAACCCAGTTAAGAAAATTGCTGAGGCCGGAAAAACTGGTCCTGCAACAAACATCATCGCTGGTCTTGCAGTTGGTATGTACTCTTGTATTCCACCAATTCTTTTAATCTGTGTTGGTATTTATTTCGCTAACCATTTTTCTGGTCTTTACGGAATCGGTATTGCTGCTGTTGGTATGCTTGCTACAACAGGTGTAACAATGACTGTTGATGCTTACGGACCTATCTCTGACAATGCTGGTGGTATTGCTGAGATGAGTGAACTTGGACCTGAAGTAAGATCAATTACTGACGGACTTGATTCAATCGGAAACACGACAGCTGCTATTGGTAAAGGTTTTGCCATTGGTTCTGCTGCTCTTACAGCTCTTGCTATGTTCTCTGCTTACTCAACAGCAGTTGGACTTGAGACAATTAATATCATGCAACCAAAAGTTGTTATCGGTCTCTTCCTAGGTGGAACACTTCCATTCTTCGTTGGTGCTAATACAATGAGTGCGGTTGGATCTGCTGCTCAACAAATGGTTGAGGAAGTAAGAAGACAGTTCAGAGAAATTCCAGGAATTATGGAAGGAACAGGGAAACCTGATACTGAAAGATGTATTGAAATTGCTACAAACGCTTCACTTAAAGAAATGATTCTTCCAGGTGTTGCCGCAATTATCTCTCCAATCTTAGTTGGATTCTTTCTAGGTAAAGCTGCTCTTGGTGGAATGCTTGCCGGTGCAACTGTTACTGGTGTTCTTCTAGCTCTTTTCATGGCCAACGCTGGTGGTGCTTGGGATAACGCTAAGAAAGCAATCGAGCAAGGTCACGTTGAAGGTGAATCTAAAGGTACAGAAGCTCACAAAGCTGCTGTAACTGGTGACACTGTTGGTGACCCATTCAAAGATACTTCAGGACCTGCCATGAACATCCTAGTGAAGCTCATGAGTATTGTTGCTCTAGTTATCGCTCCACTTCTTTAATTTTAATTAAAAGGTGCCAGGGACTTTTTTGTAATGCAAAGCTTAGCGTAACGAAAAAGTCCCTGGCACCATATATAAGCCTATGAGCAAAGACCAATTCCCACAAAATTATATCGACGTTAACACTAATCTCAATTGGGACGAGTACTTTCTTTTGACGGCCATGATAACTTCATTCAAATCAAAAGATCCTTCAACCAAAGTTGGATGTGTCATCGTTAACCACAATAAACATCAGGTCTCTGCTGGTTATAACGGAATGGTTTCTGGCATCGATGAAACCGAACTTCCTTGGGGAAAAGATAAGACTGCTCCACTAGAACATCAAAAATATGGTTATGTTGTTCACGCTGAGGCCAATGCGATTTTACACGCTTCAAAATCTCTTGAAGGATGTACTGCTTACGTTACACTTTTTCCGTGTAATGAATGTGCAAAACTCATTGCTTCGAAAAAAATAAAAGAAATTGTTTATCTTTCAGACAAACATAAACATCAAGAAAGTACTGCTATCTCTAAAAAGATTTTTGATCTTGCAGGAATTAAATTTCGCTCTGTAGAAATAAATGAAAATCTTCTTTCAAAACTTTCTGAACATCTCAATACGCTAGTTGCTTCAGTTTGATTTTTTGACACCTTTTTGCCCCTATACCCTCATAGAACCACTCAAGTAATGGTGACAGAACGTCGCCAAAAGAGTCAGGACTTTGACGAAATTTAAAGCCAAGGGTCTTTATGCCCCAATCTGACTGTCATCTTCTGGCCGTGGGGGCAGGCGATGTTAGACGAAACACCGTTACAGAGCGTCTCTCGGGCCATAATCTTATAATAAGCGAAGGGTAAAAAAGATTGATTTTTTTTACCGTAGGATGCGGGACAAAAAAAAGATCTCCTTCGTTTTGCACACACATAGTCAGGGAGGCATTTATGTTTATGGCAATTGCTGTTGAACCTTCGAGACATCCAGACAAAAAATCAGAATACAAAGTCTGGTATCTCGAGTTCAGCGACCTAGGTGACGTCGTCGGAATCGGAGTTAAAAAAAGAGAAGAAATGGTCAAAGACCTTTTCTCTCACTACCGCAAGTCCGGCACTTCTAACTGGAGAGCTTTTCAAAAAGAAAAAGAAAGCTCTACCCCAATCGAACTCATGGATTTCATTTCACAGAACATGCATGAGAACACACACTTTGGGAATCTTCCCACCCTAAGCGAGTTTCAAGAGACTCTTGATTGTCTCAAAATGAATCTCGAAGTAAGGGCAATCGCTTAACAACCTTAACAACCTATAACCTTTTTCAAAAGGCGATCGAATGGTCGCCTTTTTTTTGCTGATCTATAGCAAGACGAGATATCATTAACTCAATGAAGTCTCTTTTTAATTATTACAATCCCGATGGGAAGATTCGACTCAGTGGATACGTCGAATGGAGATGGCTAACTCTCCTTCTTTTCACATTAACAGCTATTTTTAGCTCTGGTTTTCATCACCCTGACGAACTTTATCAAGTCATGGAATACATGAACGTCTACCAAGGCAACGCGGACCCTTCAACACTCTCTCAGCTTGAGTGGAAATATCAAATGCGCCCTTGGTTTCAACCCATCGTTTTTCATTGGCTGACGGCCCCACTCGAATGGGTTGGCCTTTCGAGTCCCTTTGCTAAAAGTATGTTCCTAAGAATTCTCTGTGGATTTCTTGCTTGCTTCTCTTTTTCTCTTTGGTCACTAGCGCTCTTTTCGAAAAGAGAAGAGGAAAAAGAACACAACCTAAACTTTGAAATAACTCTTTGGTGGTTCATTCCCTATTTTGCAGTAAGAACCAGTTCAGACTCTATCGGAGCTCTTCTCATCTTAGCGGCACTTGCTTTCCCTTACCTTGGAATGCGCATGAGAAAATCCATTAATTGGATTGATATCACCTGCTTTTCAATTTTATCAGGACTTGCTTTTCTTTTTCGTTATCAAACTTTGATTGTGACAGCTCCGGCCATTCTATGGATGTTCTTTATCGCTCGAGTTGGAGCAAAGAAATTCTTTGGAAGTATTTTTCTAGTCGCTTTAATTGGATTACTCGAAATCCCCTTTAACTACTTAGGTTATGGTGAATGGGTTTGCTCTACTTGGAATCATGCTTACTCAAACGTCATCTTAAAAATTTCACATACCTTTGGGACATTACCTTTTTGGGGATATTTCTACCTCATCCCTAAAAGAAGTCTTTTTATTTTTGGACTTCTCTTTATGGCGGTTTGGTTTCACCTCTGGATTAGACGTCCAAAAAGTTTAATGACCTGGGCGACACTACCCTACTTCATTATCTTTTGTTTTATTGGCCATAAAGAAGTTCGCTTTCTTGCTCCTCTTATTTTTCTCTCTCCCATTGTTTTTTCAATTCTCTTTAATGAGATCAAAGATACACTTGGAAGGTTTGGAAACTTTTTTGAAAAAGTCGTTTATGTCATTCTGTTTTTAAATTTACTCATTTTTCCTTTTGCTAATCTTAAACCGGCGAATCGCTACCTTGGTCTTTACCAATCAGTTTATGAACATAAAAAACCAAACGAATCGCTCTTTGTTTTTTACGATGATTTTGATTCAACTAAAGCGCATCTTCGTTTTGAACTAAACTTTTATAAGAAACATAAATTTAAAGTCACACCAGTGTCTGGACTTAGCGAAGTTAAATTGAACTCTTTTTTGATGGCGACCAGCAAATATAGCGAACTTTTATTTATCCAAAAATCAGATCAGTGCAAGATCATCTATCAAAGTTATCCTAGTTGGGTCTTACGCTTTATGCCAGAAAAGATCAGAAACCGATCCTCAGTTCTTACACTTTCTCGCTGCAAGGCCCGATAGTCCCGAAAACCCGATTACATGGTGCAAAAGCTCAATCTTCTATGTTCCAAAAGAAGGTATTTATGCCTATAATCCAGAGGTTTGAATTGGCCTAATAATCGGAAGGAGATCCGCATGAAACCCCTTATCGTAGTATCTGATGGGATGGACAAAAATGTTTTTGAAACATTAAAAAGTGTTGAAGGATTTGAAGTTCACCCAGAAGCAAAAATTACTCAAGACCAATTAGGAGAAGTTCTTCCTAAAATTTCTGGCCTCGTGATTAGATCGGCAACAAAAGTAACTGCAGACCTTTTAGAAAAAGCTCCTGAATTAAAGTACGTCATCAGGGCCGGTGAAGGTACAGACAATATAGATAAAAAATTATGTGAAGCTAAAGGGGTTAAAGTTTCTAATACTCCAGGCGCAAACAATAACTCAGCTGCTGAACATGCCATAGCTCTTATGATGACTGTTCTTAGAAAAACAGCTTGGGCCCACTCAACTATGAGTAATGGTGGATGGGATAAAAGTAAGTACACAGGTGTCGAACTTTGGAAAAAGAAAGTTGGAATTGTTGGCTTTGGACGAATCGGACAAATCGTAGCCAAGAGACTTGCTGGATTTGATGTTGAAGTAAAATTCTTTGACCCATTTCTTGAAAACTCAGATATTCCTTACGCTACAAAGGCCAAAGACCTTAAAGAAGTTTTCGAAACATGTGACATTGTCACTCTTCATACTCCTCTCATGGACGCTACAAAAGGTATGGTAAACAGAGAGCTTCTCGAAAGTATGCCAGCTCACTCAATTCTCGTGAATGCTTCTCGTGGTGGAATTGTCGATGAAGAAGCTCTTCTCGATGTTCTATCGAATGGAAAAATTAGAGGAGCAGGATTTGATGTTTTTGCTACTGAACCTCTTGAAGAGAATAGCAAACTGAGATCTCTTCCAAATTTAGTTATGACTCCTCACCTTGGAGCTTCAACTGAAGAAGCACAAATCAGAGTGGGAGAAATGGCGGTACATCAATTACAAGAATTCTTTATGAACAATAATTTACTTAACGAGGTAAAAGCGTAATGCAATCTTTAGCTATTGTTGGGGCCCAATGGGGTGACGAAGGAAAAGGTAAAATTACTGACCTTCTAGGACAAAAATGTGATGTAGTCGCAAGATTTCAAGGTGGAAATAATGCTGGTCACACAATCATAGTTGGAGAAAATAAAATTGTTCTTCACCTAATTCCATCTGGAATTCTTCACGATCACTGTGCTTCAGTGGTTGGTCACGGAGTCGTTTTTGATCCTGAGGCGTTTAAAGAAGAACTTCAAACGGTTCTCGACTCTGGTTGCTCAGTAACTCCTGAAAAACTAAAAATCTCTGAGAACTGTACTGTTATCACAATGTATAACAGAATTCTCGATGGCCAAAGAGAAGCGAAGGGTCCAGTTAAAATTGGAACAACCGGAAGAGGAATTGGTCCGGCTTACGAAGATAAAATTTCTAGAAAAGGTCTTAAACTTAAAGACCTCATGGATAAAGATACTCTTCTTACAAAACTTAAAGCGAACCTGATTGAAAAAGAAGTTCTCTTTAAGACACATTATGAATGTGAATTTCCAAGTGCCGAAGAAGAAGCCAATAGACTTTTCGAATTAGGAAAGTCAGTAGCTCCATTTCTTTGTGACACATTTAGTTTTCTTGATGAAAGCTTACAGGCCGGAAAAAAAGTTCTTTATGAAGGTGCCCAAGGTGTTCTTCTCGATATCGATTATGGATCTTATCCTTATGTGACATCCTCTAATACTTCTACTGGTGGGATCTACACTGGTGCAGGTCTTCCAGGAAATCATATTGGTGAAGTTTTAGGGATCACGAAGGCCTACCTCACAAGAGTTGGTGAAGGACCTTTTCCTACTGAACTTTTTGATGACAAAGGTGAGTTCATTCAGAAAAAAGGTGGAGAATTCGGAGCGACGACAGGAAGAAAAAGAAGATGTGGATGGATTGACCTTCCTCTCCTCAAGTACACTGTTAAGGCCTCTAATATTACCTCTATTGCTCTTACGAAACTTGATGTTCTCTCTGACATTGAAGGGATCAAAATTTGTACAGGGTATGAATACAAAGGCAAAACAATTGATTGTGCTTACCCAGGGATTAACCTTGAAGAAGTTAAGCCAATCCTAACTGAGATGCCTACTTTTCACGATGACTTTAAATCAGAAGTTCTCTCTGATGAACTTAAGCATTACATCAGCACAATTGAAAAATTTGTTGAGATTCCTGCTGGGATTATTGCTTACGGTCCAGAAAGATCTGAAATTAAATTTCAAAAAGATTATTTCTAATGAATAAATTCAGCTTGCAGGCGTCCATTACGGGCGCTTGTAAGATGAACTGTCCGAACCTGATTCTTTAAATTTTCCTTAGAATCAAGCTCTACTCTCACAAAGTTTGTTGTATAGCCTTCCCACAGTCCTTCTTTATTTCTTCTTTCGAATAGGACTTCAGAAGTTCGACCGACTTGATCTTCAGCAAACATAGATAATTTTGCATCACCAAACATCATCAAAGATTTTACTCGGTGTTTTTTCACGTCGTGGTGAATATGATTGTCGAGTTTCGCCGCTGTTGTTCCCTTTCTTTTTGAGTAAGGGAAAACATGGAAGTGAGTTATGGGTAGCTCCTTGAGTAACTTATATGTGTTTTGGAACTGCTCTTCAGTCTCGCCAGGGAAGCCACAAATGATATCGGCTCCAATACCGGCCTCAGGAAAGGCTGAAATAATTTTGTTTATCACCTTTTTATATTCAGAGATAGAATACTTTCGTCTCATTTCGCTAAGAATTTGATCGTCTCCACTCTGAAGAGGGATATGAAAGTGATCTAGAAACTTAGGTGAAGATTTCATCACCTCTAAAAGCTCATCTGTAATCGTATTGGGCTCAACAGAGCTAAGCCTTAATCTTTCAAGTCCTTCGAGGTCGAGAAGTTGTCTGACTAGTTCAGAGAGCTTTTCACCTGAGTTATTTTCATACTCACCAATATTTACGCCAGTGAGAATGATTTCCTTGAAGCCATTTTCAATGAGTTTTTTCCCTTCTTCTACGGCGTCAGCTATCGAGATTGCTCTTGAGCGTCCTCTCGCGAATGGAATAATACAAAAGCTGCAGACATAGTTGCATCCGTCCTGAATTTTTAAAAAGGCTCGAGTGTGTCCTTCGCTTGGAGTGCTTGCGGCTCCATAAAATTCATGGGTTTTATCGACGAAAACCTTGTTTTCTTCTTCCTCATTTAAGTACTCGAAAACCTTATACTTTTCAGTAGTTCCAAGAACGAGATCTACTCCCTGCATTCCGGAAATGGCCTCGGGCTCCATTTGTGAGTAGCAGCCGGCCACTACAATTTTTCCCTCAGGAGAAGAATTATGGGCCTTTCTAATCAGGTTGCGACAAGTCGAATCGGCCTTATCTGTTACGGTACAAGTGTTGATGAAAACCACGTCAGCGCTGTTTCCAAAGTCTACGACCTCGTAACCTCTATCTACGAATCCTTGGGCGATTGAGCCTGTTTCAGAGAAGTTGAGGCGGCATCCAAGTGTATGGACGGCGACCTTTTTCTTTGAATTTTCCTGGGATTTTTCCACTCGTAAACACCTATAATTTGATTAGAGGGCAACATAAGACAATATGCACAATTCGGCAAGTCCCTCTCTCTCAAACCCCCGAATTTTGAGTAATATTTTTACATTAGAAGTTGACAGAAATCCTAAAAAACTTTAAATTCGATTTCACCGTTTGAAATATGTAAGTGGTCCCTTAGCTCAGTTGGTTAGAGCATCTCCCTTTTAAGGAGAGGGTCCTGTGTTCGAGTCACAGAGGGATCACCATTTCAAATCTAGTACGACAAAGCAGAACTTGAATATGCTCCCATCGTCTAGCCCGGTCTAGGACACCGCCTTTTCACGGCGGTAACAGGGGTTCGAATCCCC
>JAGSHI010000011.1 GCA_023954635.1 Bacteriovoracaceae bacterium
GGCGGTGGAATTAACATCGGCGGCGGTCTCGGTGGAGGCTTTAACGGTGGCATCGGTGGTTACCCAGGAATGGGTGGCGGATTTAATGGTGGCGGCATGGGCGGCTATCCTTATGGTGGATTCGGTGGACCAGGAATGATTAACGGTGGAATGGGACTCGGTATGGGTGGAAATGTAGGCTTCCCTAGTGGATCTTATTGGAACAATACTGGAGGCTGGGGCGGTGCCGGCGGTGCTGGTGGTTACAACCAGTATCAGCAACAACAGCAGCTAGCAATGGATAGAAATTCCTATGGTCAAAGAGTTCAAATGGCGAACCAACAAACTATGGGTGCTTCTCAACGAGCGATGTATCAAAACTACATGAACATGGGTCAAAACATGCATTCGGGTGGTTACGGATACGGCGGATACGGTGGAGTTTACGGTGGTTACCCATACGGAATGGGTGGTATCGGACTTAACTTCTCAGTAGGTGGACAAGCGGGTTGGTACTAAGTACTAACCCAATTTGTGCATGAGAGTCTTAATCTCATGTCTAAAAATCACCTGAATCTTATTACCATCAATAGTTTTTTCAATCACTCCAGGTCCAAACTTGGGGTGATCTATAATATCGCCAGCAATATATTCAGCTTTTGGAGAGTAGTCTTGTGATTTTGCATCTGACTTTCCAACGGCTTCAAGCCATAGGTCAGCAATTGATTCTTTTGATTTTCTCTGCTTAGTAGCACCTTTAGCTTTTACTTTTTTGGCACCAACTGTAGATGGGTCTTTGTAATTATGTTTACCATTACAAGTCTTACACTCTACCTTTCCAATATTTGCATCATCTTTCATCGTTACGATAATATGAGCAAGAGTAAGTTTGCATTTATTGCAATAGGAGAGAACTTCTTTTCCGACGCCAAGGGCAGACATAATGAACCTTTATTTAACGATTTAAGTTAAAACAGACTAGGTTGCAAGGAGTCGAAAGTAAAGGCAGAACGCATATTAAAACTACTTGAAAAAGCGAAGAGTCTCCCTGTAAAACCAGGGTGTTACCTCATGAAGAAATCTTCTGGAGAGGTGATTTATGTTGGTAAGGCTAAGTCTCTCAAGTCTAGAGTTTCGAGTTACTTTAACAACTCAGCAAAATCCCCAAAAACAGAGATTTTAGTTTCTCATATAAGAGACTTTGAGTTCTTAATAACGAAGTCTGATACTGAAGCATTCGTTCTTGAGAATAACCTTATTAAGAAACATTCCCCGAAATATAATATTCGATTAAAAGACGATAAATCTTATCCTTATGTTCTTGTTGATCATAATGAACCTTTCCCTAGGCTTCAGTATGTAAGGAGATTTAAAAGAACTAAGGGGAAAGAAATTTTTGGGCCTTTTGTTGTAGGTAGTAATATCTCAGAAGTTATTCGTATTGCCACAAAATCATTTGGTCTAAGAGATTGTTCTCTTCGAGAATTTAAAAGTAGGAAAGAGCCTTGCCTCTTATATCAGATGCATCAGTGTAGTGCTCCTTGTGTTGAAAAAATTAGCGAAGAGGAATACAAAAAAGATCTCGACCTCGTTTTAAATTTATTTAAAGGGAAGGGAAACAAATCAATAAAGTTTTTAGAAAAGAAAATGCACGAAGCAGCTGACATAGAGCTGTTCGAAAAAGCCGGAATGATTCGAGATAACATTACAGTCTTAAATGATTTTCTAAATGTTTCTATTCAAGAAAACGTAGAATTTGAAAAAGGTCCCAAAAATATCGATGTCTTTGGCTTTCACATTGGAGAGTTTGATATTGATATGGCCATCTATATGGTTCGAAATGGAATTTTACTCGGACATAAAAACTTCAATTTTCCAATTGTTGACTTGAATGATGAAATTAACTTAGAACTCGAAACTTTTCTTTTTCAATACTATTCTTCAACTCAAGATACTTTACCAGATGTCATATTTGTTCCTGAGGAATTTAAAACTGATAAGTCATTCGTCGATGCTGTTTTTGAAATAAATCAGTCAATGAAAGTTAAAAAACCAACTAAGAAATATGGGCAGTTAATGAAACTGGCAATTGACCAGGCCTTTGAACATCAAAGGGTAAGACTTTCTAATCAAGAAAGTATTTATGTGGGACTAAATAAACTTGCTGATCTTCTTGGTATGCGTGAACGTCCTGTCGTTTTAGAATGTTATGACGTTGCTGTTTTTCAAGGGACATCTCCAACAGCTGCACAAATTGTTTTTCATAATGGAAAACCAGATAGAAAAAACTATCGTCACTATGGACTTGAGGTTAGAGAAGAAGGAAATAACGACTTTGCAATGATGAAAGAACTTATGCGAAGAAGAATTCCAAAAGGGAATCTTCCTGATGTCTTCATTGTAGACGGCGGAAAAGGTCAGGTAAGTTCTCTACTTGAAGTTTTAAGAGAAGAAAATATTGATATTCCAGTTTGCGGAATAGCTAAATCTAAGAGTGGTAAAAAAGATTCATTTAAAAGTTTATCTGTCTCTAAAACAGAAGAGAGATTGATTATCCCTGGCAGAGTTAATCCATATATACTTTCAAAAAATATGTCTTTGTTTAGGATAATCACCCAAATGAGAGATGAGGCCCATAGGTTTTCAAGAAGGCTTCATCATAAAAAAGAAAAAGGACGTGTGATTACTTCTTGGTTAGATGAAATCGATGGAATTGGTCCTAAAACTCGACAAAAAATTCTTAAAAAAATGGATTTGAGTATAGATGAATTGGCCGAATTATCTGTAATGGAATTGAGAACTAAGTTTGAACTAACTGAAAAAATAGCTATCAATATCTTTGAATATCTCAAACAAGGGGACCAGGATGGGAGTCCCGATCCCAATGTTTGAAGATATCAATTGAGTACGTGGATTTTCTTCCGATTTCCAGAACCGCATTCTGGACACCGGGCCGTTTCCTGTACTACAAGATTTTTGTAATCAGATAAATGTGAAAGAATTAGTTTTGTGCCACAAACTTGGCAGTTACAGATAATTTTTTTCACTTGTTCTATGTCGCCGAAATATTCTTCGAACTTCTCAAACTTAAAATCAGTATCAAATGGCATACTGGATACTCCTGTTAGAAGGTCGCAGGGTTTATAAAGCAGAGTTAACCTTCATATTTAACTCTTCGGGCGATTATCTAAAGGCTTTACTGTCTGCCTCTTAAATGTCACTTTGGGGGGGAATTTACCTATCGGAAATTTTGTTCCGGTCCAACTAGTTGGAAATACATGAATTTTGAGACTGAATTCACCAGATTAAGAGAGACACGTCTAAAAGAGTTTGAAAAAGAACAGAAAATGACTTTTTCGCGAGCTCTCCTGGGTGGTTCTGCATGGTTTCTCACCGAGCTTCCTGAAGAAGAAGAGTCTGCTGAAATCTCTCAAGCTGAAACAGAAGAAGTCGCTAAGGAAGTTGTAGAAGAGGATGACTTCAATCCTCTCTCAGAAAAGTCTCATCTATTTGAATCATTAGAAAAATTCGCTAAAAAAGAAACAGAATCAAAAGTTGTTGGTGAAAAAATTATTAGTCTTGAAGGTGGGCAAGTCGAAGTCAAAGAGGATGAAACTTCTTACGTTGAACTTAAGTGTAGTTCTACGGAGAGCTTTAAGAGCCAGCTTGAAGGAATTGAAGTTTTAAATCAAAACTACTCAGGTGTTAAATGCCTCTTTCTAGGGGATACTCCTCACGTCGGAGAAGATGATCTTCTCATGAAGATGATTGGGGCCATGAAGTTAGAAACTGGAGAGTATCTAAGAATGCCTCTCGATAATATTTCTCAGGACTCAGATGAGTTTGGTGACTTATGTCTTGGACTAAAAATTGTTAACCCTGAAGTAATTGTCACTATGGGTGCTGTGGCCACGAATGTAATGCTTGGGAAGAAAGAGCGACTCTCTAGAGTTCACGGAGAACTTAGGGATAAGACTGTAAAGTTCAGTGATGGTGTTACTTTGAGCTATAAGATGATTCCTATTTTTCACCCTGATTATCTCAAAATAAACCCTAAAATGAAGAGGACTGCCTGGTCTGATCTTCAAAAAGTTATGAAGCTCATCGGAAAAATGTAGGTTTACGACTGTTTTGATCTGTTATTTCCCCCTTTCCTTTGCCACGAGTTAAGTTTAAAATTTAGTAAGCTACGACGTTACCAAGGATGGTTGTCTTTTCATGATGAAAAAGTCGTTTTTAATATCTTTATTTATTTGCAGCTTCATTTCTTTTGAAGCTTGGAGTGCCAAATCAAGGCCCGTCTATAGAAAGAGTTTTCTCTCTCAGAGAAAGCAACCCCTTATCAGAGTAAGAGTTCGTAAAAGATTGAAAAATGTATTTGTAAGTGGAATGGATTTAAAAAGAAAAATTCATGTAAATAAATCGAGTAAATTGTTTAAAGGCAAAAAGGCCATTCGTTTTAATTGCCGAGGATTTGGTAAGAAGAATCGAGGGAAACTTAAGTCACCTGTTCTCTTAGCTTCACTTAAATCTCAGACAGGACTTCTCTCTCTTGGGAAAGAGAAATATCAAGGTGAGATACTGGTTGTTGCAAATCACAGCAAACCAGCTTGTGATGTGATTAATCAAATACCTATTGAAAGTTATATAAGTTCTCTTCTCTCAAAAGAAATGAATTCTAAATGGTCACTTGAAGCATTAAAGGCACAAGCCGTTGCCGCTAGAACTTATGCTCTTCATAAAATGAAAAGTAATCAAGTCTCGAGGGGAGAGGGTCATGAAGTTCATTATGATTTAGAATCTTCCGAGAAACACCAAGTTGGAGGATCGTTCTTTGATGCCACTAGAAAAACAGAACTTGCCTCTAGGTCGACTCAAGGTGAAGTTCTTCTTGGACCAGACAAGCATTTAAAACCAATTTTCTTTCATGCGAGTTGTGGAGGGAAGACGTTAAAGCCTGATCAAGTTTGGGAAAATCATGTCGATGGTTATGAATCTGTGGATTGTCGTTATTGTTTAACTTCTCCAAAAAGAAAATGGGACAAAAAAATTGTATACAGGCGTTTAGTTAGCTTTATTAAGTGGGCAGGTCGAAAGGGGCTCCTTAGAAAGCAGCTAGTCTTTACTGCTGGCGAAAAAATTAGAATTGCTCCAGATAGACCAGATAATAATGTATTAAGATTCTATGTTGGAGAAGAGCTACATCTAATAGAGAAGTCGGATTTTAGAAGATATTTTGGACGGGTCCTTTTTCCTTCTAATTACTTCTATGTAAAGTTTAATGGACGAAAAGGATTACGAGTTCGTGGAAATGGAAATGGACACGGAGTTGGTCTTTGCCAAGTTGGAGCTTACGACTTAGCGAGGAAAGGAAAAACCTACAAAGAGATTCTCTCTCATTATTTTCCAAATCATAAAATTAAAAAAATGTATTAAGAAATTTATTTAGAACTTTTTTAGTGGGACAAAACATACTTTTGCCTTGTCCCACCTAAAAAGAGGGAGAGAGTATTGAGGTCTTTTTAGTCCCGCCAGTTTTCACTGACGGGATAATTATTTATTCTTTGGGAATTATTGCTGGCAAACTCTAGTAAAAGATCTACCATCTTGACCAAAGCTTGAGTTAGTAAATCTAACGTTAGCTTGATCAACGTTTCCATATGAACAGGAAACTGAAGTATTAAGTGTGGCGAAGTCCAAGTAAAAATTTGTTAATTGGGCATCTCCACCAATGAACCATGAAAATTGTCCTCTAATTGCACACAATGATAAGTGAACGTTAAAAGTGTTTCCACCTGTTTGAGTAACAACCATGAGGTCTTTAAATCCTGCATTCACACCAAAGTATGTTTGGTTTGAAGCTCCAGCTGCTCCACCTGGAGTCATAGCTCCTGAGATCGTGTTACCTTGACTAGCGGCAACTTGCAGTTGGAAGTTTTGATCAACTCTTTGACCAGACTCACAAGGAAACTGGGCCTTGATTTGATTATAATCATTTTGTTGTTGTGGATTTGAAAAGATCGGTGATGTTCCAGTTACATCTGCCGAGTTTGTTTGATTTTTCTTACCACCACATGATGTAAGCACCATGCACGAAAGTCCAAGAAGCAATGCTCCTTTAACCATCCTTTTGATTTCTACATTCTTCGTTTTCATACCTCTCTCCTTAACAAGAAACTAAACTTTAAGATTGTTTGCCTTATGTAATGCATGACGCGTGCCAAAACTGGCCAGAGGGATTAGCCAATCTGGTTTAGTAATATTAGGTGTTTAGAGCCTAGGTTTCCAAATTATGATCAGATCGGTGACATTCTCGTGAGCAGGTGTTTAATACTTAGACACTTTTAAGAGGAAATTGAATAAATTTAGTAAGTAGAAATTTCCATAGCTTATGCACTTTATCGTCTCAGGTTACAATAAAGACTGACTATGGAAGAGAAATATAAAGCAATATTGTCTGGAAATTGGGCGAAATTCTCCCAATTAAAGAAAAAGCTTCTCAGCACGCTAAGTGATGAAGAGTCTCGCTTCCGATTAATGACCACTATAAAGATATGCTCAATCCCGCTTATTACCTTCCTTATAATGATGGGCTACCTTTTTGTCGTTTTAAGGATGGACCTTTTATTCTTTGAGGCCCACGGAATAGATAATGTTAGCTACTTTAAAGAAACCTTTTACGATTACGTCTTAAAGAATGTCTTGGATTCACTTCCGTACTTAGGATTGTTCTTTATTTCACTTATCTTTATAGGCGTATATATTGCGAACCTCTTTTTGAGACCTTTCAGGCTAATCTCTGAATATTGCCAAAGGGCAATTGAGGGCCCTAATGCTAGTTATGATCCAGATTTCTTTACTGACTTGAAAATTCTAACGAGGTTTTCTGAATACTTTTTTAACTATATGGAAAATGGAGTACGTGAAGGGGTTGTTAAACCAACAGTGGTTCCTGCTAAATATACGCGAATACATACTCCAGTTTTTGAAAAGGATTTCTTTATCCAGTTTTCATTTCTCATCGTCCTAACATCAATTGTTGTTGGGGTTGGGCTTAACCTTGCGGCTGTTGAAATTCACGAAGGACTTATTTCACTTGCCCACGAAATTCTTCAACCTAGTACTATAGTCAAACATTACCTTGAGCAGCAGGCACTTTTACTGCAAGAGGTTCTCGTATTTGTGACAACTCTACATATTATTCTTTATATATTCTTGGCCATACACCTTTATGGAAAGATATCTGCACCGGCGTTTGGCATTTTTGCCACAATGCGCTCATTTATAAAAGGCAACTATTCGTCTCGAATTCACCTCATAGGGCATTATTATTTAAGGCCACACTGCAGGGCGATTAACAAATATCTTGATCATTTAGTGAAAAATTATGCCATGAAAGATTGATCATTTCGAAAATTCTGCGAAAATACTCTTAATCTATAAATAACGAAGGAAATTGTAAGATGAAATTATTGAAGATGTTTTTGTTTTTCTTGGCTGCTGTAGGAACTCTTTCCTGTGTGAGCGAAGGTCAACTTAAAGATAAAGTAGCCAAAATTTTAAAAGAAAATCCAAAAGTTTTAACGGATGCAATTGAAGCCAACCCAGCTGAGTTTGTGGAAGCTGTTCAAAAAGCTGCAAAAAATGCTCAACAAGTTCTTGCTAAGAAAAGAGAACAGGATGAAGCGAAAAAACTAGAAGCGACTTACGACAATCCTTTAAAGCCAGTGATTCGTAGTGATGAATCAATTAGAGGAACAAAAGGTGCTCCAATCACTCTTGTTGAATACTCCGATTTTGAGTGTCCATTTTGTACAAGAGGATTTAAAACAGTTCAAGAAATTATGAAAGCCTACCCTGGAAAGGTTGCTTTTGTTTTTAAGCATCTCCCTCTTAGTTTTCATAAGCAGGCTATGGTTGCATCAAGATATTTTGAGGCCATCCGTCTTGATGATGAGAAAAAAGCATTTAAGTTTCACGATGAGATCTTTGATAACCAAAGACAGTTAAGAAATGGTGAAGCTTTTTTAAAGAAAGTAGCTAAAAAAGTTGGTGCTAATATGACCAAACTTGCTAAGAATCTTAAGGATCCTAAAGTACAACAAAGAATTGATGAGGATATGAAAGAAGCCGCAAGTTTTGGAATGCAAGGGACTCCTGGTTTCATCATAAATGGTGTACCTGTTAAAGGAGCTTACCCATTTAGCCACTTCAAAACTATTATTGATGAGCTTGTTAAGAGAGGAAAGCTCAGCCTTTAAAAACTAATTAAAATTTAAATCTCTGACTATTGGGCCCGGCTAAATGCTGGGCCTAAATATTTATGGTAGAATATTTTCGATCTCTCGTAAGAAGGAAAAATTATGGAGAAAATGTTCAATCATGAAATTCTTAGGCTAAATAAATCATTATTGTTTCAAGATGATGAGAATTCTTTTTATAAAATTAACAATGAAAATCTTCATCAGTTCTCTAGGAAAAAAATTGTAGAAATTTTTTGTACAGAATTAAAATATCTTTTAGAGATTGATGACCTTGTAGAGTTAGTTAAAAGAATAGACTCCCTTGAATATCATCTCGAGACATTGAGAGAGGAAAATGAAAAAAACGTTCCCAACTTAGATGATTTTTTTAGAGTCTTATCTCCAGTTTTAATGAGAGCAATAGTTGAAAATATTGAAACTAATAAAGGCCGTGAAGCCCTTCATCAAGGCTTTCAGGAGTCAATAAGAATTTCTATTGAAGAAGAAATTCATATATGGCAAGAAAAACTTTTGTAATAATCACGAAAAAAAAATCATAAAAAGTTTTTTTAAAAAAGCTATTGTCATTCAAAGTAAAATGGTTAACCATTCTTGTACAAGCTTATTAACACTGCTATTTGGAGATTTCTAATGAACAGAAAAGAACTAATTGAATCAATTTTAAATGACAAAGGACTAAACCACTTAACAAAAAAAGACGCTGATCACTTTGTATCAACAATGCTTGATGTAATCAGAAAGTCTGTTAAAAAAGGTGACGACGTTTCACTTATCGGTTTTGGTACATTCACTAAAGCTAGAAGAGCTGCTAGAACAGGTGTTAATCCTGCTACAGGCGAAAAAATTAAAATCAAAGCTAAGACTGTGCCTAAGTTTAGACCAGGTAAAGCTTGGAAAGAAATGATGTAATTCAGATTTCAATCTGATGATCAATATGGAGGGAGACTTATGTCTCCCTTTTTTTTTAGCTTCTGATATTCTACATAACCGGCAAATTATTCCTGAGTATATTCCACAGGTTTGTCAAAATAATGACCCCATTTATCCACAAGTTGATGAAATCTTAATAAGGTGCATATTGATACTGGTATTAATTGCCTATTAATAATGTCCCTCCTTGATTGCAGGGCATCTGAAATGTATAATTTTTGACAGGAATAGAAGAAAGTGCCGATTTGCGCTTTCGACCATGGATGGAAAAAAAAATGGCAGACGATGATGTCACAGCAAATGTAGAAGACGCAGGTGGAGCAGACAAGAAAGCTTCGGGCGGAAGTCCTCTTCTGACTTTATTAGTTTTACTTAACACAGTAATGATGGGTGCCGTTGCATGGTTTCAATACCAGTCACATTTAGCGGAATCAACTAAGCCAACACTTCAAGATATTGTTAAGGCCGAAATGGAAAAGGCCACTGAGGG
Organism: Bacteriovoracaceae bacterium; assembly: GCA_023954635.1. GTDB lineage: Bacteria > Bdellovibrionota > Bacteriovoracia > Bacteriovoracales > Bacteriovoracaceae > M0603. The sequence continues at coordinate 9,664 of JAGSHI010000011.1, forward strand.
TTCTCCAGATGATTCAGGAGAGGCCAGAGAGGAAGACGGAGCATTGTTTCCTCTTGAAACATTTACAGCAAACCTAGCCCAAGGTGATGGTCCTAGAAGGTTTGTTAGATTAAATGCTGTACTTAAATTTTCAAAGAGTTCCAGTGAAGAGGAATTCAAGGCTAGGAAGCCACAAATACGTGATGCGATTATTAGAACCTTAAACTCAAAAAGGCCTGAAGAGCTTTTGAAAGTTGAAGGGAAAAATTATCTCAAGGAAGAGATTAAAGCAGCCATCAATGCCTTTATGGTCGATGGTCACGTAATAGATGTTTTTTACGTTGGTTTTCAAATCAACTAATACCAATAGGACGTTGGTAACCATTTTAAGATCCCAGGAGGGGACAAGCCATGGCACAAGTACTCAGCCAAGATGAAGTAGATGCTCTCTTAAATGCAGTGAATGATGATGGAGGAGACGATCTTCTCGGTGATGGTGGCGATTTTGATGCCGCTGATGACCATGACGAGAATATCCAGCCCTATGACCTGACTAACCAAGACAGGGTTATTAGAGGGCGAATGCCTATCCTCGAAATTATTTACGAAAGGTTTATTAGAACCTTTAGAGTATCCTTATCGAACTCACTTAGAAAAATTTCTACGATCTCGATGATTTCAACTGACTTATTAAAGTTTGGTGAATTCGTTAACACTCTTCCGATACCATCTTGTATGTGTATTATGAGGTTTAATGAACTTAGAGGTCCTGCTCTTTTGGTTTTTGAATCAAAACTAGCTTACGCCATTATCGATTCTTACTTTGGCGGTACGGACAGACCATTTACTAAAATTGATGGGAAAGAATTTACCATGATCGAACTTTCTTTTATGAAGAAGGTAATGGATATGGCCATTTCTGATTTAGAGGAAGCATGGGCTCCAGTTCATAGAATTGATGCTCAATACTTAAGAACAGAAATTAACCCTCAATTTGTTGGTGTGGTTCCTCCTTCAGATGTGATTATCGCAACAACTCTTGAAGTCGAATTTGAATCTGCTTCAGGAACAATTATGATTGTTGTTCCTTACTCAACAATTGAGCCGATTAAGCAAAAACTATCTTCAAGTTTCCAAACTGATAATGACATGGCCGATTCTATTTGGACTCAGGCAATGAATGAGCACATTAAGGAAGCTGACTCTCAATTAACTGTAAAGTTAGGTGAAGCTGAGATGACAGTGGGTGATCTTATTACACTTGAGAGAGGAGATATTATTCCTTTAAACCAAGAAGCATCCGGTGAAGTTGCTCTTATGGTTGAGGGAGTTGAGAAAATGAAATGTTTGATTGGAGTACATAAAGGAAATCGAGCAGTTCAAATTACAGATCTAATAGACGATGAAAACGAAGCATAGAGGGAGTAACAAATAATGGAAGATCAAAACAATAACGAAGCAACAGGACAAGAGCAACCAAATCTCCAAGCATTAGAGAATGTTGAGCAGATTGCAGTAGAGCAACTTGCTGATCAGATCAAGGCTGGTGATGACTCTCTTAATAAACTTAAAGTTCAAAACTTAGACTTTATCTTAGATATTCCACTTAAAGTTACTGTGGAGCTAGGAAGAACAACAGTAATTATTAAAGACTTACTTCAGTTGGGACAGGGTTCTGTTCTTGAATTAGATAAACTAGCTGGTGAGCCTCTAGAAATTCTTGTAAATGGAAAACTAGTTGCTAAAGGTGAAGTTGTGGTTGTTAACGAAAAATTTGGAATCAGGCTTACTGATATCATCAGTCCTGTTGAGAGAATTGAAACTTTGAAATAATGGTGGAAAAATGAAAAACCCTACGTTGTTACTTTTACTTTCTTTATTACTTTTTTCGTTCAGTTCTTTTGCTGGTGAACCAGAGAGAACGAAAATTAAGTCTATAAACTTTTCTAAAGTAGGAAAGAAAGGACAAGTCATTATTAAGCTTGAGAACAGAGTTCCAGAAACACCTGAGCTTGTTCTTAAGAAAGGTATTGTTCAGGTAGAACTGCCTGGTACTTATGTATGGCCTAAAATCGAGAAGAAGGTGACAACTTCAGGAAAAGATTTTGATACAACTATAACGGCTTATCAGTTCAACAAAGATACGGTTCGTTTTAGGGCAATGATTCCTTTCTCACTAAACGGGAAGGAGAATCAGGTTAATGTTACTTTGAGAGAAAAAGCGGTTGTCTTGAATTTCCCTCTTCCAAAGCAAGTCGCTTCTAAGAAAGTAGTAACAGTAACAAAGACACCAACTCTAAATAAAAAACCTAAAAGTGCTAACAACTACGACGAAAGTTATTTAGATAAGCTTGTTAGAGAGAAAACAACAGCTAAAAAACCTGCGAAGCTAGCAGCGACAAAAGGTAACCTCTTTAAGAAAAAAGATGAAGTCAATATGACCCTCTCTGCTGGTGAAAAAGAAGCAAAAAGTGCCAAGTCTTCGTTTTCTGTAGCGAGTTATATTGGCAAATTCGTTGCATTCTTAGGATTGATCCTTGTTTTCTTTTATGGGGTTGTTCACTTAATGAGAAAAGGCGTCATAAAGAAAGGCAAACTTGGTTTTCTAAACGACACAAATATTGTTGAAATCCTCAATACTACTTATTTGGGACCAAAAAAGAGTTTATTAATGGTTAAAGTTCACAAGCAAGTCTTTCTACTTTCATCTACTGACAAAGGTGTAGAGTTCTTGTCTGAAGTTAACGATACAACAGGTCTTTTTAAATCTCAGGAAGATAAAGTATCAGGTAACAATTTTGATTCTTCTTTAACTACGGCCAATGGTCAGAATAAAGAGTTCAAATTGAAAGAACTTGGTAAGGCCATTGCTAAAACAGAAGAAGCGAAAGAAGAGAAAGGGAGCCTTGAAGGGTTTCTCGCTAAAACTGAAGAGCAGACTGAAGATAAAGTTAAATTATCTGATCAAATTAAAAGTAAGGTGAAAAACTTAAAACAATTGCAGTAAAACTTTTACATAAGGCGGAAGAGCATGGAAGCTCAGAGCATCAAAAGGATTTTGAAAGCGCTAGTGGGGATAATTATATTAATATCCCCGTTTGAAGTTTTCGCTCAAGCTGCATCTCAAGCGGTTAAAGCAGCAGGACTTAACCTTCCTGGAATGGCGATTAACTTTGGTCAGGGTGTTGACCTCGTCGATACGATAGAAGTTCTTGTTCTTTTCACTGTCATAACATTAGCTCCTGCTATTCTTATCTTGTGTACATGTTTCACACGAATAATTGTTGTTTTGAGTTTCATGAGACAAGCAATTGGAACTCAGAATATGCCACCAAACCAATTACTCATTGGGTTTGCTTTATTTCTTTCTGTGTTTGTAATGCAACCAACAGGGAAAGATATTTATAACAACGCTATTCACCCTTATATGCAAAAGAAGATGACTTCGGTTCAGGCAATTGATCAAATTGAATTCTCTTTAAGAGGGTTTATGAGTAAGCAGGTTCGTACGGCTGACATTCAACTTTTCTATGATGTAACAGGAAAAGATCAACCAAATACAATTGCTGATGTTCCAATTCATTTTTTAATTCCAGCTTTTATTATTAGTGAATTAAAAACGGCATTTCAAATTGGGTTTTTACTCTACATTCCATTTTTGATTTTAGATATGGTTGTGGCCTCAGTTTTGATGGCCATGGGGATGATGATGTTACCACCTGTGGTGGTTTCTCTTCCATTCAAATTATTACTTTTCGTTCTTGTCGATGGTTGGCAATTAGTAACAGGATCGATCTTAAGATCGTTCAATTAAGGGACTAGATTATGGGTATTGATGTATTTTCAGATATTACACATCAGGCAATTAAAGTCACGATGCTAATTGCATCTCCAATGTTATTTGGAGCTCTCTTTATGGGTATCTTGGTTTCACTTTTTCAAGCTGTAACTCAGATCAACGAGCAAACATTAAGCTTTATTCCAAAGATTATTGTCATTGTTGGTGCACTTGTTATTTGTGCTCCTTGGATGTCTGACACACTTACAGATTTTACAAGAGAATTAATAATAAGCATTCCAAAATTGGTGGCCATTAGATAATGAACGTACAGGTTGTAGATTATCCTATTCTAATTGCATTTTGGCTCTCCTTCTCGAGATGGTTGGCCATTCTTTTTCAATTACCAATGTTTGATAATAATTCAGTACCGGTTCTCGTTAAAGTATTGGGCTCACTCATTATTACTTATGCTTTCTTTCCAATGGTTCAGGGGCAAGTTCTTATCGATATAAATTATCTTGGTGTTGATAACTTTTGGTATCTCACAATGTTTAATGTTGTCGTAGGTTTAGTCGTTGGATTTATTGTGAAGTCTATCATGACGATTTTCATAGCTTCAGGTTCGATCATTACACAACAAATTGGTTTTGGTGCCGTAAGGTACTTCGATCCTCAAGCGGGTCAACAAATTGGTCCATTTGAACAACTAATTCAGTGGACTGTTCTCGTTATCATTATAACTTCGGGAGCACTTCTTCCTATGTTTAAGGGTGTTGTTGCTACTTTTCATAGTATCCATATTGAACAACTTGGAAGTCTTGCAGTTAGCCCTGAGTTTTTCCTTATGTTCTTTAAAAACTTATTTCTCGCCTCTTTAATGTTGGCGAGTCCACTAATTTTTACAAATGTGCTCATCATGGTTGTTCTTGGTGTTATTGCCAGAACAGTTCCTCAAATGAACGTTTTGATGGTGAGTTTTGTCGTTAATATAGGAATGGGTTTGCTCGTTTTTGCAGCAACCAGTGACGAATTCTTTCAAGTGGCCTTTCGTGTTTACACTGAAAAGCTAGGTGATTGGTTCCAGTTCGTCATTTAACAAGGGGACACCATGGCCGAAGATACGGACCAAGGCGAAAAGACAGAAGATCCCACCACGCATCGAATTGAAGAATTCAGAAAGCGTGGTGAGGTTGCATCGTCGAAGGAATTAACAAGTGTTCTTGTTCTTTCCGCTGCGTTCCTTACTTTAGGTTTAAGTATCGTCTATATCTACGAAGTCATGAGTCAGTATGTTGAATGGCTATACGGGTTGAAATTGCAGGCTGCTTACACAGAGAAGTTTCTAAAGATGATTGCCTCAAAAACTGTTCTAACTTCATTTAAAGCTGTTGGCCCATTATTCTTGGTCGTTGCTTGTGTCGGTATTATTTCTACAGTCGCTCAAATAGGATTTCTTTTTTCTCCAGAAGTTCTAACGTTTAAGCCTGAAAGAATTAATCCTGTCAGTGGAATGAAAAAACTTTTTTCAATGAGATCTCTTGTTGAAGCGATTAAAGGATTTTTTAAGTTCCTATTCATTCTTGCTATCGTCTATGCCTTCATGAAAGATGAAGTAAGGGCCTTTGGCGGTTTTCTTCATTTAGACTTTTCTCAGTCATTTCTTTTTGGAAAAGAATTTCTAATGAAGTTAGGGTTTTCGATTATTGCTGGACTAGTTGTTATTGCTCTTTTTGATTTTGCTTATCAAAAGTATAGCTACTGGCAAAAACTAAAAATGACAAAAGAAGAATCGAAGCGTGAACACAAAGAACAAGAAGGTTCTCCAGAAGTTAAACAGAGAATTAAAACTATTCAAAGAGAAATGGCACAAAAGAGGATGATTCAAGAGATTCCTAGTGCTGATGTGATCATCACAAATCCGACACACATTTCAATCGCTATAAAATATGATCCAGAAAATATGGTTTCACCTACTGTTGTTGCAAAGGGTGCAGACCACATGGCAAAAAGAATAAGAGAGATTGCAAAGAAAAATGATGTTCCAATGGTTGAGAATGTTCCATTGGCAAGAGCACTTTTTAAAACAGTGTCTTTAGGATCAGCAGTTCCTCGAAGTCTTTATAAGGCTGTCGCTGAAGTATTAGCATTTGTTTATAAGTTAAAGAGAAAAAAGAAAGCATTGGGAAGTTAACCCATAGGTGAAGAATGAATGATTTTTTTGCAAAATTTAAAGCACTGACTCAAAACTCTGACTTGTTTGTTGGAATTGGGTTGATGCTTGTTCTTTCGGTAATGATTGTCCCAATCCCGCCAATGCTATTAGATCTACTTCTCGCTTTGACTCTTGCAATATCGATCACGATTTTATTAGTTTCTATTTATACCAAGAAGCCTTTGGATTTTAATACTTTTCCATCAGTTCTTCTTGTTATGACTCTTTTTAGATTATCCCTAAACGTTGCTTCTACAAGAAATATTCTTTTAAGAGGTGGCGCAGATGGAACAGCTGCCGCTGGGCAGATCATTAGATCATTTGGTGAGTTTGTTGTTGAAGGGAATTATGTTGTCGGACTGATCGTTTTTATCATTCTCGTTATTATCAACTTTATGGTTATTACAAAAGGTGCTGGTAGGGTTGCTGAAGTTGCAGCAAGATTCACCTTAGATGCAATGCCTGGTAAGCAAATGGCAATCGATGCTGATTTAAATGCAGGACTGATTGATGATGCAGAAGCAAAAAGAAGAAGAGCTGAAGTTGCTGAAGAAGCAGACTTTTACGGTTCGATGGATGGTGCTTCTAAATTCGTAAGAGGGGATGCCATTGCTGGTATTTTAATTACCGCAATAAATATTTTAGCTGGGATTATTGTTGGTGTGGCCCAAAATGGAATGGATGTATCAGCAGCTGCTGAAACATTTACTCTACTTACTGTAGGGGATGGACTTGTCTCACAGATTCCTGCCATTATCATTTCTACTGCTGCTGGTATTATCGCAACCAGAAATACTTCAGAAACAAATCTAGGTAATCAAATTGGAAAACAATTTAAGTTGCACCCAAAAGCTCTCTATTTAGCAGCTTCTGTCCTTGCCATTTTTTCCTTTATTCCAGGTCTTCCTATATTTCCTTTTTTATCTATTTCACTTGTTCTTGCCTTTGTAGCGAATAGAATTGAAAAATCTGTTGCAAGAGATGAAATCAAGGCCACTCAAGAAGTTCAAGAAGAGAAGAAGGCAACTCCTGATACTCTTGAAGATCTTCTTGCCATTGAGCTCGTTGAGCTTGAAGTTGGATATGGTTTAGTTAACTTAGTCGACTCTGAACAAAATGGTGATCTACTTGAAAGAATCACTCATATTAGAAAGCAGTTTGCCCTGGACTGGGGAGTGATTATTCCTTCAGTTAGAATTAAAGATAATCTAGAACTTAAGCCTGGTGGTTATTCTATTAAGGTAAAAGGAATGGAGATAACCTCTGGTGAACTACAGCCAGATCATTTCATGGCGATGGATCCAGGATCTGTTATTGAAGAAATCGATGGAATGAAAACTGTTGAGCCAGTTTTCGGTCTCCCTGCAGTTTGGATTACGGATGATCAAAAAGAAGATGCTCAGTACAATGGATATACTGTAGTAGATCTATCTACTGTTATGGCCACTCACTTGACAGAAATACTCAAGACTAACCTTCATGAGTTATTTGGAAGACAGGAACTTGTCAGAATTATGGATAATTTCAAAGAGTCTCACCCTAAAATTGTCAACGATTTGATTCCTGATATACTTAAGTTAGGTCAAGTTTTAAAAGTATTACAGAACCTTTTAAGAGAAGGAGTCTCCATCAGGGACCTTAGGACGATACTTGAAACATTAGCTGAGCATGGATCTAGTATTAAAGATGCAGATGGACTAACGGAAGCGGTTAGGCAGTCTCTTTATAGAACAATTACGGATTCAATAAGAGGAGATCAGGGAGATATTCCATTGTTCACTCTTGATAGAGGGATTGAAGAATCAATTGCAGGAAATCTAATTCAAACTGAGCAGGGTCAACAACTATCTCTAGATCCAAAAGTTACTCAGCATATTCTTTCAAGTCTGAATGAAAAAATTGAAGAAGCTACTAGTATGGGTGAGAAGATGGTTGTTCTTTGTTCACCAATTATAAGAAATCATTTTAAGAGACTTACTGAAAAATTCATCCCGAATTTAATTGTTGTAAGTCATAACGAGTTAAGTCCTGATGCTAATATCAGGTCTCTAGGTACGGTGAGGTTGTAGTATGTATGTTCGTAAATTTGAAGCGGAAACCCTAGAAGAAGCGTTGAGAGATATCAAGCACGAGCTTGGCCCTGATGCGATTATCTTGAAAACGGTAACTAATAAAGGACTTAAAGGTGCCTTTAAGAAAAAGAGAATTGAAATAACAGCTGCTATCTCTGAAAAGAGTTATACAAAAAAAGCAAAAGTAGATCATGTTCTTACTTCGGATCAACAACAAACTTTTTATTCAAACAAAGCTTCATATATTTCTAACATGATTGATAATCACTCTGACAATGACACCGGAAGTACTTCAGAAGTATCTGGTGGTGGATATGGAAAAGTTGCTTTAAACAGACAAGTTGTAAGCAATAAAACAAAAGAAATCTCTAGTTCAATTAAGTCAGGCCTAGATGATTTCCTCGGTGGAGTTTCAGAAAAGTTTGAATTATCAAGAGAGATGCCAAGAGAAAATTTCAGAGAAGCAGAGAGACAAGAAGCTCCAGAGGTGACTGAAGTTTCACTAGAAGACATGCAGTTTGAAGACTTTGGAGACTCAGTTCTTGAAGCTGAGCCTACGAGAAGAGAGGAGCCTGTTACTACAAGCAACGAAGCTCTCGACGATGCTTATAGCAAGATTGAATCTTTAGAGAAGAAACTTTTTGAGCTAACTAAGAATATAGAAAGAATTGAGAAAACAGAGCCAGTTGGGATCTATCAACTAAGAAATACTCTTTGCAGTCTCGATGTAGCTGAAAAATCTATTCAAAGAATTATCAAAAAAGCTTCTTTCGAGCTATCGAGAGAAGACCTTGAAGATACAGACCTCGTGTTTGAATTTGCACTAAGAGAAATGGTGGCTTCGATAAATACAGCGATGCCACTTTTTTCTTCTACAGATGCGGCTAGTCAGCCAGTTGTTACAGTTTTACTTTCAGAAACTAGTAATGGGCAATCAAGTATGATTCAAAAAATTGCGGCCTTAAGAGAGAACTCTGTAGTCGTAAGAAATACCCTTGCAGAAGAGAAACCTTCAAACTTTGCAGATAAAGTTTTTCAGATTGATGTCGTTCAAAGTGGAAGCATTTCTGAGATTGTTTCAGAGTGTCGAAAAGCTGTTGAAGAAGGCAAATCAGTCTTTATCGATTACAAAGTTTTCGGTAAAGAAAGTGATGAAACTAAGAAGTTTGTTGATGGGTTAAGAAGGTCTTTTGACAAGGTGGAAGTCTTGGTCTCTCTATCTTCTATTCACTCTGAACTTTATAATAAGAAAGTGGCCAATAGATATAAATCTTTGGCCGATGGCATGGTGATCACATGTTTAGATCTTTGTTTAAATTATGGCGCACTGTTTAATATAAGCGAAGAATTTCATGAACTGCCATTCAAGTTTTACGGAACTGGAGAAGTGATACCGGATGACCTCGAAGCTGCGACCGCCGAAAGGATTTTGGCGGGAATATTTCAGTTCTGAGATTTTTTGATTTTTAAAATTCAACCTTTTTTTCGGAGACAGGATGTCCATGAAAAATGCTCAAAAATGGCTGTTATCTCAAAACAGCTTCAATGAAAACTCCACATCATACGATGATGTAAGACTGAACCAAGGAAAAGCAATAACAATATCTGTTGCTAGCGGGAAGGGTGGAGTTGGAAAAACTTCGATCTCTCTTAAGTTAAGTAAGATGCTTGCTTCTACTGGCTACAAAGTTCTTTTAATTGATTGTGATACAAACCTTTCGAATACTGCTCTAAAGTTAGGTTTACCAATAAATAATGACTTTGAACTCTTGATGAGGTCTGTAAAAACTTTTGATGAATGTCTTTACAAGGAAGGTAAGTTTCATTTGCTATCTGCTTGTAACGGAAGTACTGAACTTTTCGAAACAGATAAGAATCATGAAAAGTTTTTAATCGATGTATTAGTTAAAGCAGAAAATAAATATGATTATATTATTTTAGATTCTCCGGCAGGTATCGCTAAAGAAACGTTAACGTTGAACGCTTATAGTGATCATCGCTTTGTTGTAGTGACTCCAGATAAATCTTCAATAACGGATAGCTACTCTTTATTAAAGATTCTTAATAAGAAATATGGAATCTGTGAGAATCATTTAATTGTAAATAAAGTTTCAAATAAAAATCAGTACAAAAGAATAGTTAAAACCTTGAGTGAAACAGTCGAAAACTTTCTCTCGTGTCGTCTCCAAGTACTTGGAGGTATTGAATTTCAGGCAGGCGAAGTCGACCTGTTTGACGGGATTCTCATGGGGGAGGCAAAATCTTCTCTTCACCAAAGTTTCACTAATCTCCTTGGCAGGTTCACCGAACAGAGTGTGTGCGAGCATTTACCCAATCAGGTCATGCTCAACGGATCAAGTCAGAAAAGACAGGAAGTCCAACCAATCTGTTAAGACAAGGAGCGTTTGATGTCGTCTATTGCCAAGAAATTAAAGAACCTAAAAGATTACCGGTCTACAATGGACCCAAAGGTTAAAGACGAAATAGTTATAGAATATGCTCCCCTTGTAAAATATATCGCTCAAAAAATTGCTTCAAGATTACCTTCAAACATCGAATTAGATGATCTTATTTCATGTGGTGTTATTGGACTCATGGATGCAATCCAAAAGTTTGATCCAACTCGAGATAATAAGTTTAAAACATATGCAGAATTTAGAGTTAGAGGAGCTATTCTTGACGAGCTGCGTGCTCAAGACTGGGTTCCAAGAAGTGTTAGAGAAAAATCAAAATTAGTTGAGAGGGCATATTCTAAGCTGGAGAGTGAGCTTGGTAGACCAGCGACTGATGAGGAAATGTGTAAAGAATTAGAATGTACGCAAGATGAGTTTCACGACCTTCTTAATAAAGCGAAATCAGTCTCTTTACTTAATATTGATGATAGTGCTTCTTTTAATAGAGGTGATAAGAAATTAATGGCCGGATTAATGGAAGATAGTCGATCTAATAATCCATTTTCAGCTGTTAGTTATAAAAACTCACGAGATAAAATTAAAGAAGGAATTATGGCCTTGCCTGAAAAGCAAAGACTTGTTCTTTCACTCTACTATTATGAAGACTTGAACCTGAAGGAAATTGGTCAGGTACTTGATGTCACAGAATCTAGAGTTTCTCAGCTTCATACGCAAGCAATCATGAAATTGAGAGGAAAACTCAAAAATGTTTTCGAATCTCCAGAAGATTTGGCCAGCTAACCCCATTTTCAGGCTATAATAGGGAGTGAAAACTCTCTATCTCGGGCTCGAATAAATGGAACATTTTGGAAATGATTATCAGCAAGGAAAAGAAGTACTAGAAGACCTTCGACATCTTGGTGATACAAACTTAGCTCCACTTATTTCACGGGCCCATCATCATCTTTTTGAAATTAAAAGAAAAGCTGAAAGTAATTTAAAAAACCCTGATCTCTATTCAAATGTAAACGACATACTCAATACACATGTTGAAAATATGATTCATCTTTATTTAAAGAAGAATCAAAATCTTTCAACTGTTAACCTCAACTTGGACTCTGGAAAGTGGGGATTACATGATTGGAATATGTTCGTTGAGATCATTCCTACAATTCTTACAACGTGTAGTCAGTTTGATTTTTTAAATACTGTTTCTTTTTATCAAATGGGACGTAATTTCTTTATGACTGGTGCTTTAGCACTAGGTTCAGACATTTCTAAAAATAGAAGAAATTTATATGGTCTCTTTCGAAAATTTGTTTCGAAAAAAGTACTTATGACATACGAGCTTTCAGAATCAACTGAAGAGGGTGTTATCTTATGCACTCTAAAATTTAACTTATCTCATCGTGATGATGTTGTTTACTTTCTCCCTGTTGGACAGCACTCTCTATTTAATCTTGCTCTGACTAATTTGTTTGCTGATTACACGGTAGAAGATTTTTCAGCATTACAAGGTGTGAAACATACATGTATAAAAATAAATGAAAAATTTGAAACGGAGAAACTTGAAACAATTCCTGATGATCTTTTTGAGAAGAATCCAGGATGTGAATTGTTTCACTTCCCATTTCTCTTTCATCCAGTATCAATGATAATCCCTGAACAAGGTTTTTTAAAAGTACTAGATGATTACCATACAAATAAAAGTATTCCAGGGACGGAATTTAGACAAGACAACAAATCATGCCTTCAAAAGCCGTTCCATTATATCGATTTCTTTGAATTGATTACTGATTGAATCAATTCTTGCTGGAGTTAATAAAATGATCAAGCTGACAAGGTCCTCTCACAGATTTCATTCTTTTGTTTTAATCTTATCGTTATTGTTTTTAGGTTATGGAATTTGGCATTTCTGGAAGAAGGGACCAGCCAATATTGAAAATGTAACAATGGTTTTTGAAGCCTCTTCAAATCTTGAAAAAGTTAAAAATAATAACGACATTAAATACGCAAAACTTCAGGTTGGAAACGATAGATCGAGAGAAGCGATTAAAACCATCATGCGACTAGAAAGAGATGTCAAAAAACTGAATTTTTTAACAGGCGAAGAAGAAGTAAGTGAAAAATTAGATAACTATATTAAACTCACAAAAAAATCTTTAGATGAAATGATTACGCTTCCAAGCCTGTCATCGGTCTTGAATGTTCTTTACTCCAGAATTCAAAGCTTCGAAAGGTTTGTTAGTTCGAATCGATGGAGAACCTTAACTCGAATATCTAAAAGAATCAGTGCTGAACTAAAACCAGTCAGACTTAGAAAACCTGGCGTTTTAAATCAAAGAAAAATTTCTAATCTCGTGAGAACAATTAATAGAGATTTAGCCTTAATGGAGAAAGTTACTTCTTCATCAGTATTACAAAACTCTGAAAAAGACCTAATTATTGCAAGAATTCAAACTTTAAAAACAGAAGTTGTAATGCTTAAGAAGTATCTGAAGGGGCTTTCAGGATTTCATAAAAACTTTAAAGGTTTAGAATTATCGTTTGCTACCTGGCTTAAGAAAACTGAACCTGAAATCTCATTACAGCTTATTAAGTTTGAGAATAATTCAAAAATTATGCTTTTTGCTTTAGGAGGATTATTCCTTCTTCTAATGGCAGGGCTGGGACTCGGTTTTGTTATTATAAAGAAAGAGGATAAAGAGAGAAAGAAGAGAATTGAAGGTTTCACTATTGATGCGATAAAGGATGCAATCATTCCTGTTCAGGCCAAGAATATTCAAGGCGGAAGTCGTGAGTTTTACGATGAAATAGACAAATATCGAGGGTATGTTCACAAGAGAATGAGTTTTGGAACACTCTTTAGAGATAGCCTCCCTTTTTCTTCTTTAATATTAGATTCAAATTTACATGTAGTGTGGGCCAATAAAGATTTTTATAACTCATTTGGAATTGAAGTAGATGAAGATAGAGAAAATAATATTAACTGGGACTTCCTAAATCAATTTACAAATTTAGGAGAGAATGATCCTGTTGTATCCGCTCTAAATGAAAATATTTCAGGAATCTATCAAATTCAAATCTCAGGACATGAGAAAAAAGAATCATTACCTTACGAAATGTATGTAACGCCAGTAGAGTATGCTGGTCAGTCCCGAATCGTAATATTCTTCTATCCTCTTAAATCAGTTGAGGAGACGTTAAGTCACCAGATGAGGTCAGTAGTCGGACCTGTTTCTAGAACTCTAGAAGCAATGTCAGAAGAAAACTTTAATCCTGAGTTCAAGGAGAAGATTAAAAAAGATTTTGAAATTGCAGGAATTTCTGAACTTTATGATAAATTCGAAAATTATCATGAGAATATATCTGCGGATCGAGATTCTTACTTGATTGAGATTGAAAAATTAGAAAATGAACTCTTTGATCAATACAAAGCAATTGATGATATTAAATTGAGGCTGGGTGAAGGCTTTAGAAACTTCAAAAAGGGTCAAGACTCTATCTCTGAAGTTCGAAATCAAGTTATTAATCAAGTCTCCTTGAGGTCTGAAATTACTGATAGCTATAGAAAAACTATCGATACGGCCAAGAGTTTGTTCCGCGAAGAAGAGCAGTTGTTTGAAAGCTGCTTAAAACTTTCTTCCGATCTCTCTGAAAATGAGCAAGCGTTTGGATCCATTGTTCAAATAAAAGATGAATTTAAGAAGATAAAAGTAGAAGTTAATGACTTTAAAATGAACTTGGTTCAATCTCTTGAGCAGTCACTTGTTTTACAAAGAGTTGAAGGAATGGATCTAAGAATTGAACAATCATTAAATAGGTTAAAGTCAGATATCAAAGGGTTTGATAAAATACTTTCTGAATTTAACAAAAGGTCGACTCAACTTGATGTTTCATTGAGTAAGATTGGAATGCTGCTCGAAAGAAGTAGTCGTCCAGATCTCGATATAATGAAAGTTAACTTTGTTGATAATAAAGAAAATATAGAAGATGAAATGTTTCAAGTCGGTAGGCTTGGAGAAAATGGAAATAAAGTAGATGAAGAAACAATTAATTCATTAAAAGACTTTTTTGATGATTATATTGTTCTCAAAGATTCATTCAAGAAGATGGCCCTACTTGTTGATGGTTCTACCCAAACAAGGGGACAAGCAAAAACTATTATGCCTGGAGAGAGAGAGAATGAACTAGCAGAGACAAGTCATCATAATACCCAATCTATCTAAATAACTTCGGTGACCTGTTCAGGGTCACCGGTTTTCACTCTTTTTTCACTTTCCCATGACATTGTTAACACTGGAATACCCTATCCTTCATTGAAATGGAGGTTTATATGAATAAGAAAACAATGACATTATTACTTATCTTAGCGGCAGGAGGATCATCCCTAGGGTTCTCAGCAGAAAAAAAGGAGAGATGTGCAGATTTAAAAAAATGTATTGAAAAAGTAAGTAAGCTTACCGGAAAGGTGTACTTACACGGCTCTAAATTAAAAGGAAGAATTAAAACTAGTAAAAACTTAGTTCTCACAAAAGAAAATGCTGATAGACATCTCTCTCGCATCTTGTACCTGAATGGATATACAAGAATTCCAATGAGTCATGAAGATGGATTTATGATTATTTCTGCTCGTGATGTTAGATACAGTCCAACTCCTCAAGTCATCGCAAGGAAGAATCAAGCACCAGATCTTCCGGATAATTTTGACTACTTTCAAATGGTTTATTACCCAAAAGATGCAGATGCAATCTTAATGAAAGACTTTACTCGCTCTGTGAGACCATTTTTAAGTCGCTATGGAAGAGTCATTTCCATGAAGTACTCTGGACCTATGATTGTTCAAGATACAGCAGAAAACTTAAAGCGACTTTATAAGATGTTAAAAGTTTATGACAGAAAGTTAACCAAGCAAGAAATGGATAAAAGAGTTGTTTGGCAAGATCGAGATTTTGAGATTAAAAAGTTAGAAGCAGAGAATTGTGCTTCTAAAAAAGAAGTAATACGAGAAGTGGTTAAATCTGACATAAAGAGGTGAGGGGGTTAATCCTCTTCAGAAATCTTTAATAACTCGTCCAATTCATGGAGGACATTGGCTTCTTCGCTACTAACAGCTCCAATTCCTAAAAATCCACCAGATGCTTTTGCAACAGACTTGGCCCTTCCGATGACTTCGTCATGAAGGGCCTTTATCTCTATGGGAGTGAGTTTTTCTTTGAGGACTTCAACATAACTCTTCCAAGCAAGATATAAATTAGGGTTAATTTCGTTATCTATCCAAATCTCAAGTAGTTTATAGCCTGAAGAACTTTCCTCAATGCCAGCTTCTTGAGCAAACTTTAAAATAACTTTTGATTCTTTTATGTCACAAATATGATCGGCCCAGGCAACTTTTAAAAGAGGGATCAAAGTAAGGGCCCCAAAAGTTTCAACTGTGATACCTAAATCAATTGCATTATCTAAAACGGACTTATTAGTAATCCCACTAATACTTCGAAGAGCTAACTCTTGATCATGATGTTCTTTTTGCTCTTTTAAATGTGCAACAAGATTATCGTCTTCTTTGTTGAAGAACATATCTTCAAGGGCCTGTCCTCGTTCTCTTAGTTTATCTACTTTAGTCATTCTAGTTCTCGTTTGTAAGGTGCTCTTTTATAAAGTCTTCAACTTTTTCTTTTAGCTCATTTTTATTTGATTGATTATCTATAATATAATCACTTTTGTTTTTCTTTTCTTCAATATCCATCTGGTTCGAAAGAGCAGCCTCTGCTTGTTCCTCTGAGACTCCGTCTCGATCCATTAGCCTTTTTAATTGAGTCTCTTTAGGGATATAAACACATACTTTAAGATCTACTTTGTCATCTAGACCTTTCTCGAAAAGTAATGGGACATCATAAACAACTAAGTCAGGTGAACCATTGTCTTTATAAACATTTAAAAATGTTTCAGGGAGTTTTGAATAGAGAATTGTTTCAAGATTAGTACGAATATCAATATCATTAAAAGCAAGCTCTCGAAGAGATTTAAAGTCAATCACACCATCAGTGATTACTTTTGGGTAATTGTCCTTAATGTAATCTATTATTTCCTTATTTTGATAAATGATCTTAATGAGCTTGTCTGCACCGATAACGAGAACTCCGCTGTCCTCTAAAAGTTTGGCGACAGAACTTTTTCCACTCGCTATTCCACCTGTTAAACCAATAAGGGGAACACTCAAACCATGCATTCGACTAGAGCCATCTTTAGTAATGTATTTATCTTTAAGATTAATTCTTTTCATTTCTCTTTGCTTGATCCCAAAAAACATCCATTTCTTGTTGATTCATATTATCTATATCTTCACCGGCATCAGTAATTAAATTTTCCATAGCATGGAATCGTCTGAGAAATTTTCTATTTGCCGCTCTTAACGCTTCCTCTGGCTCAATATTTAAATGTCTTGCCAGTTGGGCGGCTGAAAAAAGAAAGTCTCCCATCTCTTCAGTAATTCTTTCTTGATTGAGACCAGACTTCGGTGCCAGCTCCTCTTTAAGCTCTTGCCACTCTTCTTCAACCTTGTAAGAAACTTGAGAAGCATCATCCCAATCGAAACTTATTTTCTTTGTTTTCTTACCAATCTTCCAGGCAGAGAATAGAGCTGGAAAGTGAAGGACATCGGACTTAATTTTTGTTTTAGAAGCTGTTTGTTCAAGGGCCTTCTCTTCTTCTTTTATCTTTTCCCAGTTTGAAACAACGTCAGAGACATCAATATTTGAATCAGGTTTCTCGAAAACATGTGGATGTCTTCTAATTAATTTTTCTCTAAGAACCTTGCTGACACTTTCGAGTGAGAACTTTCCATTTTCTTCAGCGATTGTTGTGTGAAGTAAAATTTGAAGGAGTACATCTCCAAGCTCCTCTTCCATTGCTTTTGTATCATCTGTCTCGGTGGCATGTGAGAACTCAAATGATTCCTCAATTAAATATTTTATAAGGCTTTTATGGGTTTGTTCTAAGTCCCATGGACAACCATCCGTAGGGTGTCTTAATTGTTTGACTACTTGTGTAAGTTTATCGAATTCAGGGTAATTCATAATAGCTTTCCTTTGGCAGCTAGTTTAACATTGAGTTGATGGATAAGTAATGGTCGACAAAGTATTTAAATCCAAGAATTTAACTCTCTATTATACGGACTCACTCAATTGGGCCAAACGGTCTGAATTTAACAACTTGATGAAGTATTTTGAAACGATGTTACCAATTCTTGGAAAATTTATGAAAGGGAAGGGAGCTAGCGAACTTAGCTTAAATTCCCATATTGAGGTTCAGTTAACTCTATGTGGCGATAAGAGAATTCGCTCTCTTAACAAGTTGTATCGAAAAAAAGATAAGGCCACTGATGTTCTCTCGTTCCCTATCCATGACTCTTTGCGAAGAGATCAAAGAGATGAAGCATTTTTGTTCAATATGATAAATATAGGAGATATTGTAATATCTCGAGATACTGCAAGAAAACAGGCTAAACATTTTGAGATTGGCCTTGCTGAGGAAATCGTTCATCTCTTTATCCACGGATTTTTGCACTTGTGTGGATTTGATCACGAACTATCTAAAAAAGAACATGAAATAATGTTCGGCTTAGAACAGTCGCTAGTGGCCAAGGCGTATAAGAAATTAGGATTGAAAGGAAAGGTATATAGTTATGGAACAGACTCTTAAAATTCAATTAGATGAAAATAAGTCTCGAATGAAATCATACGGTGAAAAGCTGGAGATGCTTCGGAGGTCACTTTGACATTCCTAAAAAGGAAGAGCGTCTAAACGAAATATCTCAAATGGAAGGCATGGAAGGATTTTGGGATGATGCTGATACCGCTGCAAAAATTCAAAAAGAAAAATCAATCGTTCAATCCGTTGTAAACACTTGGTCAGTTTTAAAAGAATTCTATGACGAATTCGAAATTTTAGTTGAGTACGCAGAAGCCGATGATGATGAAGCTTCTGCTAGTGAAGCTAATGAGATTGTTGAAAAGTTTCTCGAAAGCTTTTCGGAAGCTGAACAAAAAGTTCTTCTCTCGGATGAAGTTGATCCTAATAATGCCATTGTTTCAATAAATGCTGGGGCCGGTGGAACTGAGTCTTGTGACTGGGCTTCAATGTTATACAGAATGCTTACCCGCTGGGCCGAAAGTAAAGGATACAAAGTTCAAGTCCTTGATGCTCAAGATGGAGACTCTGCTGGTCTTAAGTCAGCAACTTTTACAGTAGCTGGGGATTTTGCTTACGGATTCATGAAATCTGAAACCGGAGTTCACCGATTAGTTAGAATTTCTCCTTTTGACTCAAATGCAAGAAGACATACTTCTTTTGCATCAGTTTTTGTCTCCCCTGAAATCGATGATAATATTGAAATTGATATTCAGGATAAAGATCTCCGCATTGATGTCTATCGATCCGGAGGAGCTGGTGGTCAGTCTGTGAACACAACTGACTCTGCGGTTAGAATTACTCACTTGCCTACAAATACTGTCGTGACCTGCCAAAATGAAAGAAGTCAGTTACAAAATAAAATTCAAGCGATGAAAGTATTACGATCCCGCCTTTATGAATTAGAAATGGAAAAGAAAAGAGAGGCACAGGCCGTTGCTGAAGCTGGTAAGTCTGAAATTGGTTGGGGCGCTCAGATCAGAAGTTATGTGCTTCATCCTTATAAGTTAGTTAAAGATCATCGCACCAGCTTCGAGTCTGGTAATGCTGAAAAAGTTCTCGACGGAGACCTAGACGGTTATATGGATGCTTTCCTGCGTTGGAGTGTTGGTGGAGAAGAGTCAAAAGAATGAAAAACGTTTCGAACTCCCTATTTAAAGTTTTATTAACTGAGAAATCTTCTTTTAAGTTTGCTGCTGGAGTCGTTCTAGGACTTGGCTTCTCTATTGCTGTAATTCTTTGCACGATTGGAATAATGGATGGTTTTGTCAAAACCCTAAAGAGGTCTCTTAATACCTCGACAGGCGATATCATTTTCTATTCAAGAGATGGATTCTTTGAGGTTAATGACAAAATAAAAAGAGAGTTTGAAGTTCTTGGAATTCAAGACTACTCAAGTCTAGTTCAAACTGAAGCATTCATGCTTTATGAAGGTCAGAGTAAGGGAGTCTTGATTAAGGGAGTTAATCCCGAGACATATAATAAAGTCGCTGGAATGAAGGTTTTTCCTAAAGATAATGAGATTATTCTAGGAACAGAACTTCTTACTAACTTTGGGTTAAAACCTGGTGATGAAGTTGTTGTCGCAATGGCGGGTGGGAATAAAGACGTTCAAGGACTTCCTAGCCTTTACCCTTTTATTGTTAAGGGAACAGTCAAACACGGAATTTATCAAAAAGATCAGCGCCAAGCATATGTTAATCTAGAACGTATTCAACAAATACTAGGTTTAGATAATAAGGTAAACTTAGTCTCATTAAATGTCCCTAAAGAGAAATTACCAGATGACCAAGACTCTGAATTCTTCACTGATAAAGTCGAAGACTATCAATTAAGACTTTTTGATCGGCTTGGCTTTGGCTATATCGTTAAGCCATTTTGGCATGAGTTCTCCACTCTGATCGAAGCTGTTGAAGTGGAAAAAACGATGATTGGACTTATTTTACAATTGGTTGTTGTTATCTCCATATTTAACGTACTTGCTTTTGTCATCTTTTTAAATGAAAGGAAATCAAGAGAGCTTTTTCTCTTCAAAGCTTTAGGAATGAGCCAAGGAAGAATGAATAGAATGTGGCTAGGTATGATTAGTCTTATTTGGGTTTTAAGTTGTGGCCTTTCAATTGTCTTTGTTCAAATTGTGGATTGGATTGTGGGTAACGCTAGTTTATTTGAACTTCCTGGGGATGTTTACTACCTCGGCCGATTATCAATTATTTTAAGCCAGTGGGATTATTTATTGGTCTTTAGTATCACTTATATCTGGTTATTCATGATGGCCGCATTTGGATTGTTTAAGATAAAAAAACAATCTATTCTTAAGGGACTTAGAAAGGAGTTTGCCTAATGGCCTTATTTCAAATTGAAAATGTGAAAAAGTCATATGGAAAAGTTCATGCCTTAAGGGGTGTTAATCTTGAGCTTGAAGAGAATACTCAATATGTTATTTGTGGGGCTTCTGGTTCCGGTAAGTCGACATTACTCTATTTGTTAGGTGGACTTGATCGTCCTACTGAGGGAAAAATTTTAGTCGAAGGAAAAGACCTTTCTAATTATGACGATGAATCATTAGCAAAGTTCAGAAACCTTTATGTGGGTTTTGTTTTTCAATTTCATTTTCTTCTTCCCAGCATGAATTGTATTAATAACATATTACTACCTGCACAAATTGGAGGAAGTACTGTGAGTGACTTGAAAGAAAATGTGGAAGAATTAGCTGAAAAGCTAGGAGTTACACATTGCTTAAAAAAATATCCCTATGAATTATCTGGAGGAGAGCAGCAAAGAGTAAATATCATAAGGGCCTTATCTCTTCGTCCCAAGCTTCTTTTGTGCGATGAGCCTACTGGAAATTTAGATAGTGAGAACTCTTTAAAAGTGACGAACCTCCTAAAGGGACTGTCTGAAGAGTATGACTCAACGCTCGTGGTTGTTACTCACGATGATAAGGTTGCTGCCCATTTCGAAAATAAAATCTCCATGGTTGATGGCTCGATAGTTTAAGTTGTGCTTCGTTGTGTCGGAAATCATCTTTTTTTCCTTTTGTAAGATTGTGAGATTACTGATATTTATCTATTCTAGATCAAATTGCTAAGGGTCATGAAGACGCACTGAAAGCACAAGGCAGGAGCCGTAACCCGCTCGCGAATTATCGTAATGTGGTACTAATGAAGGTCTCAAAATAGATGTTCGGGATTGAACTTAAAAAAATTTACACACTTTTTTTAACGGTATTTTTACTATGCCTAGTAAATACTAATCTTTTTGCACAAGAAGACTTAGGTCCTCGCAAAAAACTTTTTAGAATTCATTCCATTAAAGTGAAAGGTACTAAGAAGGTTGAGAAAGAAGCAATCATTGAAAAAATTTCTGCACGTCCAGGAATGATGCTTGATAATTATCTTTTAAAAAGTGATATCGAAAAAATCTATGCAATGAAATTCTTTGAGCACGTTGAGGCCCACCAAAGAAGAAAGGGAAATAAAAGTATCCTTGAATTTGTTGTTCGAGAAAAACCGATTATTTCTAAGATTATTTTTGATGGAAATGATGAAGTCGATGACGATGACCTTAAAGAAACTCTTAAGACAAAAGAATTTGCAATACTAGATGTTAATACGATTAAAACTGATGTGCAGGCAATGCAGAAACTCTTTGAAGAGAAAGGTTTTTATCTTGCTAGTGTAAACTTTGAACTCAAAAAGAGTGGACTTGAAAGTAGAGATCTTGTTTTTAAAATTAAAGAATTCGATAAAGTTCGAGTTAAGAAAGTAGTCTTCTTAGGAAACAAAGCTTTTGCCGACTCTGAATTGAAGGACATAATGGAAACTAGAGAAGAAGGTCTTTTCTCTGGTATGTCTGGATCTGGAAACTTCAAAGAGTTCAACTTTCAAACAGATATTGAAAGGATTAAGTTTTTCTATAAGTCTAAAGGTTATCTCCAAGTAACAGTTGGAACACCTGAGATTACAGTTTCAGAAGATAAGAAATGGGTTTTCATAACAATAAAGACAAATGAAGGACCGATGTTCTCAATCAATGAGCTTTCTTTTCAGGGAGAAGTTCTTTTCCCTGATGAAGAACTTACAGAGAAAATTTCTTTAAAAACCGGTGACACATACTCAGAAGAACTTCTTCGAAAAGATATACAGCTTCTTACTGAGCTCTATCAAGATGAAGGTTATGCATTTGCTAACGTATTAAGAACTTTGCATGTTGTCCCAGGGGAAAATAAAGTCGATGTAGAGTTTTCATTTGAAAAAGGAAAAATTGCTTACTTTGGAAAAATTAATATTAAAGGTAATACAAAAACTAGAGATAAAGTCATTAGGCGAGAGCTTAAGATTAGAGAGGGATCAAGGTTTTCAGGTTCATCACTTCGAAGATCTAAAGATAATGTAAACAGACTTGGTTTCTTTGAACCAGGAAGTGTTGTCTTTAATACCGTTTCTCCAAAAGGGAAAGATGATGTTCTCGATGTAGATGTTTCTGTTAAAGAAAGAAACACAGGACAAATCTCTTTAGGGGCCGGTTATTCAACTGCGACAGGTGGCTTCTTTCAAGGCTCGATTGCTCAAAATAACTTTAGAGGTCTAGGCCAAACACTTAACTTTACACTTTCAATTTCAGATACCAGTAAGACTTATAACTTAGGTTTTACAGAGCCTTACTTGATGGACACTAAATGGACTGCTGGTGGAGATATTTTCAGTACAGAAAATGAAGCATCAGATTCATTCAGCTACAAAAGAAATGGTTTTGATTTAAGGGTTGGATATCCAATCCTTGATTACACTAGACTCTTCGTGACCTACAAATGGGAAGACACAAGAATTAAAGCGCTTGAAGATCCTACCATTGATGAAGATGTGGAAAACGGTGTTGCCTCTTCTATAAGAGGTACAATGATTACTGATGAAAGAAACAATAAATTTGAACCAAGTGATGGGCACTATCTTTCAATTGCAACTGAATATGCAGGACTAGGCTTTGATAAAAAATGGTTTAAGAATGAAGCTGACTTTAGATTCTTTGAAAAACTATGGGGAGACCTCGTTTTTAGAGGTCGCTACTTTGTAGGAAAAATGGAAAGAGTTGATGGCCAAGCCGTTCCAAGATCTGAAAAATATACTCTTGGAGGTGCGAGAAACCTTCGAGGTTATAGCTTTGAAGAAATCGGACCAAAAAAGACGGTTATCGATCCTGCCACTGGAAGAGTTAGAACCTTTAATTCAGGTTCATTATTTACCACTTATACTCAAATTGAACTTGAACACCCTCTTGCTAGAGAGGCGGGATTGAAATGGGTTCTCTTTTTTGATGCTGGAGATGCATCAGACCCTCAAAACTTGAGTATAAAGGCCGACTATGGCTTTGGCTTTAGATGGTTTTCACCAATAGGTGTTTTAAGATTTGAATTTGGATACCCATTAAATAAAGAAGACGCAGATGCGGGTAGCCAATTCCATTTTGATATAGGACAATTATTCTAATTTGTAATCCTGAGGAGAAGTCCATGAAAAAACTATTAATTGCTTTATGCCTTATCGGAATCACATTCAGTGTTCAGGCAAAAACTGTCATTGGAAAAGTGAATATTCAAAAAGTTCTATTGGAAGTTAAAGAGGCCAAAAGAATTAAAGGAAAACTTGAGAAGATGGCTAAGAAGAAACAAGCAATTCTCAAAAAAGAAGAAAACAAGATTAAGAAAATGCAAGCTGACTTTCAAAAGCAAAGTCTTGTAATGAATGACAAGGCCAAAGCTAAGAAAGAAAGAGAAATTCAAAAATCTATTATGCAGATTCAACAGAAAGCATCTCAGTTTCAACAAGAGATGAGATCTGAAGAAGAAAAGTATAAGAAGCCAATTCTCGAAAAAATAAGAAAAATTATTGAACTGGTTTCAAAGAAGGCCGGCGTAGATATGACTTTTGAAGTCTCTATTGCACCAGTTATTTATGCAAAAGATTCTAAGGATCTGACGAAGTCAGTAATTAAGTCTTATAACAGAAAGCATAAGTAAGGCTTACTGAAATTTAAAGTTATAAAGGTGGGGGGAGCAGGTGTTCCCCCTTCATATTATATAGAGGTAGCTTATGTTGGTTAATGAACTCGGTAAACATGACCCTTCTCTTGAAATTATAAAAGGCCAAGACTTAAATATCACCAGACCTGCTGATATTAATTCAGTTGAAGATAATACATTATTGTTTGTTGGTAGTAAGAAGTTTATCGAGTCATCTCTTAAGGCCGCTTCTGAAAAAAAAATTGCCTTTGTTATTGATAAAAAACTTTATGAATCATTAGAGGAAAAGATCGATGATAAAGTTGAGGCCTTAGTTCTTAGTAGTAACGTCAATATATCGATGAGCTTTTTGACGAAAGCATTCCATGAGGAAATGGGCCAGGAAGAAAATATGGCAGTTGATGGTCGCCAAATGGGAACATGTGACGTTCATCCAACTGCTTGGGTTGCACAAGGAGCCTTCCTTGGAGATAAAGTTCAACTAGGTGAAAATGTAAAAATCCATAGTGGAGCAGTCCTTATGGGTGATATATCAGTAGGAAGTAATACTCAAATCTTTCCAAACGTAACAGTTTATTCAAATACTAAAATTGGCTCAAATTGTAGAATTCATGCAGGGACTGTGATCGGTGGTGATGGATTTGGTTATAACTTTAAAGATGGTGAGCATTTAAAAGTTTGGCACTTTGGGGGAGTTCGTATTGGCAATGATGTTGAAATTGGAGCGAACTCTTGTGTTGATCAAGGAACTTTCTCACCAACTATTGTTGGTGACGGAGTAAAACTAGATAGTCAGGTTATGATTGCTCATAATAGTAAATTAGGAAAAGGTGTAATCTTTTGCGGACAGTCCGGAACTGCTGGTTCTGCAGTCGTAGGAGATTATTGTGTTTTTGGTGGTAAGGCCGGAATTGCTCCAGGTATTGAGCTTGGACCGGGAAGTGAAGTTGCTGGTCTTGGACAAGTTACTTCTAACTTTCCTGCAAAGTCTAAAATAGCAGGGCACCCAGGTCGCCCCATTAGAGAATGGTTGCGTGGGATTGCTTGGCTTCGAAAACAATCAAATCAGTAAATGTAGAGGTTGAATTATGTTGTATACAAAAGAACAAGTCATGGATTTTCTCCCGCATCGAGATCCTTTTCTCTTTATCGACTCTGTATCTGAAGTTGTTTTAGATGGGAAAGATCATCGAAATGGCGGAATAAAAGATGTTATTGGGACAGATGTAACTGCTCTTTGGCATGTAAGAGAAGATCATCCAATATTTGAAGGACACTTTCCTGGAAATCCAATACTTCCAGGAGTAGTTCAAGTTGAAATGATGGCACAGAGTACAAGCTTTGTTTTACATCTATTAAGTGGCGATATTACAAAAATGAAAATTGAAGTGGCCTTGATTTCTGTTAACAATGCAAAGTTTAGAAAGCCAATTGTTCCAGGAATGGACCTCGTTATTAAATCTCACTATGCCAAAAGTAGAGGGCCTATGATGATTAATGACTGCAAAATTTATCATAATGATGAACTTATGTCTGAGGCTACGACTATGGCCTCATTAAAAATATTAGAAGGATAGTTTTATGCCAGATATACACTCTACAGCGATAGTTGATCCTAACGCGAAGATTGCAGACGATGTAATTATTGGTCCCTATTCAATGATTGGGCCAAATGTTGAACTTGGAAGTAAATGTGTAATCAAAAATCATGTCACAATTGAGGGACACACGACGATTGGATCTAATAATCAAATTTTTCAATACTGTTCAATCGGGGCACCTCCACAAGATTTAACATATAAAAATGAGCCAACTAGAGTTGAAATTGGAAACGATAATATATTTAGAGAGTTTTGTTCAATCCACAGAGGGACACTCAAAGAAAACGAGCTAACTGCAATTGGAAATAATGTTTTATTTATGGCCTATGTTCATGTCGGTCATGACGTAGTTATTGGTAGTAATGTCATTGTTGCTAACTCTACTAACTTTGCAGGGCATGTAAAAGTTGGTGATAAAGTTGTTATCGGTGGTGGAACAAATATTTCTCAATACGTAACACTTGGTCGCGGTTCCTATATTGGAGGAGCTTCTGCAATTGATAGGGACATCCCTCTTTTTTGTACTGCCTATGGGAATAGAGCAAGACTTAAGGGCATAAATATTATTGGTCTTAGAAGAAATGGCTACTCTAAGCAAATTATTACTGAGGTTGTTGATTTCTACAGAACAATGGAAGCATCTGCTTTGTCTCCAAGATCATTTATTGAGCATGAAGAACATATGGCAGAGTTTCAAGAAAATGAAATTATTCAAGAAATGGCAAATGGAATTCGAAGCAGTGAAGTTGGCCTAGCACCATTCGTTACATAGGATTTTAAGTGAGCAAGGTAAAAGTTGCAGTTATTGGTTGTGGTTATCTAGGTAAATGGCATCTTGAAAAGGCGATGACACTTGCCAATGCTGAAGTAATTGCAGCTGTCGATCCTTCAAGTGAAATAAGAAAAGAAATGAAGAGCCGTTATCCGGGCTTAAAAACAACTGCTGATATTGAAGAAGTTATTGATGAAATTGAAGCTGGTATCGTTGTCACTCCAACCAGCCATCATTTTGAAATAGTAAAAAAATTAATTGAGAATGATAAACACGTCTTTTGCGAAAAGCCACTAACATCTAACAAAGTAGATGCTATTGCACTTAAGGATCTCTTAAAAACGAAACAACTCGTTGTTCAAATTGGGCATAGTGAAAGATGTCATCAGATTTGGGAGAGAAAGGATCTGTACGGCGATTTTTTGGATGGTGCTGCTCATGCAAGAATCAAAAGATATGCTCCTTTTAAGGGACGTGCTACAGATGTTGATGTCGTTCAAGATTTAATGATTCATGATTTAGACCTTCTTTATATGTTATGGAATGAGATGCCGATACGTATCTCAACTTCTGGATACAAAATAATGACTGATCACTGGGATCATGTTCATGCTGAGTTGGAATATCCTTCAGGCAGAAGAGCTGCTGTGACTGTTGGTCGTGCACACGTTGAAGAAAAAAGAATGGTTGAACTTGTTAATGATAATGGAGTTTGCCAAGTAGACCTCATGAATCTTGAATTAAGAAAGTCTAAATCAGGATCAGAGGTAGAAGTTTTTAAATATGAAAAAAGAGATCATCTCTTAATTGAACAGACAGCTTTTTACTCTTCAATTTTAGAGAAACATCCAATAATGGTTAATATTGAAGACGGATTAAATGCTGTTGAGATGATTAGCGATGTCTTAGAAAGTCTTAAAAGCGGGAAAAGCATTGTTAAAGAATGATGAAGTTCTTCTTATTGCTGGTGAAAAGTCAGGGGAAGAGCATGCTCTTTCTTTTGTACCTGAATTAATAAAAAGATTCCCTAGTATTCGCTTCTATGGAGTTGGCGGAGAGTCCTTAGAGTCTCTCGGAATGGATCTCTTATATCATCTTAAGGATTTTAGCAGTTGGGGGTTTACTGAAGTCATTGGAAAAATCCCTTTTTACTTTAATGCTCTCAAGAAAATCGAATCTGAAGTAATAACTCGAAAAACGAAAGTTGCTATTCTCATAGATTTTCAAGACTTCAACTTGAGATTGGCAAAAAGATTAAGCAAGAGGGGAGTAAAAGTCCTCTACTATGTTGCGCCTCAAGCCTGGGCATGGAAAGCATGGAGGGCTGGGGTATTAGAAGAATGTACTCATACTCTATTTACCATTATTCCTTTTGAAGAACAGTGGTTTAAAGAAAGAGGAGTTAAGAGAGTTGCAGGAATTAGTCATCCACTCTTTCATCATTATCATAAGAGAATAAATCATGAGCGACTGGGGATCACGAGTAAGAATTTTGATTCCTTTAAAAGTGAAGTAAAACTTTTACTTTTACCAGGTTCAAGAAACTTTGAAGTTTCTGGGCTCTTGAATGAATATTTTGAGGCCATAAAGCTTCTCAAATTAAAATATAATCTAAAAGTGGGAATGGTTCGATCTTCTAATGTTAAAGAAGATTTATATGTACCATGGATAGATAAGTTAGATATCGTTTATGAAAGTGAAGAACTTGCTGATGCTTTAGAGTGGGCAGACTTTTCATTGGCAGCGAGTGGAACAGTCACCTTAGCCTGTGCAATGTTTCAAGTACCTACGATTGTTTGTTATACGACAAGCCTTCTTAATGAATTTATTTATCATACTTTTATTAGTTACGATGGGTGTATCTCACTTGCGAATATAGTACATCAAGAGATTCTCTACCCTGAGCTTGTGATGAATCAAGCAACTGGGTTTAATATGGCCTATGAACTCGAGAAATGGCTTACCGATTCTAACTTATATAATGAGGTAAAGTTTAAATTGAGATCAACTGTAGAGTTAGTAGATAAAAGTGGCGAAGATATCCCAGGTCTTATGGGAAAAGTGATTGAGGAGTCCTATGGCAAAAATGCTAAATAGTCTGTTCAATATTTTTTTATCACCCCTTTCTGTGATTTGGGATGTTGTTCATCGTATGAGAAGATTTTTCTATTACTATGGACTCCTACCAAGGCATAACTTTCAGGTTCCAATTATCTCTATTGGAAATTTAACTTTTGGCGGAACTGGAAAAACACCTTTTACGTTATGGCTGGGCTCATGGCTTCTTGCTAAAAATAAAAATGTAATGGTTCTTTCACGTGGATATAAAGGAAAACTTGAGAATTCATCAGGGATCATTCGTGCTGGAAGAAGACTTGGGTTTAACCCCAACGAATATGGGGATGAGGCAAGCCTCCTCGCCAGAAGATTAAAGAATGCAACTATCGTCGTTGGAAAAAACAGAAGTGCGAATCTTGATTATTACTTTGATTCTGAGAACCCTGACATTGTTCTTCTCGATGATGGACACCAACATTTAAAGCTAGGACGAAATGTAAATATCGTTTTATTTGATGCAACGATGCCTTTAGATAGTTACAGAGTGGCACCTCTTGGCTATATGAGAGAGAACTTTCATGCACTAAGAGATACATCAGTTGTTGTTTTTACTCGTTCTGATCAAGTTACCCACGAGAAACTAGAAGATTTAAAGAATAAGATCACACCATATGTAGGGAACGATGTTCTTTTTGTGAAATTAAAATATACAGCAAGTGGATTATTCGATTTAAGTTATAGAAAAATGTTTGAGCTTAATGATCTTGCTGGAAAAAAGGTTATTGCTGTTGCGGGAATTGCCTCTCCAAACTCCTTTTATAAAATACTTGAGGAAAATGGTGCCGAGGTTGTTGAGAAAATGGCCTACCCTGATCATCATTATTTTAAATCTTCTGAAATGGAAGATATCTTGGCTAAGGCCTCTAAACATGAAGCTATAGTTGTGACCACTGAAAAAGATATGGTGAAAATGAGAAGAATAGTTGATGACAATAGAATAGTATATCTAGAGATTAAAACGGAATTTGTGGAAGGTGAGGAAAAACTGAAGGAATTACTGACCAGCGTTTTTGAATTCAAAATGTGATGTAAAATGATATCTATGAAACTTTGGATGAATTTTATGAAATCACGTCTCTTTGCAACATTATGTCTTGTTCTTTTTTTTAGTAGCTGTGCATCCAAGCAAGGTAATTTCACTGATCAAGTTTCACCAGATCTCGTTAAAACATTTGACCTAAAGGATAGTAAGTTTGATAAATTCAAAGTTGTTGAAGATAAAGGGAAAACAGAAGTTCCGAAACAAGAAAAAACAAAAGATCCTATAAAGAAAGCTAAAGCGAATGATACAAAAAAACCAAAAGAAAAACTCAAAAAGAAAATAAATAAAACGACTACGGAAAAGTCCCAAAAAGATAAAACTAAAGTTGTAATGGTGGATAAAACGGAAGAAGAAATTCTTCCAGAAGATTACCCTGAGGATTTTTTAAAGTATGACAAAGAATCTAAAGGCATTTGGGAAAAATTTGTACCTAATGCATGGCCAGGGGAAGAGAGTGTTATTCAAATTTCTTACTTAGGTGTGACTGCAGGTCATATTAAAGTTAAAGTTCGAAATAAAGTTAAAGTCGCAGGTAAAACAGCTTATCATTTTTCAGCTCATCTAAAGTCTGCAAAATATTATTCAATGATCTACTCTCTTGATGACAAAATTGAAACATATGTAGACACTAGAAACTTTATTCCCATTAAGTACTCTCTTGTTCAAAGAGAGTCGAATAAATCTGTAGATGACTTACAGTTATTCGATCTTGATAGCAAAACAACTTACTTTTGGTACAAACGAACTAAAAAAGGAAAGTTAACAAAGCGTGAGAAAACTTCATTTATACCAGGATATTTTCAAGATAACTTTTCAGCTCTCTACTTTGTGAGAGGATTACCTCTTGGTCCTGGAAATAAATATACTTTTCCTTTGGTTACGAGAGGAAAAATTCTCTTAATGACCATGAAGTTTGTTAAAACAGAAACAATCGAAATTATGGATAGAAATACTGAGGTCATCAAACTTGAAGCAGAGATGATTCTTCCTGGTTTGATGAAGAAAAAAGGGAAAGTCACTTTTTGGTACTCAAACGATGAAGTGAGAAAACTTCTGAAGTTCGAGGCCAAGGTAAAAATAGGATCCATCGAGGGTGAACTTGTCGACTACAAAGCAGGTCAGAAAGGAAAATTTTAAAGGTCGTGAAAAAGCTGTTTATATCTGCCCTTCAGTTATGTGGGGAGCAAGAGAGAGAACTGTTTTAAGAGATGCCCTCATTTCGAAGTCGAATGGATTAGATCCCTATATTTATTGCTTAAAAGATAGTTCTCTTGATGTTGCTGCTAGAGAAAATAATATTAATGTTATTCATCACTATGGAAAAATACAAACTCGTTTTTTTAAATGGTATAAATTATTTGGACTTGGCAAAATCGTTAGGGCAGATAACATCGCATATGTTCATTGTTATCATTTAAATTTTATTTGGCCATTGAGCTTTTTTCTAGGGAGTCGACCTGAGATACCACTCTTTTTTACGACTCATAAAGAAATCACAAAAAAATATACTGAGTTTTATCACAAAACGTTAACTTCTAGAGTAGATCAGTTTTTTGTTTCATCAAAAGGACTCATCTCAAACTTACTTGTTCATTTAGATATTCCAATGAGAAAAATAAAAGTATTGGGACTTGGGAAAAAAGATCAAGAAATTCAAAAATCAGAAATTGCAAAAGTTAAAAAAGATATTTCTTTCGATAAAGATATAAAAATAATCGGTAGCTATATAAGTTCACATCACAAAAATCCCGACTCGGTTGTGCCTCTCATTTATGCAACGATGGGGTACAATCAAAAATTTCAAGATGAACAAAAGGTTCGCCTTGTCCTTATTAGTGATAAAAACTGGAATCAAGTTTTTGTATATCAAGAATTGATTCGTTTTATAAAAGACTTGGGATCCGAAAATGATGTCATATTCTATTCGGGCGTAGGCCTTTCGGCCTTCCAAAAGTCTCTAGATGTTTGGGTAAGCGCTGAGACGATAGAGAATCTAGAAGACCATGCTGTTGATGCACTGTTGCAAGGAGTCCCTATGTTGGCCCCCCGGACCTCCTCATCGAAGGATCTGTTAGAGACATGGGGAGAAGTTGGCCTTACTTATAAAGGGGGAGACGCTAGAGACCTTCGTGATCAACTTTCATTAATCTTAGCTAAGAAGAAAAAGTATTCTAGGCAAATAACTAAAATTATTGAAGATATGGCTATTCAAAATCAAATGAGCACTTATCAAGAATCTCTTGCTGAAACCTATCGAAAATTCTTTACTGCAAGGCAACGAGTCATCAGAAGTAGAAGGTCAAAAGAAGCTCCAAAAGGGCCGTAAAAACCTGCATTTACACTGGACGATGATCTCTAAGTTCGCTATTCTGCGTCGACTTAAAATCAAAATTTCAGGATGCTTCCTTTGGAAGGTTCTGATGCCCTGGTTTACTGGGGAATAATGAAAAATAGAAATTTTTTGGATACCGAAAAATTTCGATAGAGGTGAATTATGGTTCAAGAAACTGAACTAAAGCAAAAATGGATGGAAGGTTTCGACGTCGTTTTTGGTGAAGATGTAGAAACAAAAGAGAAGACTGAGTTTGAAGTGGCTCTTGACACAACTGAGGTTAAGGATTTCAAGGAAGGCGAAGTTTTCAAAGGACTCGTAGTTAACGTTGGTCAAGATTATGTTTTGATTGATATCGGCTACAAGCAAGAAGGTCTAGTTCCTGTGAAGGAATTCATGAACTACGACGGTACTTGCAAAATTAAAGATGGAGACGAGATTGAAGTTTATCTTGAAAAACTCGAATCACATCTAGGTAACCTTGTTCTTTCTAAAGATAAGGCCGAAATTCTTAAAGCTTGGGATAAAATTTCTGAAGCTTGTGAATCTGGGACTCCTCTTCAAGGAACAGTTATTGCAAAAGTTAAGGGTGGTCTTTCTGTCGATATCGGCGTTAAAGCATTCTTACCTGGATCACAAATCGATCTTAGACCAACTCGTTACCTTGATAAGTACATTGGTAAAACAATGGAATTCAAAGTTATCAAGTTCAATAAGAAAAGAGGAAACATCGTTCTTTCAAGAAGAGCTATTCTTCAAGAAGAGCGTGGTAAGATGAGAAACGAAATCCTAGGTCAAATCCAAGAGGGGATGATTGTTAAGGGTATCGTTAAAAATATCACTGACTACGGTGCGTTTATCGACCTTGGTGGTATTGATGGTCTTCTTCACATTACAGATATGTCATGGGGAAGAGTTAAGCATCCATCTAACCTTCTTAATATGGGCGACGAAATTGAAGTTAAAATCCTCAAGTTTGACGCTGAAAAAGAAAGAGTTTCTCTTGGGCTTAAACAAGTTCAGCCGAACCCTTGGGAAGAGGCGAGAGAGAAGTATCAAGCTGGAACAAAAGTTTCAGGTGAGATCGTATCTGTTAAAGATTACGGTGTCTTTATTGAACTTTCTGACGGAATTGAAGGTCTTATTCACGTATCTGAAATGTCATGGACAGGGAAAATCAAAAATCCTGCGAAACATTTCAATGCTGGTGAAACTGTTGAAGCTCAAGTACTTGACGTTGATGTTGAGAACAAGAGAATTTCTCTTGGACTTAAGCAACTTCAAGAAAACCCATGGAATGATATTGAAGCTAAGTATCCAATCGGAACTAAGGTAAAAGGAAAAGTGAAGTCAGTAGTTGATTTTGGTGTTTTCGTTGACCTTGGTGAAGAAGTAGATGCTCTTATTCATATCTCTGATATTTCATGGACTAAGAAAAACATGAACCTTACTGAAGACTATGCTGAAGGCCAAGAGATTGAAGCAATGGTTATTTCTGTTGATAAGGAAAATGCAAAATTCTGTCTTGGTATTAAGCAACTTGAAGAAGATCCTTGGAAAAAAATCGAGGAAAGACTTCCTGTTGGTACAGTTATTCAAGCTGAAGTTGTTAGAGTTACAGACTTTGGTGCTTTCGTAGAGCTTGAAACTGGAATTGAAGGTCTTATTCACATCTCTGAACTTTCTGAAGACAGAGTTGAGAAACCTTCTGATGTAATCAATAAAGGTGACCAGCCAAAAGCTATGGTTATCTCTCTTGATAAAGATGCTAAGAAGATTGCTCTTTCAATTAAAGCTGCTGTTAATGCTGCTGCAACAAGTACTGGTGGATACACTAAGGAACCTGTTCAGTCTGCAACACTTGCTGACAAGTTGAAGGGATTCAAAGTAGACGAGTAGGATGATTATTCCGAACTAAGACAACAAATATAGAGAGTTCGACGGCCTTTGCGTTTGATTCAAAGCCCCTCTTCGGAGGGGCTTTTTTTTGATTGGAAAATAGAATAACTTCCAACAATTAATCATAAATAAAAAAACGAGAGTGTAAAATACTTGGACAAATTCATTAAATAAACACCTTATCTTCGATATCTTGTTAAAATCTGGATACCCGTTATGGAATTATCCTTGCATATCCTATAACTAAAAATATAGGAGTCTTTTTTGAGAAATAAATTTAAATTATTTACATTTTGTTTAATTTGCCTTTCTTTGGCTGGATGCGGACAAGGAGAGTCGAATTCAGTTAACAATACGGTAACTGATACACAGACCCTTATAACAGCAGAATTAATAAGTGCAAAATTTGAAGATATAGATCTCTCAGGAGATGATTCTCTTGGAGATAAGATTGTTTTAAAGTTTGATAATGATGTTACTTTAATAGGTGCTCCAGTTAGTTTTAAAAATACAATCTCTTTACCAGTAAATGGAGACAGTTTTGGAGTAAACGCTACTATTGAGACAGGCCCTAGTTCATCTGAGGTAACTATTACCTTGGGAGCAGGATCAAACCTTCTACTTACTGGTACATATAATTCGAATAAAACAGAAGTCAATAAACCTTCAGGCATAAAGGTTGAGCAAGGTAATATCATTTCAGTTAGCAGTGGAGAGCCTGTTTTTGGTGTAGCTGATATCGAGTCAACTTTAGCTCCTGGTTTTATCGCGGCAAACGAACTAAATGAAGCTCGAGGTTATCATACTTCCACACTTCTCAATGATGGAAGAATATTAGTAGTTGGTGGATTATCGAGTAACTCAGCTTTTGCATACACAAATGAGATATGGGACACAGGAACATGGACTGATACTAGAGATTTAAGTCTTGGAGGAGCTACTGGGGGCTCGATGATTGCTCAAGGTTCGAATGGCTCTCGTTATTATATCGGTCGATATGGTCACACAGCAACTAAGTTAAATGATGGAAGAGTTTTAATTGTAGGAGGGAAAGGATTTGAAGGAAAGCTTGATTCAAGTGGTAATCCAGAAGTTTCAGATTTAGAAAGTGCATTTCTATATGATCCTGTTACAAATACTTTTTCTCAAACATCAAGCTCGCTTAATTTTCCTCGAATTAATCACTATGCAACTCTTTTGAAGGATGGTCGTGTCTTAATCGCAGGAGGATTTAATAGTACAGTAAGACAAACGATTCCATATGTGGAAGTATTCAATCCAGATACTTCAACCTTTACTGATCTTAACAATCAAATGAAGCTTCCTAGAGAGGGGGGATCAGCACATCTTCTACCTAGCGGAGATGTTCTCTTTGTCGGTGGACAGTTATTTGCGGTAACACCATCTAACCCAAACATCTCCTTGTACATTGCTCCTAATTCAGAACTTTATAGCTTAATCGTTGGTGGTGCAGACGGACCATTGTTAACAGATGGACCGCGTAGGAATTATTCTTATTCTGATTTCTCAAACGGTGATTTTTACATTTTTGGTGGTCAAAATGGAAGCGACGACTCTGATTTAATAACTCGTTATAATTCATCTAATGATACTTTTGAAAGCGCCGGTTACTTAAATTCAGCCAGAGCATATAGTCAAGCATCGCCAGTCGCGAACGGTGTTATAGTTGTTGGTGGCATTACGACAGACAATACCATTGTAGCTGTATCAAGTGCAGATTTCTATAACCTTGAGACTCAAACATCGCAAAGTTATTCTATGTTAAACGATAGATTCCTCCATCAAGTAGTTGCGGTTAATGACAAAGAAGTTTTAGTTATAGGCGGCTTTTCTGGGACAATGTCTAGTTATTCTGGGCGAGATGGAGAAGCACAGTCATCTTGTGAGTTTTTTATTGTTCCTTAAGTTATTTCTTTTAACAGTCATAAACAACTTGGGGATCTCTTTCTCATTTGAACTTAATTATTTGTTAGATATTCGTTTAAAATCAGGAGCTTGAGTATTAAAAGTATTCAAGTTTATGTCGATAAGTACTCTATGAAATATCTATTTTTTATTAGTTCATTTTTCTTTACTCAATTCTGTTTGGCTTCAGCTAAAGTTTGTGTTGAGGGGAGCGAGCTTAAGGTTTATTCAAATTTAATTTTCTATGGTTCAAAATCTCAGAACTCTGGTGCTGCTTGTGCAAAAGAAATTCACAAAATGTTTAATACTTCGAGCACCACAATTAATGTTGGGGGCAAGGACCTTAAAGTTAAGTTTGAAGTTTCTTATCAAATAGAAAGTGAAGAAGCTGCAATTGCTTCAATAAATATTAATAAAAGAGTTGAAAACAACTACATAAGAATTGAGGATAAAGCAGAAAATCAGGAGTGGGGACGTTCTAATCACATTCTTGGGGGGAACTGCGGTTTTTATGCATTTGTAGATAAACTTGGAAGCTCAACAACATGTGCTCACGAGTTTGCACACGGACTAGGTCTTAGGCATTATAATGAGCGTAGCGATAATGGCTATGGTCACAATGGTGACTTAAGAGGTAAGGGGGCTCCTGGAATTATGGCCGCTCGTGGCTTTATCGTAGATAAAAAATATCAATATGATATAAATGCCTCACCCGGGCAAGCAGGTGGAACTATCAACCCTAAAACTAGGGTGGTAAGATCTGAGGATATTAAAGATCTCAATTTAGAAACTTTAAATTTTGATGATGATGGATGTGCTCCGCTCGGTACCGTAACCGGCTTTGGCTATGAATCTGATGGTGATGTGACCACTGGTAATAACTGGTACGTTTTCGATGCTCTAGATTATATAAATGATTCACTACTTGGAAATTTATCTGAACCAATCTATTGTCGATAAAAAACTTAATACACAATGCTTTTTGGTTTTTCGTTGAAAATGTCTGGAGTCACTAAGGAAGCTGTAGGAAGTGTGAAACCGCTGTCGGCGATAGTCCCCTTAAGTCTGTATTTAATTTTTCTTTTATTCGGATCAGTAATTTTAAAGAAAATTAGTGCAAGGTTTGACCTGTCTTCGAGTCAACCTTAATTAATCTGGAGAAAAACAAAGAACAGGCCGCAATTCCTGAGCCTATGAGAAAAACACTTTGAGGTGACTTAAGCCATAAGATTCCAAGAAGAGCAGGTATTACAACTGCTGCAATATGATTGATAGTAAAACTTATACCTGCTGTTGCCGCAATGTCTTTTGGGTCTGCGATTTTTTGGAAATAGGTTTTTACAGCAATGGCCATTGCAAAAAACAAGTGATCAGCAACGTAGAGACCTGCTGCTAGGTATTTATTTTGAACAAAAGCATATGAAGTAAAGATAAGTATCAGCCCTATATACTCTATGAGGAGGATTTTCTTTTCTCCAATGACTCCAATAAGTCTTCCAATCTTTGGAGCAAAAAACATATTGAAAACGTAATTGCACAGATAGAGAAGTGATATATCTTTAGCTGTATAACCAAACTTTTCAACCATCATAAAGCCAGCAAAAACCATAAAGATTTGTCTTCTTGCTCCGCTAAGAAATGTGAGCAAATAGTAAAGCCAGTACTTCTTTCGAAGAATCATTTTTTTTCTTTGTTCTTCCTTGGCGGGAAAACTGGGAAAGTAAACGGTATTAAATGCAACAAGAACGAGTCCAGCCGTTCCAGCTATAATATAAATTGATTTGAAGCCTAAACCTA
>JAGSHI010000183.1 GCA_023954635.1 Bacteriovoracaceae bacterium
AAACTCCGGCCTAGATAGGGCCTATGAATTGTTGTCCAAAAGCGAAAGAGAGCAATTTTTAATGTCTCCAGTCGTAGCATGTAATTTAATGTATCAATGGACTCGTAAAGATACTTTTGAAATAAACTCTTGGCTTCACCTATTTCTTACTTGGAAAGGTAAAACAAAAAATACTGTTCACTTTACAGGAGCAGACTTTATTGGAGAGAACTTTTATAGGAATGGGACACTCTTTTATACCTCTCCAAAAGTTCATGGAATTGTTGTCGATCTGAAGTCAGGTTTGCCAGACTACAAAGCAGAAGAAGAGAAAATTATTGTCAATAAGATTGAAGAGTCTTTAGGGTTTCTAAAAGAGCACTTTCCTTCTTATTTTGAGCTAGTCACTGGAATGATCCAAACTATTCAAGTATCTAGACCTAAAAAAAACAATCAATATGATGTGAGGTCTTTTCATAAAGTTCCAGGAGCAGTTTATCTCCTTAACCCATATTTTGAGCTCGATGCTATTGAATTAGCTTATGGAATCGTAACTCAGGCATTTAGAACGATGCTTTATTATGTTGAGATGTGTTCTCCACTTACCACTGATAATGAAAAGTTTCGAGAGACTTGGACTCTCTGTCCTTGGACAAACAAAGTAATCTCTGGTTATGGATTAATTCATGAGTGTCTGATTAGGTATAGCTTACTAAATTTTCTTGTTTATATTACACAAAAATCAGGCTGTGAATGGGCCTCAACGAAATTAGATGAAACAGTGAATGGATTTTTATTTAATAAATATCTAATGATTGGAGTTCTCCATATCGAAGACAGAGTCGAGCCGAGTGTTATGGAACTCATTAGAGAAATTCATTATGAAGTTTTAAAAAGAGATTGGGAAAGTTTACTGGATGCCGAAAATCGAAATCCCGCCTCCAGTGAAGAAGACGGGATACAGGTATTTAACTAATCTAGAAGTGGATCTCTTGCGTTACCTCTAAGGTCTCTAGCAAGTCTCCACCAACGAACATCTTCTTCAGTCATTTGAAATCTTAATGCTCTTAATGCTTCAGCTTTTACATCAGAATCGTTTTCCATTCTAACAATTCTTGTTAAGTAGTCTCTATTTCTATTGCTTCTATTAGCAGTCATGATTCCTCTGATAGCCGCCATTCTGACTACCTTATCAGTACTTGAATCATTTGCTAATTGAACAATAAGT
Source organism: Bacteriovoracaceae bacterium (assembly GCA_023954635.1). Classification (GTDB taxonomy): domain Bacteria; phylum Bdellovibrionota; class Bacteriovoracia; order Bacteriovoracales; family Bacteriovoracaceae; genus M0603. The sequence goes on from JAGSHI010000183.1 coordinate 1,208, forward strand.
CTTTCTTTTCTTGAGTTCTTATACCAATAAAGTGTTTTTAGTGCTTCAACTCTAAGTTCTGCATTCTCATTTCTGTTTCCAAGAATGTTCATTAAGTCTCTTGCAGTACTTGAAGAGTTAACATTTGCTAGAAGTCCAAATACAGCTGCTTTTCTAAGCTCTGGATTTGTTTCTCTATGAATAACGTTCATCATGAATCTTGAAACTTGGCTATTTCCAGCTGCTAGATAAAGAGACTTTAAAATCATTACTTTTACAGCTTCACTCTCTTCATTTGTATAAAGAGTTAATAGTGATCTATATGTTCTTGAATTTCTTGTTGCAGGAACAAGTGCTTTTAAAGCTTCAATTCTAAGAGCTGCTTCTTCATTTCTGTTTTGAACAACCATCATGATCGCTCTTTCTGTTTCATTAGTAGTGATATAACCCTTAAGTCCTTGAACAGCAGCGATTTTAACTGTGAGAGAGTTAGAGCGGTTTGATAAATTTCCTAAAAGGAATCGTCTTGCAATATTGTCGGCAAAAGACTGTGTTGAAAATAAGGTAACGATTAAAGCAATGAATAGCTTTTTCATGTGTGATCTCCTGTTAATTAATGTTTGGCCCAAGCTAACTCTATAAATTGAAAGATGAATCGGCAACTATGATGCTGCAAGTCGTGCACATTTGCCAACAATATAAATCATTGATTTAATAGCTGAAGTTAGGAAATATTTCCTTTTACTTTTGTTTTACACAAGGATTGACCATGAAAATTGAAGTCTTTTCAAGAAATGATGCCGCTCAATTACAGACATTAGTGAATAACTTCTTAGAAGAATTATCGAAAAAAAATGTAAAGATTGAAGATGTGAAGTTTGATTCTGTTTATCTTGAAGATATTCAAGATGTTAACTATTCGGCCATGATCATTTACTCAGAATAAAAAACAAAACAGTCAGTTAAATTTGCTCAAATAATCAAAGCTTTATCTATACTTGTCTCGCCTGTGAAACCTTTTGCCGGGTAGGGAGAGAGAGCGTCACGTTCTATAATAAGACTTACAAATGGTGTTATCAGCAACCTTACTAAGGAAGTTTACGCATGTACGAATTATTAAAAACAGATGGACGTGAAACAGGAAAAAACTGGAAGCCTAAAGCTTTAAGAAGCGAAGGTTGGATTCCAGGAGTAATCTATGGAAAGGAAATGGAGCCGGTACATTTTAAAGTACCTAATATGACTCTAAAAAAATTCCTTCATCATAGTGGAAAAGTATTTGAAGTAGAAGTTACAGGTTATGGAAAGCACCTTGTTAACTTGCAAGATGTACAATGGGATCATTTTGGAGACACTATGATTCATGTGGCATTTCACAAACTTCAGGCCGGACAGAAAACAAAAGTATCGGTGCCTATTCATTGGGTTGGAGATGCTGCTGGACATAAGGCCGGTGGAGTTGTTCACCACGCATACAATGAAATTGAGCTAGAAGGTCTTCCAAAAGATATTCCTGAATATTATGAAGTGAATGTCGAAGAACTTGAAATGAACTCTTCTTATCATATTAGTGAAATGACTCCTCCAAAGGGATGTGTTTTCACAACGACAGAAGATATAGTTGTTGTTTCTTGTCATCCTCCGAAGAAAGTGGAAGAGCCAGCAGAAGTTACAGACGAAGTGGCTACACCAGAACTTGTTGGGGAAGAAACTCCAGAAGTTATGGAAGAAGAGATCAAAAAAGCTTCTTAAACTATCAAATTTGAATCATTCAAATATGTTCAAAACCCCTCTTTTTAGAGGGGTTTTTTGATCAACAGCATTTGTAGATTTTCGTAATATCAATACTTTAGATCAGGTAATCATTACAAATCACCTTCATTTCGGCCTTTGGCCTCTTTTGATTTGGTATAAAGATACAAATATCCAAAAAGAGGACTAGATGGACAGAGTTTGGCCCATATTCATTTTTATTTGTCTGACAGTATTGTCGGGCTGTGGTGGTGGTGAAGGTGAAACTCCAAATATATTTCCTGAAACTCCAAGATCTGAAGCAGTCCAACTTAAATACAATCTAAGAAGTGAAATAAAGAATTTCTCTATTGAATGTAGAGAAGATGAAGGTTGCCCTGAGGGAATTGGGATGATGGTCGCCAGTGAAAAGGACTATGCCTATAGATGCTCTGGCTTTTTGATATCTGGAGACACATTTGTAACAAGTGGCCACTGTATTCCAAAAGATTTGAAAGAGAATAAGAAGTCCTGTGATGGAAGAGCATACTTTCTTTTTCCAAAGAAGAATGGAAGTGGAACAGAGAGAATTGGATGTAATCAGTTAGTGTCATTCAACGTTTCAAAAGATAGTTTGTACGACTACGCCTTTTTTAAAATCAAAAGATATACGACGAGGTCTGTTTTTCCTATTAATCAAGATAATAGGGTTAACTTTCAGAATGTGACTATCTGGAAGGTTAATCCACATAGAGATAAGGGTGGTAGAATTTTTTCTACTGACTGTAAACTTCAGCAAAAGGCCATTGGAAGTGAGTTTTTTGATGGACCAAAAACTGGAATCATAAATTATTCTGGTTGTTTTACCCGAAAGGGGAACTCTGGTTCACCAGTTCTTAATTTGAAAGGTGAAGTCATTGCGATTCATCAGTCTTCATTAAAAAGATTTTCTACAATGGGTAGAGTCTTAAGTCGTTATATTAGAACAAGGGATTTTTTTCCTTCTGGGAGTGCTACAAACTTTGGATGCTTATGTAAGAAAAAGGGCTTTTATTCACATGCATGCAGTGAGATTTCTCCAAGCTGTAAGGTCGACTTCAGCAATGTAGAATTGGATAAAAGACGAAATACATTATTAAAAGAAGCGATTAAAAGATATATTACGAAAGAGCAAAAAGAGAAGTTGTACTATGGTCTCTCTTCTCATCTATGGAAGATGTTTCAATTTGATATAAGTTCAGGTTTCAAAGTTCTTTACGATGAAGTGACCAAGGAACCAACTGAGCTGAAGATTTATGCCGCTCTTGTTCCAACATGTGTCGAAAATAAGCCTGAAGTTTATAGGACATCTTCTGTTCTAAATTTAGATAATTATAATTTTAACCGCTCAATAACGATTAAAAACTCACCACTTTGCCCTGTCTCTTTTAGATTAAATAAAAGACTACAGATCGAAAAAATGGAGATAGACCTCGCAAAATGTGAAAGGGGTTATAATTATTTAGACTTTAATTTAGAAGATCTTTATTCAACTAATTTTCCAGTAACTCAAATCCATTCAAGTGCTAGTTTTTCAGGGATAGGAACACCTTTTACTCAGATGATAAAACTACCTATGTGTCGTTAGTATTTTTGCCACATGGCGATAGCGTTGAGCCTAAAATATGTTCTCTAGAATTTATTGAAAAATCAGTAGATTACAATTTGTGCATTCTTCAAATTTTGTAGATAATCAGGGTCAGCTTGTCCAGAATACATGAGCAAACCGCCTAGATAATTTCATTTTCTGTCATTTCGTTCCAATTCACTCTTTAACAAGAAAACTTTCTGGAATCTTGAAGCTGGACTCGTTACTATTTCCTTGGACTTTTTATTCGATGAGGGGAGAGAGATGAAAAAGTTAAGCACAATAGTTCCAATTCTATTTACTCTATTATTTTTAGCATCATGTGAAGACAAGGTTGAAAATTGTTCAGAGGCCTTTGTCTCATCCTATAATACGGTCAAATCATCTTACTTAGACACTTACTCCAAGGACTCAACTGAAGAACAAAAGCAGGCCCTTGTAAATGATCTCCAGTTTTTCTTGAATGAATACGCTACAGTAAAATGTAAATTAGAAGGAAAGGAGATTGAGCCTGGTGAAGAGATGAAGTCACTTCTTTCTCTCTTAAACAAAAAAGAAAAAAGTTTTGAGAAATACATCCCAAAAGTAATTTATGGGGATGACGATAGAATTGATGTACCCGATTCATCTAGCGACTTGTTGAAACTTTTAGCTTCATCTACAGCAGCAATGGTGGAAGGAAGTAAACTTGGAAGCGATTTAACTCTTCCTACTGAAACACTAGGAGAAAGTTTTAATCTATGTCCTGGTGAAAAGTTTGCTGAACAAATAAATCCTGCAGTCTGTTCAGGCTTTCTTGTTCGTTCAGATGTTCTAGTCACAGCTGGACATTGTATTCAGACGCAATCAGATTGTAATAGCTATAAATGGGTATTTGGATTCTACAAGGGAGTATCTAAACTATCTGAGAATCAAGTTTATTCATGTAAGAATATTCTTAAAACTGTTGTGAATTCTAAATCTTCAGGTGATGGAGCTGATTTTGCTGTAATACAGTTAGATAGAAAAGTTGAAGGAAGAAGACCTTTAAAATTTAGAAGCTCAGGGCAAGCCAGTGATGGAGACCCGATTGTTGTTATTGGTCACCCTTCTGGTCTTCCAACTAAAATTGCTGGAGGCGCAAATATTAGATCAGGTGAGAGTGCATACTTCACGGCCAATCTTGATACATTTGGTGGAAATAGCGGCTCGGCCGTATTTAATGCCACAACTGGAGAGGTTGAAGGTATTCTTGTACGTGGGGCACTTGATTACGTTACAGATGTTGTTGACGGAAGATCTTGTAAAAGAGTTAACAAATGTTCAAATGATGGCTGTGATGGTGAAG
>JAGSHI010000151.1 GCA_023954635.1 Bacteriovoracaceae bacterium
CCAACATTACTTGTGTTACGAAAATTACCAGTAGTCATGACGTTGTCAAAATCGGCTTTCTTTGAAGAATTGGTTGAGACTCCATCAGTTGGAGCATATGATGAGTTCCCTGTCGCCACAACGTCATCCGTAGAGAAGTCAGTATTCCCCGGTCCTATATTCCCTTGGCGAATTGAATTATTACTCGCAATGAATTCACTAATATCTCTTTCTCTTTTTATATCGTTGAGAGTTTTTCTTGTTTTATTCTGCTCTTCATTTAATTGATTTCTAATGGCCGCAATATCACTAAGAGTGTCGTAGTCCCTCAAATTCTGTTCGATCTTTTTCCTCGTTTCGTCGTTGTCCCCATAATAGAAGTTTGGCTTGGTTACCGAATCATTTTCAGAACTTCCATTATTTGAGTTTGAACCAAAAGAATCGTCTCCTCCAATACTTCCACCAGGTGATAAGACTCTTCTTCGACCATTTACATTTACAAAAGTAGCGTTAGGATCAGTAAATGAGTCAGTAGAAATAGTCTCAACTTTTCTTGGGACTGAGATTGAAGTAATTGGAGAAGTTTCATCTATTTCAACTTTTCTTTTTGAAATATCACTATTATTTGCAATATCACTATTATTTGGTGGTGGGGGAGAAAAACCTCTCCTAGGGATGGAGATTGATGTATTTGCAGGAATTTCCCCACTTTCTACTTTATTACGATATTCAACTAAAGTATTTCTATCCTCGGGAGTGCCGTGCGCAAGATAACTTGTTAAAGGTGAATCTGTGGCCTTCTGCCCAGTTTCAGGTGCAAATAGCTCATCACTAGATTCGTCGCTCATGGACCCGCCAAGTAGATTTTTGGTAAGGGAATCACCTTGGTTATCACTTGCTTGCGGTTCTCTTTCGTCTACTTTTACAAGTTCTGATACCTTTTCTTTCAATTGTTCTAGAAAGAAGCTATTTCCCATGCTGCTTGGATCTTCTTCATCGTAGTAACTTTCAGGGTCGATGTCAGCAAGAATTGCAGAAAGCGTTTCATTTTTAAAGCAGTCAGCTTTGTTTGCTTCTTTGCAGTTCTTGTTAATAATATTGCAAGTTAAGTTGTCCAACGTCTCGTAATGAGATAATGCAAGATTTTCTTTGTCGTTGATTTTTTCTAATTCAGATATTTCTCTACTTGCAGGTTGAAAATAATTTTCAATTTTATTACTAGAAGAGATAGGCTTAATTGAATGGCCCTTTTCGGGTTTGGATTCACAGTATTCTGATTTCGTATACTCCATTGCATAAAAAATAAGATCACCCGTTGGAACGTCTTTTGCTAATGTGGGAAGAATAGCATTTTTAAATGCCGAAAATGATGGTTTAGGGAGTTCTTCTTTACATAAAAAGTCCAGTCCAGCACTTGCAGAAGACTTTACACTTGACGCTTCGGAAGTAGACTCCGTAACAACTCCTGCAAGAGCAGTGCACTGATCATTCAATGTTTTCCCAAACTCAACTAAGTTTTCATCAGAAAGTAATATTTCTTCGATATTTACCTCTGAATCGACGATGTCTTCCCAGTTCTTGAAGCGACAATCCTCACCCGGTAGAACTTTGTCAGGAGAACAAAGTTTAGCTAAAGCAATTTCAACAAACTTATTTGCTGAATCTTGATTCGATAATATAGCTTTTAGAAGAGGATTCTTATCTCTTTGAGCTTCGAAAAGTCTCGCATAATAATAATTTCCACTTCCTCCAATGTCGCTAGTCTTCTCTGAGGCGGAGAGAATTTCATTGAAAGTGACTTCAGGAGATGTCGGTTCTAAAGCAGGTACTTCGCCTTTCAAATTGGCAAGATGGATAGAAAGAGGAGTATTTATTCTTCTAGCTTTAGCAATCTCGAGGCGATTATTGTTTTTTTCTTCACTATTGAGTTCGTCCCGGTATAACAAAGTCGTATCATATGAAAAGGCTTCTTTTGATGTGCTGATTCTGACATAAGTTTTAAAAGGGAGACATGATCCTTCTTTGGCCTTATTTTGCATAATTGGGTTAACTTCATCTGCAAGTAGCTTTTTAGCCTCTTCTAAATTATCAGTCCCAAAAGCGAGCTTAACTCTTTTATCAAAAGAATTTTTATTACACCCTTCCTTATCTCTTGCTTTCTTTAATTCATCAAAAATGTAACTGAACTGACAATTAGGAACTTTTCCTAAAAAATTTGAGTTAGTTTTGTTGTTTTTTATAAAAGTATCCACAGTAACTATTTGGTTGATCAACTGGTAAAATTTCCCTTTGAAAGCTTTTGCCAGTTCTTTTTCATGTAAGTCTTTGATAACTCTATTTGAAATTTCTTTTTGAGTCGGGTCGAGTTTTGGTCCTTGGCAACTACATATTTTGTTAACTTCTTCACTAGAGAAGGGGAGTTCTGAAGGCTCTAGATCTTCTCCTGCGAGCACTTGAAAACATTCAGAATATTGATTCAGAGTTAAATTGAACGTATTGGACAGAAATTTAGTGACATCAGATACTGGAGGTTCAGCAATTGTACACTTCTGCAGTGAAATCGGTTTGATAGTTAGTAAACCTTCAAGCTCTGAAGCGTTGGACGGGCTTAACCAAAGAAGGAGCACGAATATAGGAATAGCTTTGGTTGACATCATAGTAATATTGTCGGTTAGTCCCATGTTTCTGTTAAATTAAACATTGAAATTATGATATGTTTACGTAGTTTCAGGTAATTGAAGGAGTGTGGGGTAATTTTATTTATGCCAAAAAATGTTGGCATAAATGTAAATAACTCTAAAAAGAGAATACTTGTAATCTTAAAATTGAATTTCTACCTTTCAATTATATTCCCATTCGAGCTCATCATGACCTTTTTGTTTTGTGTCTAGGTAAGTTTCTCATCTTTTCTAGTTTCGTCTCGAAGTTTCCTAAGTAGAATTTTTTTCATATAAAAGATTTTCCTTGGTCATACATTTTTGATTTTTGTTTAAATCCATCTCTTTTAAAAAGTGGAAGTGTTCCGCAAAAAACACGATAAGGCTTAATTGTTCTGAAAATGAAACATTCAGACAGAGTTTAATTACCTGAAATTACTTTTTTTTCCTTGGCAAAGTTTTTGCTAATACCATGGAGGAAGAAGTTATAAAGCCTGGAAGAGAAGAATAGTATCTAACTTTTATAAAAATCTAGGCACGGCTAAATCAAGGAAAAGGTCTTAACTCTCATCAAAAACATTGAGTAAAACTGATAAAAAAGACTTTCGTTTTTTACCAAAAAATTAAGGAGAATTTTATGAATAGAATCAATTATAAGGACGCGAAAAAATTTTTTTGTTTTTTGATTTGTCTTATTTTGATTAGCTGTGGAAGAGAATCAGAACAACAAAGAAATATTGTAGAGATAAATCAAGGGAAATCTATCGTCGGAGATATCGATTGGAGAGATATCAATGGAAACACAAAGGGGAGTTTAGAGGAGGTCAATGCTGCTGCTGTTGGTTACCTCAGTTTGAGTAATTCAAGATGTACAGGTTTTTTGATTTCAGAAAAACATGTCATGACCAACCAGCATTGTATTGGAAATCAAAAAGAAGCGAAAGGAACAAAGCTTTACCTTAAAAGAGAAAGAGGTCAAAGCTGGTGGTCACGTGAAGCCACTTACCGTTGCGAAAAATTCATCACGGCCAATGAAAAACTAGATTTTGCGATTATTGAATGTGAAGGTAATCCTGGGAAAAAGCATGGGTTTGTAAAGTTTAATACTGAGCCATCTCGTCAGTATGATGATATCTATTTGATTCACCAAAACTGTGATTATAAAACAAATTCTAACTGTCGTCCAAAGAAGAAAGTTGGACATGGTCATGTCGTTTCTTACTATGACAAGTATATCCTTCATAATGCGGATTCATTGGGGGGGTCTTCTGGAGCTCCACTTTTTGATCAAAAAACTCATAAAGTAATAGGTCTTCACAATACAGGTTGGAATGAAGATTATAGAACTGGCCGGGGTGATTATAACGGTGCGATCAAGATATCTGATATCGCGAGTTACTTAGAGAGAGAGGATCCAGCTGCCTATAAGCTTCTGTATGGATCAAATGTTGATGTACCTGATGTCACTCCGTTTGATTTTGCGAGCGTGAACTTTGATGTAAATGTATATCAAAAAGAAAATGGACGTGGGGTTTATTCATATAAGATGAATGTAGGTGATAACGATCTAGAAGCTATTTCAAGTGTCGATTATTCATTCCTTGGAAGCCGATTTTCTAAAAAAGTGACAACTAGAGATTTCTCTTTAGCCATCTTTTCTAACTCTAGAGAGATAACAGCGATGATTAAAGTTAATTTGAAGTCAGGAGAAAGTCGGACTTATGAGGTTCGTGCAAAACTTGATCTCCCAGATGCGAGTGCATTTCAAGTTGAAAAAGTTGATCTTATGTATGAATTCTCTGCTGGCTCAGCTGATGAAGGAAGAAACCTTTTTGTATTGTCTCTTAAAGAACAGGAAGAAGGTCAGCTTGATTTGATTGAGAAAGTAACCTACAAAGTAATGAAATCTAATAAGTATCCTACTCCAATGGAAGTAACTTCACGTGAGAATAATTTCGCACTCTCAATTAGTTCATTTAGAACAGAATATGAAATTGAGGTGACATTTAACCTCGTTGATCAGAGGCAGATTACTAAAGTATTTGTAATAAAAGGTGAAAAGCCTGTTGAACCTGTTGAACCAGTTGAGCCTGTTATTGATGCTTCTTCTTTTAAATTAGTCGTTAAGACGAAAGGGGTAATCATGTATGATGGCGAAGTGTTTAAGCCTTTTAAGTTAGAGATAGCTGCTTCTTTAGAAGTTCTCGATGAAGTTGAAAGTGTTCTGTATTTTGTGACTGATACAATTGCAAATATGGTTGAAGATAAGGACTCTAATTTTTCTAGTCCTGTATATTTGACAACCGCTGGAGTTTTAAAAACTCAAGGAGTGATGATAAAACTCAAAAATGGAAAACTAATTCAACTTGATGGCGCCACCATCAAATAATAGTCCTCCCGGGCTTTGTTAAGCTAGGCCGAAAGGCCTAGTCTTAATTAACTTAAATTCTATAACAATTAAGTATGAGAATACTCGTAAGGACATCGGAGAAAATACCCGAAATACCGATTCCCTAAGACCTTGAAAACTGCCGTTCTGGCCAATTCTAAGATTGGTAAAAACCCCGTTTTTAACAAAAATACAATAAAAATCAAACACTTGGTGCGCCGCAGTGTATTCTGGTCTTGGGAATCGATATAACCATCGTTTTCCCAATCAGGTTTCTCTCAGTGGTGTGTGAGGAATAGGTCCAGGGCGAAAGTTCTGGGCCTCTTTTGAAAAATTACGACCTCGGATTGAAAGCTGAACTTGAAATTAGAATGTAACTCTTGCTTAATTATTTAAGTACTACTAGTTGAGGTTATCATGTTGAAGTTAATGTTCATGTTAATAATTGTAGGTATTGTTTCTGGCTGCTTAGATAGGCGTGATAATGACATTGTAGATGATATAAGAAGAGATAACTATGATGGAATTCAAATTTCTCGAAGAATTAACGATCAGGTTTCCCCTCCTAGGAAAGAATGTGAAACGCGTGATGATAATTCAGACATAGTGATTCCTGAGCCAGCGCCTTCAAACATTCCAAAAAACTGTAATGAACTTTCTGCTAAGATTAAAACTTGTGAAAAGTCTTATTATACGGGTGATTGTAATCGTATTATGAAAATGCCTCGTCGAGGGGAAGGATATATCTCAACACATTATGAAAGAAAGAGCTACTTGAAGAAATATGTGATGCAGGAAATCCAGCAAGCTGCTCATTTTACAAAATGTTCTAAGGGAGGCGACTCAGCACTTGGACCACTCGGCCTTGGGGACATGGGGTCAGCATCGGGACATGATATCGATGGCCATCCTCCTGGAACTCATAGTGACGGAAAATCAATTGATATAGCCTATTTTCAAAAAAGAGGTTCAAATAATCATTTAAGACCTGTTTGTCCTCACAGGATTAATGGAAGAGAAGCTTATCATTGTGTCGGTGAAGCAGATAACATTGACTACGAGAGAACAGCTTTGTTTATGGCAAAATTATTAGAATCTCCTAAGTTGAGAATCATAGGAGTCGACGGTAAAATTGAAGATAAACTCGTACGTGAAATTAAAAGGCTATGTCGGCCAGGGTTGAGTTTACATGGTTCAAAAGCTTGTGGAAGAACTAATCTTATAACATCTGAAAAAGAAAATACAGGTAGGGGATGGTATCACCATCACCATCATCATTTTCATGCTTCATTCAAATAAAGGAAAGGTTAATATGAGATATACAATCCTAACTTTAATTTTAATTTTAAATGTAAATGTTTTGAAAGCAGAGTCTATCGTCCCTGCTTTCAAAATAAGAGAGAAGTTAATGTTTCCTGTTAAAGCAGGAAAGAAGTTGAGATCTGTTTTTACTCAAAACAATAAAGCATGTAAAAAAAGTTGTTTTATAAATTCTCAGGAATTGAAAAAGATAGACGCAACATTGTTAAATATAGACATGGCAAAAACGCATAATGTATTAAATTTAAATAGTCGAAAAATATATGCCATGAAAATTCGTGAATATTACTTAGTAAAAAATGAACTCTCTCAAAAATTTGATATCTACGCTGTTTTAGAGGAGTCAAATGAAAATCACCACGAAAATCAAGTCCTTATTATTCCACGAAATTTCACTTCAATTTCAAAATTAACTTTCAGACATCTTGGTGATGAATATGTTAAAAATAAACTTAAGTCATTGCTGAAAAATAAAAACTTAACTGGCTTAGAATTGATTAAAAGAGTAAGTGGTAATTATTATTTACAATTGAAAATTGGAGCAAATAAAGCTTTGATTAAGTTTAGTCCCAAAAGAAATGAAATTCAAAACTTAGTAAAAAAGAGTGACTTTTCGATTGAAGGAGTTCTGGTAGATAAAGCTCGTGGTGTCGAAACTCTTTTGCTAAATATAGCAGGCCAAGAATCTAGTGAATGGTCAACTTTGAAAATGGATTAAAAAGTAATTGTAGCTGAGGAGCCCCCACGAATACGTCCAGGTTAATGTATACTTCTATGATGTCTTTGTTAAACTTTATTATAAATTGAGTATGTTGATTTTCAGTGTTTAGGTCAATTGATCCTTGATGGCCTTCAATCATGGCCGCTCTGATAGTAGTGCTGAAAAGAAGGATAAAAATAAAAAAGAGGTTTTTCACGGCACAATCCAAATTGGTGAACTCAATAGGATATCTCCATCTTTTTGAGTAGCAACAACATAGAAATAATCTCCAGTTGCTCCCGTTACTTGAAAATTAAAATCCTGATTCGCGGTTACTGTTTTCTCAGAGATTTTTTTGGCATTCTTAATTAACTTAACATGCTCAAATTCTTCCCCATCTTTATCTGAAAACTGGACGACTCCCTTGTAGATTCCTGCCACTAAGCGAGAACCCATTTCTGCACCATTAATTCTAAAACTAATCGCCGCATTTTTATCTTCAGTAGCAAATGTTCGTCTCGCAAAATATGAATTAATAATTTCTTCTCTTTTAAGCTCTGTTGCCCAAACACCGACCCGCCAATCATTTCTAAGCCCCCAATCAGCATCGTGATTATCTTGGCCACCGACTGCTCCAACATACCAACCATTAGAAATGGCATTCTCTAAAAAGTTAAGTCCTTCTCTAAAACTCCCTCTAGTTTCCAAATAGGACTTTAGACGATCATTCTTATTCCACATCTCAATACCGACAACATTCTCGAGAGCTTTATTGTAGACTTTCAATTTTCTAAACTCATAAGGCCAATACTTACGATTGATTCGACCTGGGTGATTAAAGCGACCAAAGGCCCAATCTCTTTTTCCTAACCATTTCATCATAGAGCCCATCGTTGGTTTAATAATGGCCGAGGTGTACTTTTTCGTATTGATAATATTAAAGTGCCCGAGAATTGGGTGAGACCATTCAAAGCCATAGAGTGCTGCAAACTTATGGTCTTTATTGAAAGCATTCGCTATAGATTTTAACTTCTTATACTTTTTACTCCAAGGCCAAAAGTGGAGTAATTCAGAGTGATCTGTTACTGCAAAGAA
>JAGSHI010000187.1 GCA_023954635.1 Bacteriovoracaceae bacterium
AATTAATATAAGGGTTCATTTCGGTAAGTCGTTTTTTTGCAGATATGACTTTTGGATAACCGACCTCAATATTAGAGTAGACAATTTGTCTTTGAAGATTTGACCTTTCAACCAAATCAAAATCAATTAACCCTAAATTACCAACACCTGCTGAGGCCAAATAGAGTGCACATGGTGATCCAAGCCCTCCTAAACCAACGAGAAGAACTCTGGCCTTTTTGAGTTTATACTGACCTTCAGTACCAAGCTCTTTTAAAGATAGATGTGCCTTGTAAAATTCATATTCTTCTGCGTTAAGATTAGTCTCCATAATGAACCTTGAAAAGAGTTAAGAAAATGTATTACTTTTGTTTTTTTGAAAACTAAAATTGAACAGAATCCATAATCCTTTATATTCACGGAATATTTAAAAGAAGTCATCGTAGATAAAACTCGTTGTGTCGAGACTCTATTGCAAAATCAAGCAGGCCAAGAATCTAGTGAATGATAAACTCATAATAATTCAAACTGTGTTTTCTTATAAATTTGGGAGTCTTCGTGATGAAGAATAGAGGTACAACTCTGAACTCTATTTATAAAGGTACTAAACAACTTTTGCTCATGTTTTAAACATTTGAAAATTAAATCTGTTGAGATGTTCTCGTCTAATATTCTTTTATGAATTTCTGTTAAATGTTTTTCCTCATCTTCTAATAACGAATTGAAGCTTAGTGGAATGTCATTTTTTAAGCAATGATCTGAATAAGTGTTGTAAAAACTTATCGCTCTAACCTCAATGGCATAAGTAACTAGAAGATAGGTTAAATATGAGAGCTTTTGTGATGGATTTGGTTTAATTTGTTTTAATGATTTACATATGAAAACTTCAAGCAAGGATAGGTAGTTCCTAACAAAACCATTCTTTAAAAAAACATTGCTGCCTTGTGGTCTTACGCCAATCTTAAGACTCAAATCCTTAAGAAACTTCGAATGTGAAAATTCTTCCTTCATGTGATGATTGATGAAGTTATTTGAATTATATTTTTTTCTTAGTTTGCTTATCTTTTTTGCACCTTGCAATTCAAGATAAGAAATTAATTCTAAAAATTGAATATGAAGATTGTTACTAGAGCTAACAAGTGTAAAAATCTTGTTGAGTTGTTGAAGAGAAGATTTTTTTTCAAGAATTACAATATCAAAATTCATTCTAGTTCCTTCGTAAAATTTATGATTAATTCATGAACATAATCTATGTCATTCAAACATGAGCTGTATGGGGGCATGAAATATAGCTTGTTTCCTAATGGTCTTAATATAACTTTATGTTTCATGAAATAATTAGAGATTTCAGAGGAAAAATTGTTAAAGTAGCCTGACCTTTCTTGATTAGTATATTCAATAGCAAGTATAGTTCCTAAGCTAGATGCTTTGTAATTAAATCTTTTGTTAAATTGATTACAAAATTGATTTTGCTTTTTACAAATATATTGAATCTTATTTTGGACTTCAGCTCTTTCTAAAATTTCAATAGATTTATTGGCCAATGCACAACCTATTGCATTTCCACAGAACGAATGACCATATAAAAGAGCCTTATTCTTTGAGTCAGAGTAAAAAGAACTGTAGACCTTTTTATTTACAAGAGTGAGAGCAAGTGGAACCATTCCTCCTGTCAATGCCTTAGATAGACACATGATGTCTGGATAAAAATCTACGTGATCACTAGCGAATCGCTTTCCTGTCCTGTAAAAGCCGGTAAGAATCTCATCGGCTATTGTTATAATATTTTTCTCTTTTACTGCTTTAAGTATTTCTCTCAGAACTTTAGGGTCCTGGAACTTCATACCGGCTACACCTTGAACCATGGGTTCGTAGACGAAAGCAGCAATATCATTGTATTTCTCTAGAATCTCACTTAATTTCTCGATTGCGTTTCTATTATTCCTATCATTTTCCATTGGTGGAGGAATGAATTCGATTTGAATAAATTCATTGTAAGGCGCTGTTTCAGTTTCAACGGCACTTGAAAGTAAGCGAGCGCAAAGAGTATCTCCATGGTACCCTCCAGAGAAGGCAATAACTCTTGTCTTCTTATGACCAGTATTTTTCCAGTATTGAAGAGCTATTTTGACAGCAACTTCAATTGAACTAGAGCCATTATCTGTGAAAAAAACTTTTTTAAATTGATTATGTGTATATTCGATTATATTTTTTGATAGGGTGTTCAGTTCAGGATGCGTGAAATCAGTAGTAATTATCTGTTGGACAGCTAAGTTTTCTGAGTTTATCACATCTAATAACTCTTTATTTCTGTGTCCATGAATGTTTACCCACCAACTTGAGATGCCATCGAAATACTTATCTCCATTATCCGCAATATAGTATGAGCCTTTTGTATCGACTATTTTGATTGGCTTTTTGGAGATTTTTTCTTGCGTCCATGGACGCCAAAAATTATCAGTTGTTGAGGAAGTGGTCAATTCTTCCTCCTAGTTCACTTGTCACAAAGTCACTTGAATTAGAACTCAAGTTCTCTAGTTCAGGAATCTCTAAAAAGTTTGAAACTCCACTCAAGGATTTTATTGTGTCTCGTACTTTCTTATTGAATTTTCCTGAAAATATTATTCCCTTAAGTTTGTGTTTGTTTGTTTTAAGGTAGTTTATAGACATTAAGGTATGATTTATACACCCTAGATAGTCTCTTGTAACAAGTATTATCTCGGCATTGTATCTGTAGGCAATATCAATTACATACTCATGATTGTTTATGGGAACGAGAATCCCTCCTGCGCCTTCAATTATTGTATTTGATATTTCTTCATTTTTTGGAAGATCTTCTACTTTTATAATTTGATCTTCAAGGGTTGCGGCAATATTTGGAGATTGTGGAGTATTAAGCTTTATATGTTCTGGAATTATTACTTGATCGATATCTGAAAATTTTCTGATGAATTGACTGTCGGATTCGTCGATATCTCCACATTGAATTGGTTTCCAGTAGTTTTTTTTTGTCCTGGCTACAAGTAAAAATGAACAAATGGTTTTCCCAACATTTGTATCGGTTCCTGTAACGAAAAAATTATTCACTGAGATACCTCTTTTATGATTTTCGCGAGTCTGTTTATTTGTTCAATTGTGTTGAAGCTATGTATAACAATTCTAAAACCTTCATTCCTCCTTCTAACAGTTGGGGATTTAATTAAGTGAACAAGGATGTTGTTTTCTTCAAATTTGTTTTTCAAAAAAACTCTTTTGCTTTCGTCGGGAACTTTCAAAAAAAAGATAGGTGATTCCATTTTGATATTCATGATTTTAGAGAAATAATAAATGTTATCATTTAGTTTAATGAGTTCAGTGTTTTCTAAAGATATTCTTCTTATCGATTTTATAATAGAGCATACATTGTTTATAGAAATAGCTGTGGAGTAAATAAATGATGGTGCAAAATTAATGAGGTAGCTAATGAGTATATCGGAACCAAGGATTGCTGCTCCACTTGAGCCGAAGGCTTTTCCAAAAGTCACGACCTTGCAAAAAACCTTCTTATCTAATCCTTCTTCTGTTACAAGACCTGTGCCATTTTTTCCGATAATACCAACAGAGTGTGCTTCATCAATTATTAATGGGGCATTATAACTTTCACAAGTTTGAAATAATTCTCTAAGATTTACTCGTCGTCCAGTCATGCTGAAGATGCTTTCAGAAACGACAAAGACTGTGCCTTTCGTTATCGTTTGTAGCCTTTGGAGTTTATTCTTTAAATGTTCTTTATCGCAGTGACGATAGTAGTATGTTTTTGCTTTTGAGAGCTTGGCCCCTATCTTTAGAGAGGCATGACATTCAGAATCTAATAATATTGCATCTTCTTCTTGCGGAATAGAAGATAACAAACCTAGGTTTGCATCAAAACCTGAATTGAAGAGCAAGGCACTCGTTGAATTGAAATATTTGGCTATGATTTTTTCAGAAGCCTCATGTTCTTTTCTGTTTCCTGTAATAAGTCTTGAGCCAGTAGATCCAGATAATTTTATCAAATTTGTATAATCAATTTGATCTTCTTTGCTTGATGAAAACCCGAGATAGTCGTTACTACAGAAATCATCCATTTCTTCATTAAATACAGTAAGTTCTCTTAATTCATTTTTAGAAATCCTCTCAAAAAGTCGAGAAATTAATTTTTTGGTAACTAACTGACTTGCATTCAAAAGCTACCTCCTGAGTGGCTTTAGGCCTATGTCTTTAAACAATTGATAATCTTTATTTGGAAGCTCGTTTTTGGAGGTTAATAATTGTTCTCCTGTGAAAATTGAATTTGCACCAGCAAGTAGGCATAGGGTCTGCTCTTCTTGAGTTCTGCCATATCGTCCAGCAGCAAGCCTTATAAAAGTTTTAGGTAAAGTTATTCTAGCTGTTGCAATTGTTCTTACCCATTTCCATATTGATACCTTTTTCATGTCTTGGAGAGGGGTTCCCTCTGTCGCGACCAGAGCATTGATAGGTACACTTTCTGGTTGTGGTGACATGTTTGCTAATATTTTAATCATTTCAATAATGTCTTCATCTTTCTCTCCCATTCCAATGATGCCTCCCGAACATACAGAAAGACCTGCATTTCTTACATTTTTGATTGTGTCTATTCTTTGTTGAAAAGATCGGGTGCCAATAATCTCATTGTAGTATTGAGGAGATGTGTCAATATTGTGATTATATATGTCTAATCCGGCTTCCTTTAGTTTTTTAGCTTGTTCACTATTCAACATACCAAGAGTGCAGCAAACTTCGAGCTTGAGAGATTTTATTTTTTTGATAATCTTCAAAATGGAATCAAACTCTCGCCCATCTTTGACCTCTCTCCAGGCCGCACCTAGACATACTTTAGAGACATTTTGTTCAATGGCTTTTTCAGCAATCTCGAGAATTTGAGATTCTTCAAGAGTTCCCTTGTTGATATCAGTGTTATACCGAGCAGACTGAGGGCAGTACGAGCAGTCTTCAGGGCATTGTCCTGTTTTTATACTGATCAGTTTGTTGATTTGCACAGTATTCTTTGGGAAATTCTCTCTTAGGATTGATTGCGCTTTGTAAATGAGATCTGGAATTGGCCGGTGGAAAATTTCTTGTATTTTTTCATGTGTCCATTTATTCATCATCATCCCTTTCCGGTGGATCTTAGTTTTTTAAAAAATATATTAGAACCATAGTTCCGCGGAAAATAATTTACATTATAAACTATTTGAACTATCAAGCTGTATGCGCTTCTCTCAGTACTTTACTAAAAGCTATATTGGTTCTTTGTTCAGGCTTCACAAATCTCTTGAGGTCTTTTTTTTGCAAATTGGTCAAGGTGTCGAAATCTCCTCTCAGGATTGTATGATATTGCTTTCTCTTTTGTTCGAGAAGAGAAGCGTTAAGCCCTCTGAGTTGTTGTTAACATTTGATTTTTCAAAATCAACTATATCTCAAGCTATTTCGAGACTTGAAGGTCGTAATCTTGTCGCTCGTGTCTCGAATGATAAGGATGCTAGACGTGTAGCCTTTCGAATTACTAGAAAAGGTTTAGAGTATGCTAATTCTTTGATTGCGAAACTGGAGAAGGCTGATTTAGATCTGAGAGATGTTGT
>JAGSHI010000195.1 GCA_023954635.1 Bacteriovoracaceae bacterium
TACTAAGTCTTTCCGTTACTCTTTTCGCATCAGCTGAAGCGCAGGCCAAAAAGGCCGCAGTTATTCAAGGCTATGATGCAATTACTGCCCCAGGAGTTGAAGTTACTCTTGAAGTCAAAGTAGAAAGGGCTCGTTTTTTTCCAACTCGAGTAGATCTAAAGGGACAAAAAATTCACTTTGTTCAAGACGGTAACCATTTAGGTGTAGCAAAAAGTAATAACGATGGTGTGGCTAAACTAAAAGCGGTCTTCTATACGACTGGCTTAAAGGTTATTACGGCCACACTAGATGAAAATAGTAAATATAGTGCAAACGTTACAGATAATAGAATCTTAGTAACAGATCCAGAAACACCAATGCTTGTTTCAGATATTGATCATACATTGTCAGATATTTCGTCACGTGATTTTCTAAGAACCCCAGATACAAAGATCCCTGAACTTCCAAAGGCGTCAGAAGTTGTAAATAGGCTTAATCAGAATATCACTGTGTTTTATATGACTGCTAGAGATGATGCTTTTATTAAAAGAACTAAATTTTGGCTTGATTATAAAAAATTCCCAAAAGCGCCAAGTTTCTACTGGGATTTTGGTTTTTGGAATGGAGTTCCTTATAACCACGGTGAATACAAGACCAAAGTCTTAAAGGACATAGCTAGGACACATAAAAAAGTCCTTATAGGTGTTGGAGATAAACCACATGATGTTGAGGCATACCGTGCAAACGGTCTTCGTGCTTATTATATAGGCTTACCTGGGTTTGAGCTTCCTAAACATACGATCGTAGTTAAAACGTGGGAAGAGATTGAGGATCACCTTGCTATGAATCCTATTGGTACACTTGATGGTGATCCTGAGCTTTAAACTGGGGTCACTCTGACACTTAAACTGTTTAGAAACAGCAAATAGTCGCTTATATTTTACAATTTTCGTCAGTTCATTTGATTTGTTTTCGCCTCCGTCGTAAAAGCACAAGTACTTAAAATTACCCAGCTCGCGAGGCCTAAATTGAAACTCACATCCCTGTTACTGCTGCCAGTTCTTTGCACGTTATCTGTTGCTGAATCTGCTGAAAAAACTTTTTATATTGATAGTTTTCAATACGAAGACACTGTCTACTCTAGATCAAAAAAAACTGAGCTAGGTGATGAAACAGAAATTGAAATAAGCGCAAAATATATTTATCAGCCGGGAACCTTTGCCCGTCTTCGCTTTGAGACAAGTCCTGAAGAAAATAGAGAAAATAATGAAACCTCAAAATTTGAAATTCAGCTTGGTCATAAATACCAAAATGTCGATTTCAGTTTAGACCTTGAACTTCAAACAAATAAGTCCAGCAATGGTGGGACAGCTCTAGGGCTAGACCTCGATTCTGAATACACAAATATTAAGTGGAATATTAGTGAGAGTTTTTCTTTAACATTTTTTCCATTTAATTTTGATGGAGAAGTAGGGGAAGAGTTTAACACTTGGGATGTAACTCGTATTAAAACTATCGAGGGAGCTCCTACTACTGTTTCTAATTCACCTACTGGATCAGAAAAAATTATTGAAAAGACTATTCCAGGATTTGTTTTATCTGTGAAACCAAGCGCTGTTAAAGGTTTTGGGGTCTACGCTGGATTTGGTGTCGCCTCGTATTTCTATCCAACAAACCCAAGCTTTGATCTTCTAACAAACACTTCTGCAACTTCATGGGAGCGTAAAGAAGATCTAGGTTATAAATTTGGTGTTAACTTAGACAGAGATCTTGCAAAGATGAAGATCGAGCTTGTTGGTCATGACTCATCTGATGAAACGGGATCGCTACTTGAGTATGCCGGATCATTTTATTTAATCGGTGGTTTCTCAGGATTAGTATTTGATACAGAATTTACAATCTCTAAAGCTGGAGAGAGACCTTGGTATACACCAAGGGGAACTACATGGTTTGAAACTACATCACCATTTAGAAAGATCTATTCTGACTACTTTGGTAATGCTGGACAAGACTGGATTGGAAAGACTGACTTTGGAGCTGGACTTAGAGTTGGTTACGAAATGGGCGATGTAACACCATATCTACTATATCGTTATAACGGTAAGAACTTTGTTTATATCGAAGATGAATCAGCACACCTACTAAGAACTGCTGATGAGACTCTATCTCACGGCGGTTTAAATCGTTTTGGAGCTGGAGCCTATATTGCCTATGGAAATTGGGTGGTTAATCCAGAACTAGAAATTAAGAATGCTTCTAATCCTGTATTTGGAAACGCTGCAGATGAGAGAAGTAATAGACTTCTTAGTACATATAGAAAAACTGATTATCAATTGGCCCTCTTTGTTAACTATGACATTGATGGTGATAACCTATTTAAACCTTAAGGTAAGTTATGAAGAGAATTATTGGACTACTACTTATTCTAATTCTTAACACTAGTTGTTCAGATGGTGGAGTTGAAACTATCAACAAACCATTATCAACTGAAGTTAGCCAATTGTTAAATGATGTTGAGGCCCTTGAAGCCAGCATGGCAGATGACTTAATCTTAAGAGCATCTACTAAAGAAGAAATTTCAACGATAAAGAACTACCTGCTTTTATCACGTGTACTTGGACTTAGATTAAATCAAAGCCCTACTGATCGTATGGCAGCGGTAGAGCTGTTTAAAGTATTAAAGAAGATTGAAAGTTTTCCTTTTTCTCAAAGAGATGCAGGTTTATTTGAAGGGGTAATTCATAGATTAAGAGTAACTCTTGATAAATATGCGACTATTCAGGATTTAAATCTTGCTGGACTTGAGTGGGGACTATTTCAATTTACTTTCTCTGGTAAGTTAGATCCTTTTAAAACTATTAAGTACTTTTCTGAATCACCAGTATGGAAATTTGGCAGAGGCGGTGGACATAACTTTGCAAAAGTTGAGTCTCGAAATGTTAAGGCTGATTCATGGCTATTTTCACCAACACTTGACCTGACGACTTCTAAAAAACAACTTCTTATTATCACACATACAGTAAGAAACCCTGAGTGGGATAAGTTCAAAGTTTTGATCTCAACAGATTATGATGGGGCAGATCCTCTTCTTTCTGAATGGACTCAGATTATAGTTAAGCCCTCAAGAAGCGTACAAAGAAATCAATGGGTCAATCTTGTTACTAATCCAATTGATATCTCTAAATTTTCCGGAAAGAAGATAACTTTAGCCTTTCAGTTTACTGCAGATGAAAAAAGTAATTCAGTCTGGGAAATTTTAGGTGTTGAAGTAAAAGGGACTGGCGATGCTATCAAAAGCGAAGAATTAGAAATTACTTATGAAGCGCCAGTGATAAATCCTCCAAGTGAGGATGGAAACTTATAATGAAATACTATCTACTAATTCTATTATTTTTAATTAGTTGCTCAGATAAAGCCTATCGCTATGATTTTGGTGAAACAATCTTAGCGACGAGCCAAAAAGAGCTTGGCTCCAATGCTGCTAGCACTCTTATTGGTACAGCAATTAAAGATGTACATGATTTAGATGTAGTTCTTTTCCCTAGTGACCTCTTGGTTGATAGTAAATTTACGCTATTAAAGCCTAGTATGAATACAACTCAAGTTAATGAGATCTTGAGTATGTATGACTTAGGCGGCCCACGCGATGGCTTTAAAATCGGCCGCATGACTGGGAAGCAAATAAAAAGATTTATAATTAAAAGAAATCAACGTGCTAATAAAGCTGATCTTCATACAGTGGGAGTTGATTATAAGCTAGAATTACGTGGTGGTATTGTTGAGAACTTCGGTATCTCTAGAGAGTTTGGAGAGGCCTTAGATCTTAAAAGAGTTTATAAAGTAGCTATCAGTGATTACTTCTATTTTAATAATGCTACATTTCCTGGTTACTTTTATGGGAATGGACTTAATCGAGACTTCACAAGCGTTAGAAAGCTTGTTTCCGCAAGAAGTGCTTTAAAAACATACTTAACAGGCTTATCTAAACTTCCATTTCTAAATAGTGTTCACTCATCAGTTGTAAAGCATGTTGCTTCAAACTTAGGCTATATCAGTATTCCTACAATTCAGGGGGATGGACATAGATCAAGCTTAAGGGGCCATGAAGTTACTACAAGTGGTGTTGTTACTGCTCTTGGGAATAGTGATCGTTTTCCTAAAGGATTTGAGTTTTATATTCAAGATGAAAAGGGCGACGGTAATCCAAAAACAAGTGATGGGATTCGTGTCTTTATGGCAACAGATAATCTAGGGCTAAAGCTTGGAGACTCTGTTTCTGTTTCGGCAGTTGTTTACGAAGAAATGACTGGAACTAAGCTAACTCGCACATCTTTGATGGAAGTTACAAATCTAGAAATCATATCTAGAGATAACCCATTACCAAAAGCTGTTCTTCTTGGTGTTAATGGAAGAGTTATACCTCAAAAAAGAGTTTCTACATGGGTAGGGGATTTAAACTTAAAGCCAGGATTAAACCTAGAAGATGGTCTTGATTTTTGGGAGAGTTTAGAAGGAATGAGATTAACCCTTAGTGATCCTAGAATTGTGGGATTCAGAGGTGGTTATGAAGAATACGATTCTCAAAGGCCAAAAGACTATCTTAACCTTTATGTTATTGGTGATGGTCAAGAAGTAGTAGAGAACACTACATGGCAAAATGGAATTATGATCGACCCTATTAAAGGAGACTTTAATCCGGAGATCGTTCAAATCCTATCTAATCATTTAAGTAAAGGTATTCCTAACAAAACATATTTCAATGTCGGTGATTATATTGAAGGTGATGTTTCAGGTGTCTTAACCTATGAGATGAATATCTTCGGTGATGGTGAGTTCAGTATTGTTCTTCCTGAGGTTCAAGATGTTCTTACAACAAATCACATAGGACTTGGTGAAGTAAGGCTAGAAGACAGACCTAAGTCA
>JAGSHI010000034.1 GCA_023954635.1 Bacteriovoracaceae bacterium
CCTGATCCGAAAATTTCTTTATCTTTGGATGCAGTTGCCTTAAGTAGTGCGAAAATAAGTTCATGTTTTTTCATTGAACTTGGGTTTTCGATTTTCATTTCCTCGGCCATTTTGGTGAGGTCTTTTGGATCTTTTTCTCTTAGATCATTCAGATGCATTTAGCTATCTCCTGAAGTGTTTAAATATAAATTTTGTGTTTTATATGTATAAAGTTTGTTGGGAATGAATATGTTTGGTTTGTCCTCTCTCAGGTATTTTTGGGATCATTTAAACTGAAATTCTTTGATTTTGAATTATCCTTATAATATCTGCCCTTAAGTTAAAGTCAAGTACTAAGACTTGAATTCTTAGACGTTTGACGCTACTAAACATGTATGGACCTAAGCCAATATCCCAATTTTAAAAGGTTTTCTGGGAGAAATATCCTTGCTGTAGACTTTGGAACCAAAGTCACAGGCACTGCTACGTTTTGCCCAGGTAGAGACCCTTTTCCCCTACTCTGTAAGAATATTATCTACCAATCAGACGAAGACCTGATCAAAGAAATCTCTGAGCTAGTAACTGAAGAAGGGATCGATGTTCTCATCCTCGGGCTACCACTTTTTACAGACGGAACTGAAAGCAAAATGACACAAAGAGTAAAAGAGTTCGCCAAACTTCTTTCGGCCAAGGTTGCGCCGACCGAGTTTCACCTTCAGGACGAAACACTTAGCTCCTTTGAGGCAGAAGATAGAATGAAAAACTCTCCTGAATACAACTTCAAAGTAAATATGAAAAAAATAGATATGCTAGCAGCTTCTATAATTCTTGAAGATTTCATAAAAAGTTGATTGCGCAGAATTTATCCATCTTTTATCCTTAAATAATGAAAAAAAACCTATTTATATTTCTTATTGTCGCTCCTCTCTTTGGACTCCTCCTAACCGGTGGACGTGTCTATTACTCAATTGCTATTTGGAAGTACGAAGGTGCTGATACTTTCTTTCAAGTAAAGCCTGGTGAAGGTTTTTCTAAAATTAATGGCAGGCTGGGTAGAGAAGGCTTAATAAGTAACACAAGAATTTTTCATCGTTATGCTCAAATAAATGGCTTAATGACAAAGATCAAGGCCGGGAACTATAAAATCAAAACAGGTGATAACCTTTTAGACGTAGTTAAGATTTTAACTTCTGGTGCAGGTATTACATCTTCAGTCACAATACCAGAAGGGAAAAACCTTTATGAGATTGCTGAAATATTAGAGAAAAATGACATCACTCCTAAGAAAGATTTTATTAAGCTTACCAAGAGTATGGAGTTTGCTAATGAACTCGGTATTCCTGCTGAGCGCTTAGAGGGATATCTTTACCCAGATACTTATCGATTTTCTAAAAATACACCCGCTAAAGATATCGTCAAAACAATGGTTAAAGTTTTTGAGAATAAAACGAAACAACTTAACTTCTCCCAATCAGACTTAAACAAACATGAAATTATTATTCTGGCTTCAATTGTTGAAAAAGAAACAGGTGCACAAATAGAGCGACCAAGAATCGCAGGTGTTTTTTACAATAGATTAAAAAAGCGAATGAGAATGCAATCTGATCCAACTACTATTTATGGTATTTGGGAAAGATATAATGGAAACCTTCGGAAAAAAGATTTATTAGAAAAAACTCCTTACAACACCTATAAAATATCAGGACTTCCGAAAGGACCGATAGCCAACCCTGGCCTTAAAGCAATAAAGGCAGCGCTAAACCCAGAAGGACATTCTTTTCTTTATTTTGTATCCAAGAACGATGGTACCCATGTTTTTTCTAAAAACTTAAAAGACCACAACTCAGCTGTCGACTTTTGGCAAAAAAATTACCGTAATAGAAAAGGACGCAGCTGGCGTGATCTCAACAAAAAGAAATAAGGTTAGTAATCTAATCCTGATTTTCTGATATGCACTTTTGGTGATGCTTCTTCATTATTTACGTAGCTGCCTATGACTTCAGCAACAACGATTTCATGATCGCCTGGCTCAGACTTAGAAACAAATTTACATTCGATAGTAGACTTAGCCCCTTTAATTATAATGCCATCATTATCTGAAACCTCATGTGGAATTTCGCCAAAAGGGCTCTCTTCATAACTCTTCCAAAAATGTCTCATGAATTGTGTGTCGTGCTCACCAACTGTATTAATAGTAAATGTTTTTCCACTCACAATACTTTCATAACCGGGACGACTTGGGCTTATGGCCAGTGACACAAGAAGCGGCTTAAAAGAAACTTGTTGAACCCAACTAGCAAGGTATCCGTCTTTTTGATCTCCATCCTTAACTGAAACTATGAACAAACCACTTGGAATATGTCCAACTGCTGATGCTTTCTCTTTTTCATCCATTAATGACTCCCTTCAAGATAATTAGTTTAAGAATATTAAGTCTCGACTTCTTAAGCGTCAAAGCGATTGTTTGAAATGGCCTGTTCCGGCAAAACTTGCCGGGCGTTTTTTCCTCCCCTTGAAGTGAGTTATGAGAAAGAGGTAAAATTCATAGTGGAGTCAAATCCAAGATTTTTTTTTCTAATAATCGTTCAGGAGGAATGGTAATGAAAAAAACAGAAAAAGAGGCCTTCAAAAATAGACTTCTAGAGCTGAAACAAGAAGTTCTAAACAACGACTTATCAAGAGATACTGAAGATTTAAAAATCAGTTCAGACGATCTTCCTGATGAAGCTGATATTGCTGCCTCTGTCATCAATCAACAGGTAACTTTTGGGTTAAGGGACAGAAACCTCAACAAGTTGAGAAGGATTGAAGAAGCACTCTATAAAGTTGATCAAGGAACATATGGTGTTTGCGAGGAGTGTGACGAACCAATTGGTTCTAAACGACTTGAAAGACAACCATTTGCTACTTTATGTATAACTCATGCAGAAGAGCTCGAACGTGAAAACCGTGGAAGAGCTGCCATTTAATAAATCTTAAATACATACCAATATAGGCTAAAACCCCTCTTTTCGAGGGGTTTCGTCATTTCACAACGCACCTCGTAAGTATTTTTTATTCACTGGTTTGTGCCAAATCCAGATTACTCGTATGCTCAAATCCATACTTGGGGGTATACACGTGAATATAGTTAAAACAACGCTTTTAGTGGCCATAAGCTCAATGCTTTTAAATCCATTATTTGCATCAGAAGATTTTCCATCAGTTAAAGAAGAATTCAATTCTAATTCTCCGATGAAACAATCTATTGTAGAGGATGGTCCAAGAAATAAAGTCAGTGTTGACCCAGAACACATGAGTGATTATCGTGTCGATTCTTGCCAAGTAAAATATGATCATATTTCTAACGAAGACACTCTTCGAAAGAACCAACTTAGACGTTGTAAAGACGGGACAGTTAGTTTCGTTCAACCAGATTCAGAAGGATGGTTTGGTGCCGAAGGAAAATGTGGTCAAACCTCTGTGAGCAATATTGTTTATATGTTTTGTAAAAGAGCAGCTCATCCAAAAGCTTATGTCGATCGCTACCTCAGTGATATTACTCCTGGAGTAAGACCAGGCACTCTCTCCGATGGACTTAATGACATTTTTTCAAAGCTTGGTGGAGATTGCCCTAACGTTGACTGGGACGTTGAGACTGAAAATAACGAAACAAATTATATCAATAGAATCAGCTCTTCTCTAAAAGTCAGACAGAGTCTTCCAAATACTGTTCAAAGAACAAGAAAGAACGGAGCCAAAGTTTACAGAAAGCCTGTATCGCTTCTTATTAGGGTCCCAAACTCAAAGAAAGGGCTACACTGGGTAACTGCGGTGGATCTCGTTCGAAAGGGAAAATCTTGTAATGTGTTTATAAACCATTGGGATGACCAGTACAAAGTACCTTGTCATTTAATGGCCAAATGGTCTCGTGGAGTTGGAGCTTCATTTGGACTAATATTAGATTCTTATACGATTGTTAAAGCGAAGTAGAATTTAAAAATTACTAGCAACTTGCTTGGCCTGGTAATGCTTAAGTCGCTTCGTCTTATTTAGAACGACATCTAGGTCGCGTCTAACTTCGTCCCATTTGCCTTCATACTTCTCGGCCAGCTTTTTGGTTTGTATTGAATTTTCAGGAGAATTACTTATCTCGTCGCTATTATGCTTTTTGATTCCTACAGCAACAACGAGCAAGCTTACGCAGAGTAATAATAACTTTAACTTCACAATGACCTCCATGTCCCTGTCTTCAACTTGTCCCTATTATAGCAGGCCTTGGGCCAAAAGTGGTACTAGAAATCCCAACAGTTTTAAGTACTTGAGTTATCCGCTCAGTGACAAAGGGGCCCTGGAAATCGCCAGAAAATTGACTAAAATTCAAACATATTTTATGGGTGCAAAGGGGGTAAAAGTGTCGAAAGTTTAAACACCCCCTCATAAGTCTAACTTTTCCATCCCTGAGATCAACTCTAAGTGCCTAATATAAGAAAGCCAAACTTGGTACGCAGTTTGCTTATATATTAGACATCTTGCAAGGCCTAGCGCTTTCCAAGATTGAATATTAGGAGATCAACTTTCAATTTTAATATATATAGAGGTTATAGGTAATTTATGCACAAACTCTCCTTCAAGTTATGTATCTTCGCTTTAGTAGTGTCCCTAAATGGACAGTCGGTAAAAGCTGATGAGTTTTCAAGAAAGCAGGTTTCTAAACCAAGACTGCTTCATAAAATTCTGAAGAATGACTCTCCTTTAAAAGCACGAAAGAAAAGCAAAGGCTTTAACAAAAGAATTCTTAAATCTAGATATTCAAGCTGGGGAATTAACCCAGACAATACAACTTCATCTATAAACCTTGTTCCAGTTTGGGAAAAGTTTAAGAAGAAAAAAGAAGTCGTTGTAGCAGTTATCGATACTGGAATTGATCCAAAACACCCATTCCTTAGAAAGAATGTTCATGTAACGAAAGGTATTGCTGGTGTTAATAACTATGGGATCGATTTTTCTAAGAATAAAATCTCAGCAGCTAGACCATTTGATTCTCATGGACACGGTACACACGTTTCAGGAATCATTAAGAGTATTTATCCAAACGTAAAGATACTTACACTTAAATATTATAATCCAAAGGCATCAGGACAGGACAACCTAAACTCCACAATAGATGCTCTTAGATTTGCTGTTAATCAAAATGTAGATATCATTAATTATTCAGGTGGTGGACCAGAACCAGCACTAGAAGAACTTAGAATTCTTAAGCTTGCAGAAAAGAAAGGTATTTTAGTTGTAGCTGCTGCAGGAAATGAAGAATCAAATATCGATGTTAGATCTAATGCTTATTACCCAGCAAGCTATGGTCTAAAAAATATCATTACTGTAACGGCATATAATCAAAGTCTAAAACTTTTAAGCTCTTCCAATTATGGGAAGCAGACAGTTGATATCTCGGCACCTGGTTATAGAATTAAATCAGCTCTACCCAACGGTAGATCAGGCTACCTAACAGGAACAAGTCAGGCAACGGCCTTTGTAACTGGAGTTGCAGCACTTATGATGTCTCAATATCCAGAACTAACAGCAGTTCAAACTAAAGCAATTTTAAAGAAGTCTGCTCGTAAAGAGGTAACATTACTATCTAAATGCTCAAGCGGTGGACGTCTTGATGCTGATAGATCATTTGATCTTGCTGGAGAATTTGTTAAGAAAAGAAGAGCAGCCAGAGATGTTGCGAATAGATTTCCAAATAGCGTTAAAACAAAAAGACTAAAGAAAAGACGTACAAGAAAAGTAAAAAAAGGAAAAATTATTTTTAGGAAGAGTAGCTAAGCTTGGCTATAAAAATTGAGAAATAAATAAGACTTCCATAAATAAAGATCCACTTTAAAATCGGATAAATTTTTAATTGAGTAATTGATTTATATGTAGAACTAAAATCCTGGCTATGGAGCTGGGATTTTTTTTGCCATGAATATTCACCCATTGCTTCGGCCATAGACATTTGAAACCAGTAAGGTAACTCTCCCCATTTTTCTTGAAGAAAAAACTCATCAGCGACACCAAATTCAATCATTTCGAGAGTTAAATCTTTAACTTCTACGGAGAACTCACTTTTTACACTTTTGTCCAACATGAAGTGTTCAGTAAGGGCCAAAAATCTTCTCATTAAACCCGAGCTATATTTCTTTGTATAATTTCCTAATAGAGATTCAGTTCTGGGAAATATTCTGACAATAAAAGGTAAACTATCTACATATTGATCTTTTATGGCATAAAAAGACTTAATTCCATAGGCCTCTCCAATTCGATCACGAGAAAACTGATACCCACATCCTTCACACTCTCTTGTAGTAATATAGATCGATTCACATTTTGGGCAGACCTCGACAGTTCGAGAGCCCAAGACCTTTAACTTAGTATGAGGACTTATATCTGAAATTGAATTTTTTTCGGGGTAAGAATTCATTAATATTAGTTTATTCTCACTCTTCAATATTGGCAAACGAAGAAGTTCCAAAGTACTATTTAACTCTATGTCAGATACTATATTTCAGAAAAGATATTTCCCAAGATATGTATTTCCATTTATTGGAGGGTTTCTCTACGCTTCTGGCTTCCCAATGACGTTCGCTCCGAATTTTTTCCTCTTTCCCATTATTGGGATCGCTCTTCTAATATTCTCTCTAGGGATTATTCACGAAGATGAAGAAAGAAGTCTTTTCTCTCAGATTCTGTCCTTACTTTGCTTTAGTTTTCCTTATTGTATGCTCGGCTACTATTGGATCCCTCACACGTTAAATGAATTTGGAGATATCCCCTTTCCTTTTAATTTTGTACTAGGCTCTTTGTTTAGTCTGATTATAGTTCCTCAATTTTGGGTTTTCCTAATAGGTCATAACCTTTTCAAAAAATTTAAGTTCAAAACGAGTTTCTTTGTTAGTAGTAATAGTCATCGTTACTGTCTCTACGCTTTAGTATTTACATTTGTAGAGTACTATACTCCCCAACAGTTTCCTGCCCATCTTGGACATCCTTGGCTCCAACTATCTCCCTATCTAGGTTTAGCCCCTATTTTAGGTGCTCCATTTTTCTCTTTTTTAAGTTATTGGATGGCGCTTTCAATTATTGGGTTCTTTAAAACAAGGTCAATAGACAAGTGGTTTATCGGAGTATTTGTATTATCAATGGTTTTTAACATTGCTTTAAAACTAACTCCTTTAGAAAACCACACTCATACAAATAATATTCGATTAGTTCAGGGGAATATTGGAAACTACATCAAGGTTAACAGTGAAAAAGGAAAGTTGTTTGCTATCAATAATGTCCTCGAAACCTTTTTGAATTTAAGCGCAAAGCCATCGACTGAACCAATCGATTTGGTTGTATGGCCAGAAACTGCTTTCCCAAAATTACTTAGTGTTGAAAAAATGAAGCAGAACCCACTTTATATTCCTAAAATTTTTAAAAATACAATTGCGGCCAGTGGTGCAGAGTTATTTGTCGGTGGTTACGATAAAAATAAATATGATGAATATTTTTTTGAATCTGAATACAATACTGCTTTTCATTTCACAACGGGAGCCCATTTCAAAGACTATTACCATAAAATGAAACTTATTCCTTTTGGTGAGAGTCTTCCCTTTGGTCCTTTGAATCGATACTTTAGTAAACTTATTTCAAATATTAGCTTCTTTGCTCAAGGGGAAAGGTACAGCCTCTTTACTACAAAAAATGGTACTCCATTCACTTCAGCAATTTGTTATGAAATTCTTTTTAGCTCTTTTATTAAAACTTACCTCAACTCTGTAGAAAAGCAGCCTCACTTTCTTATCAATATTACAAATGACTCTTGGTATGGAGATACCGCAGAACCCTATCAGCATTTATTCTTAGCTCACTGGAGAGCTCTGGAATTCAATTTGCCTATCGTTCGTATGACAAATACTGGTATTACTTCAATACTATTTCCAGACGGTAGTGAAAGTAAGAGATTAGGGATTGGTGCTGAAGATATCTTAGATTATAAATTAAAAACTGAAGATCGAGCTCCAACCATATTCCAAAAAGTAGGAATCTGGGGAGTCGTTCTTCTTAGTCTCTT
Organism: Bacteriovoracaceae bacterium; assembly: GCA_023954635.1. GTDB lineage: Bacteria > Bdellovibrionota > Bacteriovoracia > Bacteriovoracales > Bacteriovoracaceae > M0603. Next base: position 8,060 of record JAGSHI010000034.1, read on the forward strand.
TATTTATTTACTTATGTATTTTGTTGGAAAGTTTACTTCGAAGAAAAGCCCTCTTTAAGTAAATCATGTAGTCGGATAAATCCTAAGAATTTTCCATTCTCTATAACAGGAAGGATATCAATTTGATTCTTTCTCCCCTCCATTAAATTTAAAGCATCGTAAGCAAGCTCATCAGGTCCAATAGAGACTGGTTTAGGATTCATGATATCTTTAACACTTGTTTCAAGACCACTCGAATCTTTTGTAAATGTTCTTCTGATATCCCCTTCAACAAGGATTCCTAAAAGCATTTGTTTATCATCACAAACAGCACATCCACCAATTGGAATTTTTGTCATTTCTAAGATGACATCTTTTAGACTAGAGCTAGCATCAAGAACTGGACAATCACCAGCTTCACACATTAAATCTTTTACTTTTAAACGAAGGCTTTTCCCAAGAAGTCCACCAGGATGATTCACAGCAAAACCTTCCTTAGAAAGACCTACAAATTCTTCAAATAAAACCGCCATTGCATCACCCATCGCCATGGCCAGTGTTGAACTAGTTGTTGGGGCTTGATTATTGATGCAGGCTTCTCGATCGACTGAACAATCTAAAACCAATGAGCATTGATCAGCAATCGTGGAATCAGTATTACCTAGTAAACCAATTCTATAATCCTCATTTACTGGAACATATGGAATTAGCTTTAAAAGTTCTTCTGTCGTTCCAGATTTCGATAATAAAACTAAGACATCATCCTTACTTAATCGACCGAGGTCTCCGTGAAGGGCCTCAATCGGATGAAGGAAAAAACTAGCAAGTCCTAGACTTGAAAAGGTAGAGGCCAGTTTTTTAGCTATAATTCCAGACTTTCCTACTCCAGAAAAGACAAGACTGCCATTACTCGTTAAGAGATGCTTATAGAGCTCACATAACTTTTCAGCTTTTTCTTCGTTTAATTTTGAGGCGGCAGCATTGAGGACTTCAGCTTCATGCGCGAGAACTCTTTTCATAATTTCGACTTTTCCGCTCAATTCCCACTCCTCAAATGATTTGTCACAGGGTAAACATGCGATTAAACTTAATATAATGATTTTAAAAAGATTTGACCAATTCTTTGCCCCCGTGAAATCGATTTTACTCACGGTTTGTCTTGCAGCAGCATTAAGCGGTTGTGCTTCATACAAACAATTTCAGTATATTGCAGAAGAGTTTGAAATTCCTTCAGATGTCTTTCGAAATGACTATTCTCAAACTTGGCAAGCAGTCCTTCAAATTATGCAAAAATATGATCTCTCCCTGCAGAACCAGGAAGCAGGAATTATCAAAACTCGTTGGATTGATAATACTCTTGAGCTTAACTTTGCCGACTCATTTGGAAGTCGAGATGCTGTAAAAGCTGCTCGCTTTAAACTCATTATCAATGTTGTGAAGGGTTTTCGTGGAACTCGAGAAGTAACAAAAGTGACTGTGTTTAAAAGACAGATGGTCGAAAATGACTTCTTACAGGGATGGAAAGTTGTCCGAAGTGACGGAATCCTAGAGAAAACACTTCTTTACCGAGTTGAGAGAATTTTAGTCGTCGATAGAAGACTAAAGAAGATCGAAGAAAAAAAAGCAAAAGAGCAAGAAGCTAACTTTTAGTTAAATACTTAAAGCAGCAAGCCCCTGTTTTTTCCAAAACATTCTTTTAATTTGTCTATTACCCTTGGGTGATCTTTTACCTGTGATTTTTTCAAGACTATATTCTATCTCATTGAACATATCGCTATATCGTTTTTTCTGTATCATTTTAAAAAGAGGATCCTTAGCTTTTTGAAACTTTAAGTCTCCCATTGCAGTTACTGCACTTTTAATTAGATTAGTTCGCTTACTTATTTTAGTTTTCTTATTCTCATAATAGTTTTTCTTATCGTAAAGCATTGACCAAACATGTGGAGCATATTTTGTTAGGCCTAAAAGTCTAATGTTATCTAAGGCCTGAGTTCTCACGATAAAAGATTTATCTTTTAAAAGTTTAGCAAAGTATCCACCGTATTTAGTTTGTTTTAATGCAAGTAAAGTTTTAAGTGCAGCCATTCGAAGAACCCAACTTGGGTGGTCCATAAACTTCGCAATATAAGGAGCACTCTTTTTCCCCATAACTCTTCCGAGGAGAAGTGTTGCCAGCCATCTACTTTTATCTGGATAAACCTTCTTCTTCATTACTTCAACTAACGCCGGTACAGATTTGCTACCGGCCTTTATAATTTTCTTTTTAAGAAGAGCAGTCTGTTTCTTCGTATTGGTATGATAAAAACCCGATAAAAGTTGCCCTTTCAATGTTGTTCTATCGAATTTCGGAGCAATTTTTTTAACAGGTTCAGCTTTCGCGTTCTTGCCCACAGCTTTTGTTGGAGCCGCATTTAAGTGAAGTGAAGGGAATAATAGCAGGAGTGTTAAACTAAATATTCGCAGGATTAGTTTCAAGGCTCTCTCTCTTGTAGAAGGTATAACTTTTAACCTAGCATTTTTTCAAATTCTGAAAGTAGTTCTTCAGCAGATTTTTGTTCTGTTTCAGCTGAGGAGGATGTCGAAGTATCGATCTGGTCTGTTCCACCAGCTCCACTCATATTTCCACCAGAATCTTCTTCACCGCCACCACCACCAGCGCCGGCAAGCATAGAATCAAATTCATCAGGCTCACCTGTAACATCACTCATATCAATTTCCCCAGCAGGAGTGGCTTCAGGCTCAGCAGGAGCTTCCGCTACAGGCTCAGGCTCGGGAGCCGCTTCCTCAACAGGAGGAGCTGGTTCTGGTTCAGGAGCTGCCTCTTCTTCAACTGGAGCAACTTCTGGTTCATTTTCAATTGTTGGAATTGGATCAGGCTCAGACGGAGCTTCCGCTATAGGAGCTGCCGCAGGCGCGCCACCGGCCAAAGATGCTTTGAGCTGTTCATTTTCTTGTTGAAGACGTTTTAAGTTAGCTAAATCTTCTTCAATGATTTCATATTCCATTAATCTTTCTTTTAACTCATCTCTTTCAGCAGTAACTTCTTGAAGAGCAGCATCATCTCCGCCACCACCCGCTACGGCGTTTGCTTCAGCAGCCGCTAACTTTTCCTTAAGAGCTGCAAGTTCAGCTTTCAATCTTTCAATTTCTTCAATATGCCCTGGACATTCATCTGAACCAGACGAAGCATTCGCAACTTTGTTTTGTAAGTCGGAGATCATTCCGTCTTTTTCTGATATCTGAGTTCTAAGTGCATTTATCTCTGCCGTTTTTCTATTGAGTTCTTCAGTATTATCTCCAGCTAATGAAACAGGTCCTGCAGTTAAATCACTTGTTGGAAGAACAGAAGGAATTCCTTCTGTGATATCTAAACCTCCCCCTCTAAAGAGAGAAGACTTTAACGAGTTTGAATTTTGAATAATTGAATCCAAATAATTTTTTACTACGCTGGCGGGGATCTGGTGAGAAAGCTTATGAAGTTTTTTTCTATTGTAGAGCCAATAGGCCACAATCAAACACATTACGACAACAAGAAAGAGCGAAGTAATAGTGATTGCTTCATCGGTAAACTTAGTGAGAATCAAATTCAGTGTTTCGGACACGGATTCCATCCTTGGAAAAAGTGACAAAGTTAATAAGTCATTAAACTTAGAGATAATACTTTTAACAATAGGTATTATCCCTAGTAAAATTATAAACCTAGCTGAATTTTTGTCAATTAAACTAAAGAAGATTCCTAGCTAAATAAGCTTACCAGCTCTTTGTATACTGGAGTCCTTGCGGCAACTATTGTTTCCTGAAAAGGGTGAAACTTCTGACCTTCGTAGTTTGTTACTTTTACTCCGGCCTCAAGGCAAATCAGCCCTGATGCAGCGACATCCCAAGGAGCAAGTCCTCTCTCCCAAAATCCACTGAACATTCCAGTAGCAACATAACAAAGATCGAGAGCCGCTGAGCCCATTCGGCGAATTCCTCTACTTTTACTCATTATCCTACGAAACTGGTCAAACTCTTTATCAAAGATCACACCCTTCTCTGTTGCGAAGCCAGTAACTAACATTGACTCTCGAAGCTTCTTCCCAGACTTAGCTGCATAAACTTTTTGGGCCCTAGAGTTTGTTTTCAAATTTGCATTCCAAGAGCCCTCGCCCAAAATTGCGTAAAAAACTTCTCCGGTGATTGGTCTATAGATCACACCAACTTGGGGAACTCCCTTATAGGCTAAACAAATACAAACAGCAAAGTAGTCCATACCTGCTAAGAAGTTATGGGTTCCATCGAGAGGATCGATGATCCAGCACCATTCTTCTTTTTTAAAATGTTCAAGTGCTTCTTTGGCTTCACCATACTTTTTAAAAGCATCTTCTTCTGCAAGTATTTGATGATCTGGGAATTTCTTATTAATAGCTTTAATTATAAATTCTTCTGAAGCATGGTCAGCTTCACTCGCAACACCTTGTGCCTGTTTACTTGAAACATTTAATGTATCTAGCTTTTTTTGAAATTTAATTAGCTTTTTTCCTGCGCTAACTGCAACGTCAGTCATAAAGTTTTTAATTTCAATATTTTCTTTTTTAGAAAGCTTAGCTTTCATGATCTTTCTCCAATGCTTCTTGAACTTGATCGATATCTTGTTCGCTTAACGCCTCATTCGAAGCCACCGTATATGATTCTGTAAACCAATGTCCAAGATCCACCATCTTGCATCGTTCGCTACAAAATGGTCTCGATTCAGAAGCATAATAATTAAACTTCTCATTACATTGTGGACAATCAATTTCCAGTTTTTTGGTCATTTTCTATTCCTTTCACTACTAATTCTTGAAGTTTATCTGTCCAATTTGTCTTCTCAAAATTTTCCTTATCAATTCTAATAACTGATCGAATCCCGGAAGAGTTACAAAGCCAAACTTCATCAGACTCCAGAAGGTTATAAATATCAAAATGCCCTTCTGTGAATTCCCATTTTGAATCTCGCATATAACGAATGATATTTTTTCTCATCACTCCATCAAGCAAACCTTCACTTAAAGAAGGAGTCATGAACAAACTACCTTTCCTAAAAAAGATATTACTTGTAGAGGCTTCAGTAAGCCTCCTATGGTCATCTAAAAATAAAACATCTTGAAGTTTTCTTTCATTGAACTCTTTTAAGACTTTGACTTGATGTAGATACTGACCAACTTTGGCAAAGTGTGGAACTCCCCTCAAATAAGGTTCATCACAAATTCCTATTGAAATCTCAGGAACAGTTTCAAGAAAATCCTCTTTGAGTTCTGTTAGCATAATTATGAAAGTCGGAACACCAGAAGAAGGTACAAATTCATGGAGTTGATTATCTAAATGGAATGTTAATCTAACTCTGGCCTCTGGATGTTTCTCAGCCAAATCTTTTAAACCTTTTCTTAACTTATCAGTAGGAAAATTTTCCTGGTTTTCAAATAGCCAGTGATAACCAAGTTCTAATCGATAGAGATGATCCTCAACAAAAAGAGGTTTTCCCTGACTAAACCTTAAAGTCGAGAAGATACTTTCACCATAAAGAAAGGCCCTCGAAAATGGCGAGATTCCCTCTTGGGTAGTCTTGAATTCACTGTCATAGATTAAGGTTTGATTCATATCGATCCACATGATAGCTAGTCGAGTGCAAAAAGGAAAAGATATGCATTTAACGCAGGCGACAATTATTGGGTTCGGTTCTCAGGCAAAGGCCTGGGCAAGCAATCTCAAAGATTCTGGGTTAGAAGTTCATATTCTCCTTAGAAGTGGCAGTAGAAGCTTGAGAGACGCAAAGAGTCATGGATACAAAGTCCTCACGTTTGATCAAGATTTAAGTGGCGAAAAAGGCCCTTTCATTGTTCTCACTCCAGATCACACTCACCATGAAATACTCTCAATTCTAAAAAACAAACTTGAGTTCAAAAATTCATGTTTTATTTATGCTCACGGATACAGTTTCCTAAGGCATAAATTTGATGAACTCTACCCCGAGTCTCATCACCTACTTTTAGCACCTAAGGCGATAGCTTCTGAAGTTCGAAAGCGATACCTAAACAGTGAAAGACTGGTCGCCGTTTTGGCCGATCCCGAAGGGAAGTCACAAGAGACTTTAAGTGAGCTGGTCAAAAGCCTTGGAATAACAAAAGTTATCAATTCGTCTTTCCAAGATGAAACTTGGGCCGACCTCTTTAGCGAACAAACTCTTCTTTGCTCGCTTCTTCCCTACGGAGCTAAAAAGAGTTACGACTTTCTCGTCGAGAAAGGAATTAATCCTGAAGTGGCCTTTACAGAATGCTGGATGGAAGTAAAACTCATTGCTGACGCAATGCTAGATTACGGACCTGAAGGATTTTTTAACCTCATCAGTCCTAACGCCCTGATAGGAGGCGAAAAGGCCACATCAACACTCTTTGACAATGAGTACCAAACGAAACTAGATTCCCTATGGAGCGATATAAAGTCTGGAAAATTCGATCAGGAAATTGATAATACTGACGTTTCTAAGTTGAGAGAGAAAGTACTGAAGGATTGGAGCAATTCTACGCTTTCAAAGACATACAAAAGCTTTTTTGAGGACACGCAATGAGCAAAGCACATACGACAAAAAGTCTAAGAAATTTCAAAAGAGTGAAAGAAGACAACACTCTTCAAATGCTTACTTGTTATGATTTTCAAACCGCAAATATGCTTAATGATACAGACCTCGATTTAATTCTCGTTGGTGATAGCCTTGGAAATGTAATTCTTGGTTATGAAACTACTGTTGAAGTAACCCTTAACGATATGATTACTTTTGGAGCGGCAGTTAAAAGAGGTGCTCCTAAAAAGTTTGTCGTTGTTGACCTTCCCTTCGGAACATATGGCCACTTTGAGCAAGGTCTTGATGCAGCTACAACACTTTTTCAAAAAACCAAAGCAGAAGCAGTAAAACTTGAGGGGTGTCACCCTCATCATCTTGAACTTATAAAACGCCTTACAGAAAATGGAATTCCAGTGATGGGACATATTGGCCTAACTCCACAATCTGTACATCAAATGGGTGGATATTATACTCACGGTAAAGATAAAAAATCTGCCGAAACTCTCTATGAAGGTGCTCTAAAGTTACAAGAAGCTGGTGTCTTTTCACTCGTTCTTGAATGTGTAGAAAAAAGCCTTTCAAAAAGAATTACTGATGCTCTTGAAATTCCGACAATAGGGATTGGAAGTGGTATCGAAACAGACGGGCAAGTACTCGTCATAAATGATTTACTTAAGATGGGAAAAGAGATGCCTCCGAAGTTTTGCACTCCTGTAGCAGACCTATTTGAAGTAAAAAAAGACCTAATCAATAATTACCTTAAAGATGTGAAATCAAAATCCAAGCTAGAGGATTCTCATGATCATCACCATTGATCATGGAAATACAAATTGCAAAATTGCCCTTGTTGAAAATGGGAATATTGAAAGAACCCTCTCTCTCAATGAATATCAATCGAACAGTGAACTAACTAATCTTCCAGGGGCCTTTAGCTCTGTTGGAGAAAAGACTGTCTTTCCAGACCATTTAATCCGTCCATTAGATTACAGAGAAAAAAACAAGTTTCTCAATATGCCTGTCCATTATTCAGAAACTCTTGGAGAGGATAGATTAGTCTATGCCTATCATATTTATAATCAAGAACATTTAAGTGAGTCGAACTCAAAGAGATCACTCATCATCGATGCTGGAACTTACATAACTATCGATTGTGTTTCTCACTCTGGATTTGAAGGTGGATTTATATTTCCAGGCCTTCAAACCTATCTCAATAGTTTTGATCAGGGAGCCGAGTTGCCTAAACTTCAACAAAGTTTAGTCGATGAAAAACAGGTCACACTTCCAGCAAACACTCAGTCGGCGATTACTGAATCTGCCAAAGTTTACTTAGAGGGAATCATCAATCAAGTGTTGAAAAAGTACACTCCAGACCAAATATTTCTAACTGGTGGAAGTGCTCAAAAGCTCTCTCAATACATACCAAAAGAGATGAAACTAAGTAGGGACGAATTCTTAATCCATAAGGCGCTGTTTACATTTTGGAGCAATACAAATCCAAAGACTTAACGCGCCACTCAGTTTTGTCAAACCACCTGCTTTATGAAATAAATCACAAACCTAAATTCGCTCGGAGGCAATTTGAATATCCTTTTGGGAGTATGTGGATCTATATCTGCATATAAGACATTAGACTTAACTCGAAACTGGGTTAAAAACGGTCATCAGGTTAGAGTTATTCTAACTAAAGGTGCCGAAGAGTTTGTTGTACCGAGAGTTTATAAGTACCTTGGAGCAGAAGAAGTTTATCATTCAAATGATGATTTCAATTATCCAAAGAATCAACATCAAGCTCCAGTTCTTCATGTTGATTTAGCAAACTGGACTGATAGGTTTGTCATTGCTCCACTCTCTGCAAACACAACAAGTAAGCTGGCTAGAGCTGAAGCATCAGACCTTTTAACATCTGTCTTTTTAGCGATTCCTCAGAATAAACCTATTTTAGTTTTCCCAGCTATGAATACTCAAATGCTTGAGCACCCTTTTGTGCAAGAGAACCTAGAGTCTCTCACAAAATTAAAAACACTTTCACAAGTTCTCATCCATCCTACGGCAGAAGGAGAGCTAGCTTGTGGAGTAAGCGGGAAAGGAAGACTTCCTGACATTAAGACGATAAGTGAAATCACTGAATGTTTTTCAAACTTAACAAATGAAAAATCGATCCTCTTAACCGCAGGGGCAACAATCTCTCCCCTGGACTCTGTTAGGTACTTAACGAACCCTTCGAGTGGGAAAACTTCATATCATTTAGCTAAAGAAGCACTCAACCTGGGACATAAAGTTCATGTTGTTGCGGGAATAAATTCGACAACTGAATTCGATCATTTAAAACATCACCCCCTTTTTAATATTGATAGAGTTGTTACAACTCAAGATATGCATAATAGAGTTGTAGAACTTATTGATAATTTCGATACATATATTTCTCCAGCGGCCATAAGTGATATTAAATTTCACCTCGCTGATGGAAAGTTAAAAAAAGATCAACTTCAAGAGTTCATTCCAATTGAAAAAGATCTAGATATCCTCTCTAAGGTAATTAAAAACAAGAAACCTCATCAAAAGATTGTAGGTTTTGCAGCAGAGTCGGACCTTACAAAAGCGTCTTTAAAAGAGAAACATGAAAGAAAGCCTGTCGATCTTTTGATAGGCACATTAGTTAACAGTGGCCTCAATGGATCTGAGCAAAAAGGTTTCAATACCAATGAGGCAGACTATATGATTCTCCAAGAAGGGAGTGAGTTCTCCTCTCATCATTTATCTAAAAAAGAATTAGCGTCTATGATTCTGACGAGGCTCAATTAAATGAAATATTTTGAAAGCATTAAAGAGTACCGTGAGTTCATAGACTCCCTCGTAGATAAAAAGATTGGCTTTGTTCCGACGATGGGTAATCTACATGCTGGTCATGTTTCACTTGCTGAGAGATCCATGCAAGACAATGACTACACAGTTGTTACTGTTTTTGTAAATCCAAAACAGTTTGGTCCAAATGAAGACTTCAAGTCTTACCCTAGAACAGTACAAAATGATGGAGACGAGTTAAAAGCAGTTGAAATGAGACATCACAAGTTAGATGACTCAAAAGAGATTATTTTAATCGCACCTCAAGATAATTCAGAGATCTATCCGGAGGGGTTTTCTTCATCTGTAGTTGTTAATGGTTTAACAGATAAACTCTGTGGAGTACAAAGACCAGACCACTTCGAGGGTGTTACAACTGTTGTTTTCAGACTCTTTCAACTCATCAAATCAGACCGTGCCTACTTTGGTCAAAAAGATTTTCAGCAATATAAAGTTATAGAAAGAATGATCAAAGATTTTGAGATAGATATTGAGCTTCATATGTGTCCAATTATTAGAGATCATGATAGTCTTGCTCTCTCGAGTCGAAATCAATATATGACGCCTCCAGAAAGAGAAAAAGCTCTGGTACTCCCTAGGACACTAAAGGCCATGTCATTTCTCATAGAGAAAAACCCTTGGGATACAGCTTTACAAAAAATGAATAAAGTAAAAGAAGAAGCACTAGAGAACAAAAACTGGCAATATTTAGAATTTTTAGATGCTGAAACTCTTAACGTTATTACAGATCAAACAAAGACCATTCTTCTTGCTGGAGCCTATCAAGCAAGTGGAGCGAGGTTAATAGATAATATACTGGTAGAAAGAAATGCTTGATAATGAATTTCACATAAGCTCCACAGCAAAAGCTTCACTTGTCTCTCTTGTTTGTCCGACACTCAAAGAGCACAAGTCAAAAGAAGATACTCAACGTTCTCTAAACGAACTTAAAGAGCTCCTTAGAACTCTAGGCCTCGAATATTGTGGTGAATATATTCAAAACAAAAAAGGTGTTGATGCTGGAACGATCCTTGGGAAAGGAAAACTTGAAGAGATTGCAAGAGAAGCAAAAGCAAATGATACCGACATACTCGTTTTTGATGTTGAGCTAACCGCCAGTCAAATCCGAAACATAAAAAAAATAACAGGACTTGGAGTTGTAGATCGAGTTCACATCATTCTAGAAATTTTTGCTAAGCATGCCCATACCAATGAGGCTAAAGTCCAAATTGAGATTGCGAGACTAAAATATGTTCTACCAAGACTCTCTGGTTTTTGGAGTCACTTGGGGAGACAAAGAGGTGGTGTCGGAGTTAAAGGTGGAGAGGGTGAACAACAGATCGAACTCGATAGGCGGATCATTCGAGAAAGAATTGAGTTCCTAAAGAAAGAATTAAAAACTGTTGAGAAGTCTCGTAATGAGCAAAGAAAGATGAGAAAGAATAAGGCAGTAACAGCAGCTCTCGTTGGTTACACAAATGCCGGAAAAAGCTCATTAATGAATCGAATGTGTCGAGTTGATATCTTGGAAGAGAATAAACTCTTCGCAACTCTAGACTCAACATATAGAATGCTCAACCCAGATACTCACCCACCTATGATCTTAATTGATACCGTTGGATTTATTTCGAATCTACCAAACACACTAATTGATGGTTTTAAAACAACTCTTGAGTCGGCCCTTGAAGCTGAACTTCTCATCATCGTTTGTGATATTTCAGATCCTCATTATGAGAAACACCTAAGTGTAACTTCAGATGTACTCTCAGAACTTGGACTTAACGATAAAGACAAACTCATTGTATTTAACAAAAAAGACCTTTTAGAAGACCCAATAAAAGCAAAGCTGATTAAAAGATCCTACCCAGATAGCTTTGTAGTATCCAGTTTTGAGAAAGACGACATTGATTCTTTAAGAAAACATATCATTGACTACTTTTTAGCCAAACAAGATCATTATGATCTATTTGTTCCTTATGAGTTCGGACATATTCACTCTATAATGGCCTCAAAAACGAATATCATTAATTCTGAAAATCACGAGACCGGAATCTTCTATAGAATAAGAGTCCCTAACTTTATCTTTAACACACTTGGAATAAAAGAATATGTACTAGCTCCTGATGATCCTATCAGAAAAGAGCTAAGTCTTTAGAATAATCCAGACCTAAAATAGATGGTTAATCCGAAGATAATGAGGATTATGGCCATCCCGATCCCCATGATTAATTTGTCTTTGCTTTCCATTCGGTTATTTTATCTTATATACACGCTTTATTGAAAGAAATATCCTCTCAAAATTAGTTGAACTAGAGTTATAATGTCTTCATGACCAAATTATGTTGTCCATTACTCTATAATCACCTTTCAATCGACAATACTGGCAAACGTATGTTCTGTTGCCTGGCCACTTATTCAAAAACACTAAAATCAGGTGATGAAGTCTTTTCCCCCAGTTTTGAAATTCAAGATATCCAGTTTGATTATGATAAAGAAATTGAAGAAGCGAGGGAGGCCTTTAAGAAGGGACAATTCCCTCCTCAGTGTCATGTTTGTAAATACAATGAAGAAAATGAAATAAAAAGCTACCGACAAGATAATTTAGATATCTTTCCTCAAACAACTGAGCTCATTCGTAGTGGAAGAGAGGACAAGGTCTCAATCGAATATTTAGATATTAAGTTAGGGAATAATTGCAATTTAAAATGTCGAATGTGTAATCCAACAAGTAGTAGCGGACTGACCAAAGAGCATGAGCTTATTTACCCAGGCTCCTCAGAAAAAACAAAACATCTTTCTTTTGATTGGTATAAAGACCCTAAGAGATGGGATGAGTTTTTTCAGTCCGCATCTTCGTTAAAGTATATTCAATTCACAGGGGGAGAACCTTTTCTCATTAATGAAATGTGGATATTTCTTAAAAAACTTGTTGAGGAAGGTTATTCTAAAAACATTCATCTCAAGTTCAATACAAATTTTACTCATTTTAAAGATGAATTCTATAAAATATTTCTAGAATTTAAAGAAGTAACTCTCTACCTCTCTATTGATGGAATTGAAGATGTATTTGAATACATTCGCTATCCTGGGAAATGGGATGACGTTCATTCAAACTTTAAGCGATTAGATGATTTAATGAAGACACCAAATAGTATTAACACTGTCTTTTTTCCTTCAATTCAAATTAATAACGTTTTTCAGATTGAGAAGCTTTTTGAATACATAAAGTCATTTCAAAATATAAAAAAGAATATTGACCTTAACATGGTTCATTATCCAAAAGCCTTTTCAATTTCCAATTTACCTGATTCGATTAAGAATGAACTAAAACTGAACCTCCTCACAAAAACTCAAGATTTAGTTCAAACACTGAATTCACCACCTCTTGCTCTTAAATCTATTAAAGATGTGTTAAACCTACTTTCGATAAATGGAGATAAAGAGGAATTGCGAGAATTTATACGAATTAATCAAATTTATGATAAGAATAGAAGTCAAAACACTAAAGACTGCTTACCTCAAGGATGGTTTAACAAGATCTTGGACGCTATTTCATAAGGTGTTTAGAAACAACAGGATATAACTCTTTTGAGATTATTGAATGCCCTAGTGTACTCATATGACCCCAATTCTCTTTAAATTTATCGATAAATATTTCATCATAAGAATTCTTCTTTAGGGCCTTTTCAAAATTTTCTCGATTTGAAATGAAATCGACTTTTTGCCAATTTGGTAATTTATTCTTTAACTCTTCAATAGGCATTGTCGGATACTGCATTGCAATTAATTTAATACCTCTGGTCAGTGTTTTTCTTGCTAACATTTGATAATGCCAAGTCGTAGCATCTATCATTTTCTTTTCACGGCTAACTTCAAACATATAAAACAAGTCTCTAATCTCTTCTCGATGATTTGTTTCGACATTATTCATTTCAAGGCTAGATGCGAGAAAATTTAAAACCTTATCAGGTAATTCCGTTCCATATAAACTCGCTTCTCTTACTGCACGCATATATGTTTCCATTCGATTAAATCTCACATTATCCTTTAGAAACCAAAACATAATATTTGTGTTAGATGGGAAGTTCTCATAACTTTTTTCTATTAATCGGGATTGAAAAGGATGAAAGGGAACTCGGTTTTTCTCGAGGCACAGAAAGACATCGAGGTAGGCTAGTCCTTTATCTTCTTTGCTATTAAACTTGTTTTCGATGACTTCTACAATTTCTTCAAATTTCATACTACTACAAAGGGTCATCAATAGATTTTTCCCGTAATCCGAATTCGTAAATACTGGTCCTTCTCTATGATCAACTTTTAACAACTTCTTAGAAGAAAGCGCCCAGCTAACAAGTTTATAGATCCTAAGTTCCTGAAAGAATCTAGATAATTTGTTTCCTAATTTGTCTGGCTTATAAAAAAAGTTTCCGGTGTCATTAATACCCATCATACTTATGACAATATGTGGTTTATATTTATCAAGGAGCAAGTCTAAATCAGCCAAAATAAAACCAGTATTTGTTCCTGCTCTTGCTTCATTGAAGACCTTTATAGAGAATCCCCTATCTTTAATCATCGTTTCTAATTGTCTTGGCCACGACTTTTCCTCATCATCAGCATAATAATCTGCAGATGTCGATTCACCTAAAACTAAAATTCTATTCTTTATACTTAAAATATCATTAACTTCATTTCGACTATGGCTATCTTTTGAGATGTACCAACCTGACAATCGAAAGCCCATTTCTATAATAAAAAGAATTAAAAAGAATGTAAGAAAGGAATAGAAGTATTTTTTCATATTAGTTTTGAATAAAATACCTTTCTACCTTGGGAGGGAATTTATTTTTAATAATTTCTTTCCCGTCATTTACTAATGAAATTATTGCAATATCTTGATTATTAGAGAGATCTTTAACAATTTCTTCTTTTGATTTTCCTGCTAAACGCAACTTTGCGATGGGAACAAGCCCTAAACATAAGCTCGGGTCTTTTGGGTCTTTACCTAACTTTATCAAGTGAGCATCAACTTGTTTTTGCAGTGTTGGAACATCCACTTCATGAAACATGATATTAAAAGATCCAGTGAGTCTCCATAATGGTTGAATTGCAGGGTCAAAAATATCTTCGTCTTCATCAATGCAAACTTCCATCCATGTTTTTCCAATTTGAGCGTAGTGAAGAGTCATGTCACCAAAGTCTGTATTCAATGTAAACTCATCTTCAAACATTCCCTTTATATCCATTCCAGGTGATTCATAAAATTCGGTTAGAACATAAGACATTGTGAAATCAGGATTTTCATTTCTCCCTTGAGTTGATCTCTGCCAAGCTTCAAGCTCATGTGCATAATCATTTAAACCTAAAACTGCTGATTTAACTTCAAGAGTAGCTTCCTCCCAATATTGAGTTTTTTTCCACTGATCACCTATCAATACTTCGAAGTGGTGATGTATATAGTTAGAATATTCTTGTGTGAATTCACCTTCTAATTTTTTATCAATTAAATATTTCTTATCTTTATTAATAGTATCAATACATTCATTAATTTTTTTCGTAAGAAATTCGGGGTTTCGATCTCCATCTATAAAACCCATAAATCGAGGCTTAAAGAAAACATTATTTTTTAAACAATGTGTAAAATACTTAATCCAAAATGGAGTCACCGGAGTATCCATGACATCCCAAATCAAAGTAAAGGGTTTGCCACCTTCTTCTTTTCGACCAAACTCTATATGAACTTCCAACTCAGATACATTCATTAGTGTATTCTATCTTCTATTTAAATAAATTAACAGATGGCACCGAACAACTGATCAAAATCATCACATATGTTCAATTTTCCTCAGATTATCTAAGATCAATGATATATAATATCTAAATGCATAGTACCAATTTGATAGAGATAGATTTTTGTAATCGTGAAACGGGAGAAGACCCTTTTACTTTAACATGGGAACTTTCTTCAAACGTAGGCGCAGCCCTTTGGTTAAAACTTCTTCGCAAATGTATATTTGATCAAGTTGAGATGAGAGGTAGGTTTAGTGGCTTTACCCAAGGACCCCGAGACTGGAAATTTCTCGGAGAAAGAATAAATAAATGTGTCGAAATCATTAATGATGCCGACATTGACTACCAAATAGAGGAAAGGTTTTCAGAACCTTTTAATCAAGACTATTCAAATAAAATTCATCACCACTTCGAAGTTTTAATCGGTCCCTGCTGGGACAAAACAGAATTGTTTCGAAATACTACTGATAAAGTTAGAGATGCCATTTGTGGACTTAATGAATACATACATGAAATGGAAGTTCTCGAAAGAGCAGAGATCAATGATTTCGACCATCGGTTTCACGCTGCTTTTGCTGTTTTTCACTGGGTAAAAGGAATTACAATTCCAGATATTTGCAATGAAGAATTTACACTAGATTACAAATGGGGAGATATTGTTCTTAACTACGCCCAAATTGGAAAAACCTGGCTTGAGGTTTATCTTGACGAAGATGAGGAAATTTTTCCAGAGGCGATTCTTCCACTCAGACAACTAACGGGATCCTTTGATATATTTTTTGGTGAAATGCACGATCATGAAAAAGTTCACCAAGAGATTTTAGATTTAATTCAAAAATCTGGTGGAGACCCAAATGACAGTAGAAATCGAATCGGTTATTTACCAGTGGCCCATCTAGTTCAACCAAGAGGTATTTCAAAAGAAGAAATAATCTCAAAGATAACTTCACGCTTAAGATTCAAAAGTATGAGATATATAAAAAATGAAAAAATTGAATTTGAGACTAAGTTCAATAAACCTTACGAGTTAGTTAACCTTTAAATAAAGAACTTAATTCCACTACAGCTTCCAGAGGATTAAATGGTTTCGTTATAACCATAAATGCAGTTACATCTTCTTCTTTCTCACAGGTAACGGCGACAGGAATCTCCGTATTTAAAAATCTGCTCATCTTTCCACCAACCGAGTCGTAATCAATGACCAGTAAATCTGCACCCCAGTCGTCTAAGATGTGCTGAAAATCGTCCAATGGAGCAGCTGTGTAAACTTCCCAACCCTTTTCGGTCATGGCCAATTCAAAGGACTTTTGCGTCATGTCATTTTGTTCAAGGTAAAAGACCTTCATCTTTGCTCCCGCACTTGGTAGATTTACGAATCTTATTCTATTTCTCACAAAGGGAACACATGTCAAGAAGAATCAAAGTTATAGAAAAGCAAGGCCTAGAAGTGCTTTTTGAATGTGACATCCAAGAAGAAGAAAAGGCCTATACTTTCGCCAAAGAAATGGAAGAGCTTGGAATCGACATTGAAGTTCAAATCCCTTCGGTAACTGAAACCCTAATCTCAACATTAGGAGCAAACGAAGAAGATGTTTCAACTCTAAAGAAAATGATGGATGAAGAGATTGAATCTCACAACGATGCAAATTGCGACGATTGTATTCCAGAACCAATCAACAAAGAAATTCATTAATGGTTATTGATAGAATTACTGAGAAAACTATTGAGGCCCTACTTAAGATGAAAGACAAAGCAAGTCTTTCAGAACTTAAGAACAAACTGGAAAAGCTTAGAGTTGCCTTATCCAAAGAGGGTGAACAAACTGCACAGATGTTTGAAACCTATGCAAGGTATACACAAGGCAAGGCTTCTGAACAAGATATGGAAATTGCAAATAAGCAATTTCAAGATTTTTTAAAAACAATTGGGTTAGGAATATTTGTTATTCTTCCAGGCGCACCAATTACAATTCCTTTGATTGTTAAACTTGGTAAAAAGTTAGGCGTCGATATTATTCCAGACAGTTTTAAATAAAAAGGCCCTCTCATAAGAGAAGGCCTCGTTCGATGGGGACACTTCGAAGCCATAGACTTCTCGGTTTTGATATTTATTTCAAGTATTTCTTTATTCCAACTTTCGTAATTCTAGATACAGACTCTCCATAACATCCTGGAGAACTCATATCTTCACATTCATTAACCTTTAAACAACCTCTAGATGTTCGAACATAATCTTTGGCACCTCTAACAAGGATTCCTTCAATTGAACCACTCTTTGTATCAAAGACAGCAGAACCAGAGTTACCACCGAAAGTATCAAGATCTGATTTGAAGAATTGGTCATGCGTATTCTCCTTAACAGTAGCACCTGCTGAAATTTTTGTAGGTAAGCCACTGGGGTGACCAATTACGACGAGTCCAGCCCCAGTTGCTACTTTACCTTCTGTTCTGAATTTCAAGGGTTCTCTATCTGTTACGGCCCTGTCGAGTTGAATCAGGGCATAGTCTGACTTAACAGAGCTATTGAGTTCTTGAACCAGAATCTTTTTACACTTATATACTTTGCTTTTTTCAATTTCGAGATCGCCAACTTGATCAGATTTATAATCAAAAACCCAACTGTAATTGTCACAGTGAGACTGACTAGAAACACAGTGACCAGCAGTAACAACAAGATCTGGTCCAACTAAAAATCCAGAACATCTTGCAACTGCATTTTGTTGACTAAACTTTTCTTCTGGACACACATTCATGGCCTCTTGAAGCGTTTCATTTTTAAGTATGTAGACACTCTTATGAGCAGTAAGTTTGTAGTTTGCTACCTGAGCTGATGTAGACTTTGAAATCTTCACATGAAGAGAATTAACTGCATTCTCAGGATCAACACGATTATCTTCTCCATAAATTACTTTTTGTCTTCCAGCTTCGGCCGTAGATAACATCGCGACAGCAATAACAACTGAACAAATTACTTTCTTCATAAGAATACTCCTCTCTAACACTCTTAAGTAAATGATTCCTTCGATTTGGTAGAATCACCCTATGGTAAACTCGGCACCCAAGTCATTTTGAAAATCAATAATCATGTAAGAGTTACATGCAATGTAAGAAAGTGTTAGGGCACTCAGGGTAAGTACCCGAAATAATAATAATTTGAAAATGTTAGTTTTTACTCTAACCGAGACGTTTTATAAGGTGATATCCGAACTGAGTTTTCACAGGGCCAGAGACTTGTCCAACCTCTAACTCAAGTACGGCCTTCTCAAAGGCTGGAACCATCATCCCTTTTCTGAACTCTCCAAGGTTTCCTCCCTGTTTCCCAGAAGGACAATTAGAAAAATCTTCAGCCAATTTTTCAAAAGTTACACCTTCTTCTATTTTTTTCACAAGGTCAGATGCCTCGTGTTCATGGTCTACAAGTATATGTTGGGCGTTCATGGTTTCTGACATAATTATCTCCTTTAAGCTAAGGAGTAAGTTTAACATTGGTGTTGTTTGGAGGCAAAAACCTTGCCCTTAAGAAGATCATTAAGGGCAAGGTTAAAAGGGGAGTAATTCAAATTTGAGGTTTTACAGCGTGAACGACTCCTCTTGATACCATATCTTTCATAAGCTCTTTCATATCTTTTTTGATGACATCTTTTTTTATGTTTTCAAAGAAGTCCAAAATAAAGTCACTGATTTCATCTAAAGTACGAGGCCTAGTTATATATCTTAATATTGAGTATGAGATTTCTGAAATTTCAAAAGTTCTCACTTCGTTGGTTAAAAAGATGGTTTTTCCGATCTTTCTTAATTTCCAGCCTAGCTTTAGTCGAAACAATATATTCTCCTTTATTAACGTTATCCCTATATAAGCAATGTCTATGCCAGCCTATTGGTCTTTCAAGTTACTGAATATATTAAATAGGTCTCCTGTAAACGACTTGAGAACGGAATCTTTGTTTCTAATTTGGAACAGCCTCCTAAGTCTCAAGAACTTAGGACCCTTGACTTCAGCCAATATGGACACATGTTTCATAAATGGAACTTGAAACGAAAATCGTCGAGAATTATCTTACAAAGAAAAAGTACAATTACGGAATATTGAGTTCTGTCGCTTTTTTGTTAACTAGCTTGATTCTAAGCCATCTTTATTGGAGACATGATTTAGGGTTCCGAGAGCTTCTACTCGCCTCTCCTGTTCGAGTTCATGATAACTCTGAATATTGGAGATTATTTTCAAGTGCTATGATTCATGCTGATCTTTCGCACTTTTTATCAAATTCACTCTTCCTTTCCATCATGGGATATTTTGTTGCTTCTTCATATGGATGGATTGCTTTTCCTATTGTTACATTTCTCATGGGAGGAATTACAAACTTTATCGTTATCAATTCTTCAATCCAAGATATTGGAATATTGGGTGCATCCGGAATGGTCTATTGGCTTTGGGGTTTTTGGCTAATTCTCTATTTTTGTATAGAAAGGCAAGTTTCAATTAATCGTCGATTTATGAAAATATTTGCTGTTTCTTTAATGGTACTAGTTCCGACCTCCTATGATCCAAATACTAGCTACTATGCTCATGGTATCGGACTCCTGCTTGGGGTATTAACGGGGTTTACACATTTTCTATTTAATAAGAATTACTTTCGAAGTTTTGAGCGTAGAGAAATAATTATTCCTGAAATAGATGATTATCCTGAAGATGACTTCGATGATAATCCCCCCTTATATTATCAATAAGTATTTTGAATGGTCTTGTACTTTTAAAGACCTCATTTCCGTGCCACAATGACTCATGAAAATAAAGCTTCAAAAATCTCCCGAACATATGTTGCTTCTGATGGCATTTATTATGCCTTTCACTTTTTCTGTTTGGCAGGTTCTCTTAAATAATTACACTGTTGAAGTTGCTTCTTTTACAGGGAAAGAAATTGGAATGCTCCAAAGCATTAGAGAAGTCCCTGGTTTTCTAGCTTTTGCTTCAGTCTTTTTACTTCTCTACTTTAAAGAGCAAACACTTGCTCTCTTCTTTCTGGCCTTAATGTGTGTTGGAGTTGGTGCAACAGGGTTTTTCCAAGGAGCTTCGGGTCTCTACTTTATCACTTTTGTCATGTCTATCGGGTTTCACTATTTCGAAACGATGAACCAATCTTTGACTTTACAATTAATCGATAAGGCACATGCTCCTGCCTTTATGGGAAAAGTATTATCATTCACTGCAGTTGGATCAATCGTTTCTTATAGTTCAGTCTGGATTCTAATGACTCTATTAGGTTTAGGGTTCAAGTCTATTTATATTATCGCTGGAACGGCTGGGCTCGTTCTCGTTGCATTTAATACCATTTACTTTCCCAGTTTTCCCGCCAAAGAAGAACAAAGAAAAAAAATGATTCTCCGAAAGAAATACTGGCTTTACTATTTACTCACATTTCTTAGCGGAGCAAGAAGACAAATTTTCATGGTTTTTGCTGGCTTCATGATGGTTGAAAAGTTTGGTTATACAGCAAAAGATATATCACTCCTCTATCTATGCAATTACGTTTTCAATATGTTCTTTGCTCCAAAGATTGGAAGACTTATAGGAGTCATTGGAGAAAAGAAAATTCTTCTCATAGAGTATATAGGGCTGATACTTATCTTTACTTCATATGCTTTTGTTCAAAATAA
>JAGSHI010000123.1 GCA_023954635.1 Bacteriovoracaceae bacterium
GGTAGTTTTGTTTCCCTCTGGCTATCTAAATGGATGGCAAAGCGGGCCTTTGGGGTTGAGATTGTCAGTCCATCTGGCCCATACGGTGAAGTCGTTAGAAAAGTGCACGAATTTGCTCAGAGATCAGGAATAGAAAAGATGCCTGAGGTTGGAGTTTATCAATCACCAGAGATCAACGCATTCGCTACTGGTGCGACAAAAAACTCTTCTATGGTTGCTGTTTCAACAGGACTATTAGAAAGACTTAGTACTGATGAAGCTGAAGGTGTTCTCGGTCACGAAGTGGCCCATATTGCTAATGGAGATATGGTTACCCTTGCTCTTGTTCAGGGTGTTGTGAATGCTTTTGTGATGTTCTTTGCAAGAATTGCAACAATGGCAATTGATAACATTATGAGAGGAGATGATGATAATGGAAGAGGACTTGGTTTCTTTGCCTATATGATTATTTATAACCTACTTTATTTTGTTTTTTCTCTTTTAGCTGCTCCGATTGTATTTGGTTTCTCTAGGTTTAGAGAATATAGAGCTGATAATGGGGGAGCAAGGCTAGCAGGAAAACACAAAATGATTGCGGCCCTAGAGGCATTACAGAGAAACTATGACACTTTGGATAAGTTTGATGATGGAATTCAAAGAGATAACTCAGTACGTGCAATGCAAATTTCTAGTAAAGTAAAATGGTCAGAGTTTTTCTCAACTCACCCAACTATTGAAAAACGCCTTGAGAATTTAAAAAGACTTTCCGCTTAGATCTTTTATGACCTGGTTATAACTTTTAATCAGGTCATTCATACAGTCTTGTACAGATGGAATATCGTTTACAGACGCTGCAATTTGCCCAATTTCAAGTTCGCCATTTTCCATATCACCCTCTAGCATTCCGGCCTTTGCCCTGCCTTTGCCTAAATGCTGGCTTATCTTTTCTGGGTCGACACAGTTGTTTTCCATTTCTGTAATCTCTTCATAGAATTTATTTTTTAACAACCTTACTGGAACCAAGTCTTTCATGGATAACATAGTTGATGAGGAGCTGGCCTCTACAATTGCTTTTTTGAAATTATCATGGGCTGAAGACTCTTGAGTTGCCGCAAATCGCGTGCCTAGTTGAACTCCTGAAGCACCTAATGCAATTGCTGCTGCGATTGCCCTTCCATCTCCAATTCCTCCTGCTGCAATGACAGGGATGGAGACAGTGTCTACTACTTGAGGGATAAGACTCATTGTCGTTATTTCATCTCTACCGTTGTGTCCTCCGGCCTCAAAACCTTCTGCCACAATGGCATCTACTCCAGCATCTTCACATTTTTTTGCTAATAAGGGAGAGGAGGTGACATGGACAACAGTGCATCCTTTGTCTTTTAGTAACTGAGTGCATTTTTTGGGACTACCTGCAGAAGTAAAAAAAATTTTGATCCCTAGGTCTAGGGCCGTTTTTATTTGCTCTTCACTGTACTTGTAGAGGAGAGGAATATTTACTCCAATGGGATTGGAAGTTAAAGTTTGAGCTTTTTCGATGTGGGTTTTTAAAAGATCGGGCTTCATTGAACCTGCACCAATTAATCCTAGTCCACCACTGTTTGAAACTGCTGCTGCGAGCTTAGATCCTGAAACCCAAACCATTCCCCCTTGGATAATGGGATACTTTATTCCAAAAAGCTCACAAATAATATTTTTGTTATTTGACACTTTTTGACTTCCTTAAAACCTTTTCTAAAGTTCTAATAACGACTGTTGTTTCAGGGTGGGGGTATTTTTTATAAAGTTCGTCGACTATAGGAGTTGGTTTTCCTCCTACTTCCTTAAACTTTAGAATTTCTCTAACAAACTCACAACTAATAACAAAAATTTGCTGTAGGGGAGTAAACTTACTGACGTTAACGGTGCTAAACCCTTTTCCATTTTGGCTGCCGTGGTGAACTTTTATAATATCATCAACACCAAGCGGGACTTCACTTTGTTTCCGTACCATTATGGATGCTTCTAGAGCATGGTTAAAGACTAAGTCCCAGTCTTCATCACTGAGTTCTTTATTTTCGAGTTCGTCAAAAGTTGAAATTTTAGCCAGTTCTTCATTATCAACTAAAGATATGTCTTTAAAAAAGGAGGCATAAGCAAGCCTTTGAAAGTTATTGTCTTTGTTTAGCTTTAATTTCTTAAGGCATTCATTGGCGACAATACTTGTCATATGACAATGCTGATACATATAACTCGTTTTAGAGTTCACTATCTTTCTAAGGAAACCAGACATCTCTGGTGACTTCTCAGTCGTTTCAATAATATTATCGATGATTGATTCAGTAAGTTGAATAGTAGCTGAAGTAAAGCCCATGTTCTTTATATCATTTAGGGCCATGTCCATGCTTTGAGACATCAGTGTTATATGTTCATCAATATCTTCATAATCTTGTTCAAGTTTAGCAACTAGCTGATCGGAGGCCGAGTTGGTAAAATTCTTTTGCATATCCTTAGGGATATAAAAATTATTAAGTCCTTGATCGATATACTTTTGAACCATTGTTTTACTGTAAGTATCACCAGCGTGTATCCTTTTCACAAACTGATACTCGTCAGGTCCCTTTTTAATTCTAATAAAAACATCACATGCTGTAGTATCCAAAGGGAAAAAATAATTTAAAGGTATAGGTATGTAATCAGGAAGAACTTTTTTACTTAGAACATCTTCATTGACTCCAAGTATTTTTGAAGCTGATCTAATTGTTTCCTCAAAATCATTAATATTATCCTGAACAATGGCTACATCATCCATCGATTGCTCTACACTCCCAAGAATAATAAGACCTATTTCAGTGTCATTAGATGAAATATATTCATAAAGAAGTTGGGCCGAATCTTCTTCACCTATTTTGTTTCGAGAGATGACTAAATCTATTCCAGGTAGAATTTTCATTAGCTCTAAGGCCTCTGATGCCGATTCTCTGGGGATCACTTCAGAACCTGTATAAGTTTGAAGGTTTAATGTAAGAAGCTCGTTAAGGTTCGAGTTTGGTTCTATTAAGATTACTTGACTCATACAAAGATTATAAACATTTATGAGCTGATCTGAAAGGATAGTATTTTAGATGTCTTTATCTCTGAGCGAAGCAGCAGGTGAGCGACCTAGGGAAAGCTTGACTTCCTCATCAGTTTTACCTGTGAGCTTTGCTCGGGTACATGTTCTTTTTGTTCCAAAGCCCTTGCGGTTTTGAACAAGCCATTCTGATTCAATCATGGACTTCCTGATGGAGTTAGAAGATGAGTAAGTAGAAAGGACAACTGTTTTATCACTGATAGACTTTAAAGTTTCAAACCATTCTACTGTCCAGAGAAAAGGATTTCTCTTCGGGGAGAAGGCATCTTGATAGATAGCATGAAATTTAGGCAATAGACCTCTGTCTAGGGCCACTGGAGTAGTTTTTCGTGCATCACCAATAAGAATTATTAATATATGCCCATTTTTTGAGGCCTTAAAATGAGGGACTGGAGAGTTATTAAATGCTAATTCTTTAAACTGTGGATAGTTTGAAGATTGAGACAATTCAGTATTTGTTTTTGCAAAATTAACTAACTCGGAATCGAGTTCTGTACTTACAAAAGTAAGCTTACCTTCAAAGGAGCTTGTTTCTAAAAATTCAGTAGTGGTTTTATAACCAATCCCAAGGCCAAAGCCAGTTTCAAAAATTGAGAGCTCATTTTGATTTAATTTGTCGGGTAATTCGCATCCATTTATGTAGTTAAAGAGTGTTTCTTCAACTGCGCCAGAGAGAGAGTGGCAACTTTCATTAAAATACTCAGAATGGAGAGTATATGAGCCATCTTGGGTACTTACGAGCTCATAATCACCAAGGTCACCCTTAAATTTTTTGTTTTCTTGATTATTACTGTCGGTCATAAGGCAATTTAACAAAATTTTTCATATTAGGCCTCAACTTTCCGATAAGTTTAGGTCATGTATTTGAAAGAACTTTGCATCTTACTTTCTCTCTTTATTACCGCTTCATGTGAAATGAAAAGCAGGTCTCCAGCGAGTATCGAAGACATGATATTGAGCGAATCTTTAGGATCTGAAAGAGATCTTGATGTCGATGAATCAAACATAGCTCTTCGTATCTGCTATGCCTTTAAGTCCAAACGAACCTATATGAGGTCTTTCAAAGTTGGAAAAGAGTTTACATATAAGACTATAGAGAACTCCTGTATTGGAGATGAAAGTGAATCATCTGTAAATGTAGTTTTATTTGAGAATGATGATGAAAACTCTCTTGAGTTTTTAGGAGATGAGAAACAAATCTATTTAAATAAAGTAATGACTGATAGAGACGGTGCCATGTCTTATATTTGTAATGGATTGTTTCAAGGAAAAACAGTTTCAAATACTCATATCAAAGATGAGTCCCAAAAAATCCAGTTTGAATTTATGCAAGTTGATAATCATGACATGGTTAAAGTGATACACGGGATAAAGGGAGTGGATAATTTTGGTAGTATCTATTATTCAATTAGTTATATAGATAGTTACGAAATTGAGTCCACTCCATCAAAAACAGAATTAACAGGAGTCGCTATTAAAGCATCTCGCTCATTCCCTTGTGGCTCTGGTGACGGCACCAATGATTTGATTCAGGTCCTCGTAACGGACTAAGTGGTTCCACTCTAGGTTTCATCCATAGAAATCCCCAGCTGTTTCTTTTAAGAAGCCATTCTAAATCGTTAAAAACCATTCGTTCGTAAAAATAAGCATCATTAGTTTGTTCAATCATTCCCAAGTCATTAAAGATAGTTCCGAAGTAGTGATCTGTATCTGCAGCGAGATGACTCAGCTCATGAAAGAGGGTTCTGAGTTGGTCATTACGATCACCTTTCCAAAACTCAGGGCATAGATAGATTCGATTAAATGTATAAGGTCCTAGGTTTAAGACGTAGGCAATTGTTCCGCCACCGCCTGAACATCTTTTGTCTCTTTCTGTTCGACAGTAATAACTATAGCCTGATCCAACTTTCGTTTTCATTTTCGCTAGGCCATTTGTAAGAAGGTCATGAAACTTTACATATGTTGCTGCGTGGTTGTTGTACTGAAATCTCGTACTTGCGCTTCTACCTTCAGGACGAATAAAGTTTCTTATGACCCAAGGTAAATTATATTTACGAATTCCTTCCTTGGAGTCATTTAACTCTGAAACTTTTTTAGCCAAGTCCCTATGGAGAACTTTTAAAGATCTTTTATAAGATGAATGACATCCTGAAAAACCTATTCGACCAATTGCCTCTTGTTCATAATCAAAGGCGTGAGCATTTGGAGTTGTTAAGAGAAAAAGAATACTAAATGAAAGAAATAACTTCATGATTTTGCCCCGTGTTTATTATGAGAAAATAATACGCAATGACTAAATAAAGAGTCAAGGAAGGGGAACGGCAATATTGAGAGAATGAATGCTTGCAGTCCATAAATCGTTCTGAGGATTTCTATAAGGGACTTTAAGTCCATAATTTAACTGAAAATAACTTGTTCGAAAAAGGGGATTAAATGTAAGAAATTGATTGGACATTTTTGTATAGAGAGTAAAGGGGAGAGTCGTTAAGTGGGCCAGTACTCCAACATAGAGACCTTGGGCCAGGGTGTGTCCGTCCCTAAAGTGAACTCCATAAAGTGGGTCGAGTGTAAAAAGCCCGAATTCTTTGTTTTTAAATCGATAATGAAAATGAAACATAGGTAATTCTGTATATGTTGTTTTTCTCATACTTGCAGAAGTTTCCATAAGTTTTAATTCATTAACTTCAAAACGATAAAGATAGTGAGAGAAATCTCTTTCATAACCTAGATCAGTTGCATAACTAATATTATTTTGATCAATACTACTAAATTCAACAAGCTCTCCTTGGGTTACAATTTCAGATTGATCGAGTGAAGAGTTGATATCTGCTCTGGTGAGTTGATAAAAATTAATAATAATCGTTTCATCTTTTCTTTTCTTTATTTTAGATTTTACTCCCATCTTTATTTCTTTACGAACATACGTCTGGGCCTGAGCAGTGGAATTTGTATTTTGGTTATTAAAAGAAAAAGATGTCCCGAGGTTGATGTTATAAAACGGACTCAATTTAAATTCGAATTGCTTTATTTTAAAAATGGGGAGAGGAACACCGACCCTTAAATCTATATCGAGATATTTTTCAGTATTTAAGTTGCGAGTAAGAACTTGGAGAGTTTTAATTTGCCTTTGAGCAGGGTTTTGTTCTGTTTGGGCAGAGTCTTTTATATCTCCAATGATTGTTTTTACTCCACTAGAAATGGCAGCATCTAAATAAAAGATATAATTTTCAGTATCGCTTCGAATGTATCGATCTATGGTGTGTCGATCATGTAATAGGGTAAACCGGTCTACCTCTGGCCTTCCTGAAGCGTAAACACTTATTGAAGACAAGAGGTAGTAAAGAAAAAAAAGCCTAAAGGCCATCAGCTTCTTATCGCCCAATCAGTATAAATAGACTCAAGTCTTGGTTGAACAAGTTTTAAGTATTTATGAAAAAGTTCAGACCTTTCATTATCTTTGTTTGCATGGTCACAAAGGATTCTTAGAGTTTCCAAATAACTTAGGGCCTGGCAAAGAGTTTCAGCATGAATCATCAAATCATTAACATTTTCAGGGTCGGCCCAAGCTTTAAAATCGAGAATCTTTTTAGCTCCTGGATTTAAGCAGCCAATAAGTAACCCCATCATCTTTTTCTTAAATCTGTAATGAGTAGATTTGTATTGTCTCGACCATTCGTTACCTTGTGCTAAAAACTCCGACGCTGGATGTTTGTCGATTATATTGGTGAAAAACTTTGAAGGGTCTTTGATGGCATATTTTACGACGTCTTTTAAGGCCATTAATGCTTGAATTTGGCTGGTTCCCTCATAAAGAAGTGGTCCAAAAGAATCTCTGTGAAATCTTTCCATTGGGTATTCTTTGATGAATCCATATCCACCTAAGACTTGAATACCTCTTTGAGTGAGGTGAGTCGCTGCTTCACAGGCATAATATTTTACTAGAGGAGTTCTTTTTCTAGTCCAAAGAAGTGCGTCAGCTTGCATTTGTTGTTCTTCTTTTGTGAGATCACCAGTTTTTCTCTTTTTCATATCTAGTCTTTGATAGATATCGTAGTGAGAAGCAGTGTCAACTAAAAGAGCTCTAATGGCATCTCTTTCGACTTCGAAATCTTCTAGGTTTCTTTTCATGAGTGGAAGTTCGGCGATTGGTTTTCCAAATTGAACTCTTTCTTCTGCATATTTTCTGGCATAAGCAAGGGATGCTTCCATTGCACCTAGGGCCTGAAAGCCAACAGCTATTCTGGCTTCATTCATCAAATGGAGCATTAACTTAAATCCGTCACCTTCGTTACCAACGAGTGTGCCTTCAGTGTTCTCGTACACAACTAAAGTTGTAAAAGACCCATGCATTCCCATTTTCTCTTCATTTTTTTCGACACTGAAGTTTAGCTTATCTTCACCGTTTTCATCTTTGATATCTTGCTCAACAAAGAAGAGTCCTAATCCATCAAGGTTATCAGGTTGATCTTTACACTTTGCAAGAACAAACCCGAGTCCACCACCGCCATTAGTGATAAATAATTTTGAACCATTTAAAATATACTTTTGGCCTTCACCTTTTTCACCAACTGGTTTGGCCATCGTTTTAATAGCACCTAAGTCTGAACCACAACCTGGTTCTGTTAAACACATTGAACCAGAGAGTTCACCATTGATAATTCTTGGGATAACTCTATCAGATGTTTCTTTGTCGCAAAACCTTTCAATCATATCTGCGATTGAAGAATAGAAGGCCATTTGTGTGCTTGTGGCCAGACATGCTCTTGAGAGTTGTCCTAAAACAAACATCCCAACTGATTGTGGAACAGAAAGACCACCGTACTCAGTTGGCTGACACATACCAATCATCTGAAGTTCTTTGGCCTCGTCGTAGTTGGCCTGAAGTTCTGGACTTGGATAAGTTCTTCCGTCTTTAACTTCTCCAGCTCCATTTTTATCTAACGCTTCTGCTCTTCCAGCTACACTTGTTCCTGTCCACTCACCAGTGGCAGTTATAAGTTCTTCTAAAAAGCCTATGGCCTCTTCTTTAGTTTCTAAACCTTCAGGAGTAGGGAACTCTGGAAAATAGACTTTAACTAATGAGTCCCAATCGAGGGCGTTGTCATAGAGCCATTTCCATTCTTTTTCGTCGCTGTAAAAATTCACCAAAAACTCCTTCATTGAGACATAGGTCTACTTTAAAACAGCGTCTATTGTAGTTTTGTGTGGCGAGTTAGGTCAAGTGAGAGGGGATGAATTTGAGAGTTATTCTACTATTTCATGATCTAAAATATGTTCGTTGATTTCATCAACACCTAGAGAGGCAGGGTCTTTGTTTTCGTCTTCTCTATCATCTGAAATACCGGCCTCTGAAGCCGCTTGAGTGATACCATCTTTTGCTGTTTGAGCTGCTTGGTCACTTCCGTCAACATCTTCAAGTTCCCTGAAAAGTGAAGCGGTGTTTCTTTTAGCGTCTTCACCTTCGCCAATGGCGAGGTAACCAGAAACAATATTATTAAAATGAACGAGATCGCGATAGCGACTTGTCTTATCTGTAAGTTCGGCTGCAATTGTATCGATTGCAGCGGCGTCTTCTTTTACGTCAATCTGACCATCTTTTTTAGTGGTTCCACCATCTAGCTTTCTTTTCATTTCGTTGATCAAATTCTTTCTTGAAGTTGCATATTTTTCTTTAATTTCTGTTTTAAGTTTTTTTACTTTGTCTGGATTCTCTAGCATACTACTAATTTGCTCGTCAGAGTAACCTTCTTCTTTTAAGTATTTTGTAATTTCATCTTTACCTGTGCTCTTCTCTAGTTTTTCAAGTTTTCCGACCATCGCCTTACTTCGAATTTCATACTCCGCTAGCATGGCCTCTTGCTCTTTTCTATTGGTCGCAAGAAACTTCTTACAGGTTTCCTCATCTCCACTTTCTTTACATTTTTTAAACTCATCAGCTAACTCTTTTTGAGCGTCTTTCATGCCTGAGCCTTCTACAGCTTCTTTAGAAGTCATCGTTGTAAGAGAGTCAATACCTGTTTCCTTGTCCCCGCTGTCATATTCTTTAATGCTATCTTTTGCTTTACAACCGTCCTTATTGACCTTGCCATCGCAAACTTTTAAATCAAGTCCTATGACGTTTCCACCTTTTGAATTTCTTTCGTCTAGTTTATTTGTGAGCTTTTCAAGAGCTTTTAGCGTTTGTCTTGAACCTTTTAAGTATTGACTAACTTTACAGGCGCTACCTGTTGTAGCTTGATAAGAAGCTTCTGTGTTGAAGTCTCTTTGTGACACTCTCGAATTTGGGTCAATATATTTCCCAATGGCTCCAATAAGACTTGTAGAAGATGAGTCTGGTCTTTGGTATTTAGAAAATGGAACATCATTGATCGCTGTTTTATAAAAGCTATCAAAGTCTAATTTTGTTTCATTTGTATTCTTGCCAGGAGGGCATTGGCCTTTGTCATCTTTTGCAACAGAACAGGTCACACTTTTTTCTGTGCAGACATTGTTGATTTTGCCCATGCACATTTCCCAGACACTGTTGGCGACATTTTTTCCTTTCTCTGTTGTTTTAGACATATTTGCCAGGTTCCAAGCACGCGCTGCTTTTCGAAGCTCTACATCTTTTTTGGCGGAATTTGGTCCTTTGGCATGAGGAATAAGAAAACTAGTAACTCCACCTTTTTCGACTGGAACAGCTTCCATACAAAAAGCTGAAATTGTTTCAAGAACATTTTTTGAAATTCTAGATTTGTAGAGTGTATAAA